>JBEGMH010000124.1:0-6742 GCA_041183125.1 Bacteroidota bacterium | reverse complement strand
ATCTTTGGCTACCTTTGCGCCTGCCCGTTCGGCATCAACACTCTACCATGTTCAAAAACAAGGAAAACCATATCCTTCTCCTGCTTGCGGTCATTCAGTTTTCGGATATCATGGATTTCATGATCATCATGCCCTTAGGGCCTCAGTTCATGCGCGTTTTTGGCATCAGCCCGCAGCAGTTCAGCCTGATCGTCTCGATTTATGCGGCGAGTGCCTTTGCCATGAGCCTGTTCAGTGCGGCCTTTGTGGACCGCTTCGACCGGAAGACGGCGCTGTTGTTTGTCTATACGGGCTTTACCATTGGCACACTGTTGTGCTCGGTTGCAGACGGGTACTACCTGTTTCTGGCGGCGCGGGCCATTACGGGCGCTTTTGGCGGGTTGTTGGGGGCTTTGGTATTGTCAGCGGTGAGCGATTTAGTACCCTTTGAGCGGCGGGCCAGTGCCATGGGTATGGTGATGACCGCTTTCTCAGTAGCTTCGGTAGCTGGGGTACCTTTGGGTGTCTTTTTAGCGGCGCAGTTTTCCTGGCGGGCCCCATTTTTGGTCATTGGGGGCTTTGCGCTACTAGTATTAGCAGGGATTGCGTTCCTATTTCCTTCCATGAAGGGACATCATCAGCACGGGGAGGGCCGTCTGAGCCCGCTGGATGTATTCAGCGGTATTGTGCGCGATGGCAACCAGTTACGGGCCCTGGCGTTCAGTGTGGTATTGATGTTGGGGCATTTTTCCATCATTCCCTTTATCGCGCCCTACATGCAGCTCAACATTGGCTTTTCCGACCATCAGGTCTCTTACGTATATTTAGCGGGAGGGCTGGCATCGGTAGTCGTATTGCCCACAGTAGGGCGTATGGCTGACCGCCACGGCAACGGCAGGGTCTTTTTGTTGGCTACGGTATTTGCGCTGTTCGTGATTTTCACCATCACCCATCTACCTGCGGTACCTATGGCGATTGCCTTGCTGGCTACGACTGCCTTTTTCGTCGCCTCCGGAGGGCGCAATGTGCCGGCCACTACGATGGTCACTTCGGTGGTGAGTCCGGAGCGCAGGGGGGGCTTCATGAGTGTGCGCGCTTCCGCCAATGAACTGGGGCTGGCCTTAGCCTCCTTTATCGCTGGTCTGATCGTTACCCGGAACCCGGACGGCAGCTTGGCCCACTACAACCGCGTGGGCTATTTTGCCATCGCGATGAGTATCCTCGCTGCCCTCCTGGCCAGCCGTCTCAAGCGACGCGATTGACGGTACTAGTCCGGTGTCTGGTCATCTATTTGGGCCAGGATGCGCAATACCTGCTCTTCGCGGTAGTCGGTGAGCAGACAAAGCATATCTACCGAGAGGCCGTTTTTATGGCCGTTCAAGATCGTTCGTTTTTTAGCCTCTTCAAGACCTTTTTCAAGACCTTCCTCACGGCCTTTTTCGAGACCTTCCTCAGCCCTTTTTCGCGGCCTTCTTCCAGAATAGCATCCTATAACATCATGACTTCCGGTTTTTTGACCGAGGGGAGCGCGGCTACCATGGCCTGGAATTGCTCCCGCCCAATCGGTACTAACTTGAGATAATAGACTTGTTGCGAGGGGATCATCAAGGGGTCAAAAAGGCCCTTTTTTTCCCACACTGTGCCTTTTTTCGGTCATATAGCCCGGTTAGACTCCCTCAAAAAGCCTTCGTGTGGATAAAAAATGACTCTTTTTTCCCTCCTCGCTGACCCCTCGCAACAAGTCTAATAAACTACCAACGCCTCGAAAAAGTTTCCCTCCTCTGGGCCGGGCAACGAGGAAAAAATCTGTCCGAAACGGCGCAGCAGTTCCCCAGGGCGAACCCCTACTGGCCCAGCAGCACAACCATCTGCCGGGTATAGTTTTGGTTTTGGTAATGCACCGTATAGAACAGCAGCCCGCTCGCGCCGATATCGTCTGCCCGGAGCGCTATACTGTGCCGTCCTTCCTGGTATATCCCGCGGTGAGAATACAGTACCCGCCCGGCAATATCCCGTACCGAGAGTACGACTTCACCAGCAACGGGCAGGGAAAAAGGGATAGACGTACTCAGTCCATAGCAGGGATTCGGGAAATTTTGGAATAGCTCGAACTTTGTACCGGGGAGTATCTCGCGGTTGCGCGCCGGGTCGAAGTACAGCGCGAGGGCGAGCAAATCGCCGTTGTCGCGATATGCCTCCGGAGCTGCAATACGCCCGCTGAGTTGCAACACCTCGCTCAGACGGGCTTCTTTTTTAGCCCGGACCGCACAGACGAACAGCGTGTCTTGGGCAGCGGCATGCAAGCCCGGGCGTATCCAGCTTGCTGCGATAAGTCCTTCTTCGGGGGAAACGCTCAGGTGCTCGGGCCGGGCCAAGGAAGGGGTAACGTAGGCCAACTCTACAGCCGAAGGGTCAAACGCCAGGGTGAACTGGAAGCCTTCCAGGTCAGCCGTTGCGGTGCGGAAGGGAATGAGGTAGGTCTGCCCTGCCTCCAAGACCATTTCCGGGGCATGGAGCGCCAGGCTTCCATTCGCACGCACCACACCACTCGCCGCAACGGAACTATTGACATCCCCTATCTTGACGGCTACAAATGAGGCGAGGGTATCGCCTGCGAGCTTAGAGATAGAGACCGCCTCCGGCAAAGGGCTGGCCCATGGGTTGAGCCCATTGGTGAACACGTGGCCCTTGGGGATGAAGCGCCAGCTCGGGCTGCTGGAAAACCGGGCGTCAATGCCCAGGATCAGCTTGCGCAAATGAATCAAATCCAGGGTAGAAACCGATTTTGAACTGTTGACATCGGCTGCGATCACCTTGTACGGGCTATCGAGCGACTGCATGCCGAGGATGTGTTTCTGGATGAGCACCATGTCAAAGGTAGATACCCCGTTGCGGGGGTTCTCGTCCAATTTGGCACTGAGCACATAGTCAGCCCCCATCGGCAGCTGACTGAACCGGAAGGCCCCCTGAGGGTCGGTTCGGTAGGTCATCGTCTGCGGGCCTGCCAGGCCAATTTCCACCCCTTCTACGGATATCTTTGATTCAGTAGAGACCGCACCGCTGATGCTCGCCGCGGAAAGAGAGGGCATGCAAGACTGTGCCGGGTCGCTGAGCAAGACATGCGTGCTGCTGTAGGCCATGTTCCCAAGTGTATCTTCGGAATAGATGCGGAGCAGGATGAGGCTATCGGGCAGATCGTCACAGGTCAAGGTCACCGAAGTCTTTTTGACGAGCGGAAAACCCCGGCTGTCTATACTGTCCTGTATGTCCCAGATACGGTCGCCGTTGTCCCGTTGAATATAGTACTTACGGACGAGCCTGGTGCCGCCCGGGCCAATCTCCGGGCCTTGCCCGTTGCAATCGTACACCGGACTGGCGATGAGGTCGGTAGCCAATAGCGTCAGTTCACCCCGCCGGGTGACGGAGTTCCGGCTCAACGTAGCGGCCAAGCCGCTGAGGCAGATCGGTGCCGTACCACTCGTATCGCGTACCTCGAAAGGCAGCTCGCGCTGTGCCGACTGGTTGCCACAGCCGTCGCGCACCCGGACGATAAGGCTATACTGGCCCAACGGCAGTGCCAGGGCACGGAAGGTCCATGTGTTCTGGAGGGAATCCAAGGGCAGGACGCTACCCCCTACCACAATCAAATCCTGTACGGGCCCTCCGTTGGCTTTGATCTGTACCTGGGCCAACGATACTTTTCCCCCGATTTGCGTGGTTACCTGGGCAGAACAGGCATCGGTAGCGGAAAACTGGAATCCCACACTGGCCGTGCAGTTGTTTTTATCCTGGTAAAAAGCCAGGGGGCCTGTTTCGCGCACCACGGGCGGCGTGGTGTCCAGCACGGAGATGACCTGCGTGAACGCCCAGGCAAAATAGCTCGTAGCGGAAGCACAGCCCGACAAGGAAGGGTTGTTGAACTGGATATCCACCGTGCTTTTGACCGATACGGTGGAGGGGCTTCCTGCTCTGGGGTAGGTTTGGGTAAGGGCGCTATTGAGCGAAAAACTGCCCGTTCGCCCGGAGCTGCCATTGGTCGGGTTGATGCGCTCAAAGGTTTCCGGTACACCGTTCATACCGACCGACAAGGTTCCCCCCGTAAATCCGTCAGGGCCCAGGGAAGTATCCTCGCGGTCTTCGTAGTAGATCTCCTCTACCGTGTCGCTACCGGGCGCTTCCCGGCCCTGTACGACCAACCCCTGCACCGTCTCGTCGCGCACCAGCACCCGGACGCCGTCAAAGCCGTCGTTGGCGGGGTCGCGGGGAACGATCACCGACCATAGTCCGGGGTCGCCACAAGCCTCATCGTACTGGCACCAGTTTACGACCGTGAAGGTGCGGTAGATGCGCTGGCACTCCCCCGCAGGGCGACTGCCCACAACCGGCCCCGCATACTGCAGGTCCACTACCTGTACCGACAAGATGTCGCAGGGGCCGGAGAAAGAGCCGATAACCTTGGCCGTATCGCTCAGTGTGGCCGCACAGGTCACGCTGGCGTCTGCGGGGAAGCGGATGTCGTACCCGTGTACTGGCTGGATGCGGATGGCTGCCGAGCCTGCGGGAAAAGCGACCGGGCTGCCGTTAATCCATTTTTTGGCCGTATAAGTCAGCAGGACGGTACCGGCACCGCACTGCAGGGAAGGAGCGATCTCTACGTCTACTTCCACATTCTGGCAATCATCGCCCCCGCTCACCCGAAAGCGGCCAAAGCCCTGTGCAACAAAGATACTGTCTTCAATAAAGCGGTATGTCGCACTCGTCACACTGACTTTGCGGGCTTGGCGGAGGGAATCTACCAAATGGGGCTTCGTGCCTGGGAGAAGGGCTTGCTGAGGCAAGCTGAACGTCGGAGCGGTTTTGTCTTCTACCACGACGCTCAGCCCGCAGTAACTGAGGTTTCCACCGCTGGACGGAGGGTAAGGCAGGCCGTCGGCTTCAGTGGGAAACACGCAGCCTCCCAGAGGGACGACCCGGTCTTTTCCCCAGAGTTCCACCCGGATACCCGCCTCCAGGATGTCGCCGCAAAAAAACTCCACATAGTCCAGGGCCGGGCTCATGAGGACGCTGGGGTTCTCTCTGGAATACTCAAACTTTTCCATGTCCTCATCGCCGATAACCCCGCTTCCGTTCCAGTCCACCCCATCGTTGGTGTCAATATCCCCGTCTCCATCGCTGTCGTAGCCGCGGGCGATAAAAGCATAGAGGTTTCGTGGGGAATAGGCGCGGCGCACGCGGGCCCAGGCGACGTTGCAATTGTCGGAAACCCCTTTGTTGATCTCGGAGGCCAGCATTTTAGCGTATCCATTGAGTGCAAAAGGATCTTCAGCCGACGTATAGCCAGAGGTAGAAAGGGTGAGGTTCATCTGGCTC
The DNA here is from genome assembly GCA_041183125.1 of Bacteroidota bacterium. Lineage (GTDB taxonomy): Bacteria > Bacteroidota > Bacteroidia > Chitinophagales > Saprospiraceae > JADJPL01. The sequence goes on along the minus strand of JBEGMH010000124.1, from coordinate 1,393 downwards.
TCACATCTCATCACGGGGGCAATCCGGTCCACGATGACGAAATGGAGCGTATCTTCCCGTTTGTTGTTACAGCGGTCGTACGCTTGTACGATGAGGCGGTGGTTGCCCACCGGGAGGCCCAGGGCCATGAGGCGGCTATTGACCGTAGTCGTGCGGTAGGAGAGCTTTCGCCAGGCTTTGCCCGCTACCGGGATACCCGACACCACGGAGTCCACACAAGATTCGATACGCGAGGAGACCGTGCCCAACTGGCAGTTATCGGTAATCTGGATGCCAAAGGAAGTGCCCAGTCCGAGGCGGTCTATGCCCAGGCTCGCGGTACAGTCCAGGATACTGGTCGAGACAATCACCGGCTTGGTGGGCATGGAAATCACGGGAGGTGTGCCATCCCCCCAGCGCAGGGACACGGTGTCGAGCGGTTGCCGGCCCGCTGTGCACCAGTCCATCGCATAGACGGTGAGCAGGAGTTGCCGCCCGCTGCAGAGTACGTATTCAGCGTTTTGTTCTACTTCGAAACTGAAGTTGTCCTCCAGGACTTTTACGGCATTGCCCGCGGTGACGGCATCGCTGAAGTAGGCGTATTTCTCCCGGTTACAGGAGAGGCTGTCGGTGAAGACAAAGTAGTTTTTTTTCAGCTCGAGCAGCATTTCGGCACCGTTGGCCGAGCAAGCATCGTTGCGCAGCACCACTTCGGAAGGGCAGACATCTGGTTTGATGAGCGGGCGGACAAAGAAGATTTCCTGGCTGACCGTACTGGTGTTGCCTTTGCAGTCTGTGCCGATGAACGTGCGGTCTATTTTAGCCCAGACCCGGTTACCGCTGACCGTATTACACTGGAAGTACGTGATTTGGTCGTTTACTTTAACGTCGGTCCGGCAATCGCAGTACAGTGAATAGTGGCACGCATCTTCGAAGCGCACCCCTCCAGCGAGGTGGGAAAACGTGCTGTTGAGCGGTGCCACCCCGTCCCAACTCTGGGTATTGTTGAGTACTTTATTGATATCGGAAGAAAGGAAGGTGTCTCTCCAGACCAGGGCCTGCGGGAAGATCGGCGCTAAGGCAGCCGGTCTCACCCCATTGGAGGCACTGCCCGCTACCGGGCGGTTGCACCGCCCCACCACCTCCGCCAACAGGGGGCCAGAGCGGTCTTCTGCCGTTACTTTGCCCCAGCAAAGTAGGGCCCCTGCCCCGTCGAACAGGCCGTAGGTCCACACGCCCGGGCAGTCTACCGTATCCCGGTTCAGCGGGTTGTCGTCCACGACTACGACAGATGCATTGGCAAGGACGCAGTCCCCACCGGCTACATCTTTGGGCGTGAGCACTTTGCTGCCACTCAACGGGTCGAGCACGACGTTGACGTTGCGGCAACCGCAGGTGAGCGAGCTATTGGAAA
>JBEGMH010000123.1:0-7910 GCA_041183125.1 Bacteroidota bacterium | reverse complement strand
ACACCGCCACCGCGGTGCTCATGATGCCGATAGGGCTGGCGATTGTCGCACAGTTACGAGACAACCCGGCGACGCGGGAGGACGAGAACCTGGTGTTTGGCAAAGCGCTTATGTTGTCCATCGCCTACAGTGCCACGATTGGCGGGATGGCGACCCTCGTGGGCAGTCCGCCCAACCTGGTGTTGGCCGGGGTGGTGAAGGATTTCTACCAGGTGGACGTCAGTTTTTACGACTGGTTTGTCGTCGGGTTCCCCTTCGCCTTTATTTTGTTGTTCATCGTATGGAAAATCCTGACCTCGGTGGTGTTCAAGTTCCCCCAGCAGGGCTTTCCGGGGGGACGGGAGGAGATTGGCAAGCAGCTGCAGGCCTTGGGCAGGATCACGTACGAAGAAAAGGCGGTTCTGGCCGTCTTCATCCTGACCGCCCTGGCCTGGATTACGCGCTCGTTTTTCCTAAACCGCTTTTTCCCCCAGCTCGACGATACGATCATCGCCATGATGGCGGCTTTTGTACTGTTTCTCGTCCCCACCTCAGGGAAATCAAAACAGCCCTTTCTCACCTGGGAGGAAGCCGTGAAGCTGCCCTGGGGCATCCTGTTGCTCTTTGGAGGCGGGTTGGCCATTGCGGAGGGGTTCAAGACGAGCGGCCTGGCGGAGTGGATTGGCCTCCAGATGGCCTCCCTGAACGGGGTACATTTGATTGCGCTGTTGCTCGCCATCATTTTATCTGTGAATTTTTTGACGGAAGTGACGTCCAATTTAGCGACGACGGCCATGATACTGCCCATTCTGGCCCCCCTAGCCCTGGCGCTCGACGTACATCCCTTTGGGCTGCTCATCGGGGCGACCTTAGCGGCCTCCTGCGCCTTCATGCTGCCGGTAGCCACGCCGCCCAATGCGGTCGTGTTCGGGTCGGGGTATCTGAAGATCAACGATATGGTACGGGCGGGTATCCTGCTGAACATCGCGTCCAGCATCCTGCTCACGGTATTCATGTATTATCTACTGCCCCTTTTCCTTGGATACGATGCAGAAGCATTCCCTGCCGGTTTTAAAAAATAGCATTCCAAATCAAACCCATTAAATTTTTTTATATGTACAGGATAATTTGCGCACAACTGTTATTTTGCTGCCTGGTCAGCACCGCCCTGTACGGCCAGCGCACGGTCCGCGGGACGGTGAGCGACGGAAAAGGCATCCCCTTGATCGGGGCTTCTGTCCTCGAGCAGGGGACGAGCAACGGGACGGTCACCGATTTAGACGGAGTTTTCCGGATAGAGGTAGCCGACAGCAATGCTGTACTCGTTTTTAGCTATGTAGGTATGGAAACGACCCTGCGACGCGTCGGCTCCGCAACGGAAATCAAGCTCAGCCTCGAGGAAGACAGCGACGTACTCGACGAGGTCGTGGTGACTGCGCTCGGCCTTCGCGAAAACAAGGACGCGCTGGGATATGCCAGTTCCCAGGTCTCTGCCCGGGCCATCGCCGGGGCGGGGGAATCCACTCTCATCAGTGCCCTGTCGGGAAAGTCCTCGGGCATACGGATCACGCGCAACTCCGGCGACCCCGGGGCGGGTGCGTACATCCAGATACGGGGTATTTCCTCTATCACCCGCAACAGCCAGCCCCTCATCGTACTCGATGGCGTGCCCATCAGCAACGACACCCGGGGCAACAGTTCCTCCAGTGGCGTGAGCCAGGAATCGCGCCTAAACGACATCAACCCCAACGATATTGAGAACATTTCCGTGCTGAAGGGGGCTTCGGCAGCGGCGTTATACGGCACCCAAGCATTGGGCGGGGTCATCCTGATCACCACCAAGAGCGGCAAATTTGGGCAAAAGTTCAGCGCCTCGTACAAGTCCACCTACTCGATGGACATCATCAACCGCAAATACCCGCTGCAGAGCACCTTCGGGCAGGGCGACAACGGCATCTACAACCAGCGCTCGCGGGATTCCTGGGGCGACAAGATCGCCAACCGTTCCGGGGCGGCCGATGATTTCAACACGGCAGGGGCGTATTTCGTGGACCAGGACGGTGCGGTGTACTACCCCATCCTCAAGAAGAACTCCCAGACCATATACGACGATTCCAATTTTGACCTCATCTTTGGCAACGGGCACTTCCTCGAGAACAACCTAAGCATGAGCGGGGGCAATGAGCGCAGTAATGTTTTCTTCAGCCTCAGCGACATGAACCAGCAGGGCATCATCCGGAACAATTCCGCGTATCGCCGCACGACCGCCCGCTTCAACTCGACGCACATGCTGGCACCCTGGCTCGTTTTAAAAACAAAATCCTCGTACGCCCGCACCGGTTCCGACCGCATCCTGAAAGGCTCGAGTTCTTCCGGTCTGTACCTGGGCCTGTTGCGCAACCCGCCCGATTTCGACATTTCCGGTTACCGCGGCAGCTACTTTGCCGGCAGCACCGCCTCGCCCGCTGCCAACCGGCAGCGCGCCTACCAGGAACCATTAGGCGCCGACGATACGCCCGTATACAACAACCCCCTGTGGACTATCCGGGAGCAGGAGGACCTGGCCAAGGTGGACCGCTTCATCAGCAGCCTGGAGTTGAGCGCCTCCCCTGTGCGCGGGATAGACCTCATTGCGCGGGTCGGCTTGGATCAATATACGGAGCAGCGCAACGAGTTCTTCACCCCCGGCTCTGCAGCAGGGGCATACCGCTTGGGCTTTTACGAACAATCGCTGGCCTCGAGCAGCATTTTCAACATGGACTACATCGCCAAGGCCAGCCGGAAGTTCGGGAAAAACTTCGACGGCAACCTTCTGGTCGGCTTCAACTACAACAGCAAGGCCCTCATTGTGAACGGGGTAAGCCATATCAACTTCATCCAGTTTGTAGATGTGGCCAGCGTCGTGCGCAACAAAGACAACGCCCTGCCGGAAAACATCACGACCGCCAGTTCGCAAGGGCGGGAGCGGACTGCCGGGGCCTACGTCTCCGGGGGCTTTAGCGCCTGGGACATGCTCTACCTGAACGGCTCGCTCCGCGGGGAAGCGGCCTCTACCTTTGGGGACGCTGCCGACAATACCTTCTTCTTCCCCTCGGGCAGCCTGGCCTGGCAGTTTTCTAAGTTAGGAAAATTGGAAAACGACTTCTTTTCCTTCGGCAAACTGCGCCTCTCCTACGGGGAGGTAGGCGTACAGCCGGCCCGCTACAACACCTCCAACGTATATGTCACCCCCAGTTTCGGCGACTCCTACGGAGGCGACCTGGGCCTGGGGCTCTTCGGCATAGGAGGTATCGTGCCGAGTGCCAGCCGGGGGAACGCCATTTTGCGCCCGGAGCGCAAAAAAGAGTTTGAGGTAGGTGCCGATCTGCGCTTTTTGAAAGACCGCCTCTCCCTGAGCGGGACCTACTTCGACAACCAGACCATAGACGTGCTCCTGGACTTCCCCGTAGCCAACTCCAGGGGCTACAGCAATGTTTATTCCAACGGGGCCAGTATCCAAAACAAAGGCTTTGAGGCCGACCTGAGCTATCAGTTCATCGCTACCCGCAACCTCAACTGGGAAGTGACGGGCACTTACACGCGGGTGCGCAACACGGTCCTCGACCTGGCTGGTGTAGCCGGCATAAACCTCGGCGGCTTATCTGCCGTGAGCGCAAGGGCGGTGGAAGGGATGCCCTACGGCGTTCTGTGGGGTTCCCGCAGTTTGCGCAACCCCGACGGCAGTATTGTGTTTGACGAAAACGGCTTTCCGGTACAAGACGCCATAGAAGGCGTCATCGGGGACCCCAACCCCGACTGGCAGGGGGCACTTTCCTCTGTACTCAAGTTCAAGAATATATCGCTATCCTTTTTATTTGAAACCTATCAGGGAGCCGACATCTATGCCGGCACGAAGGCGGTGCTCTACGACCTGGGGCGCTGGGGTGCTTCCGCACAGGAAATCACCGCCACCCGCAACTTGAAAGACTTCCGGGGCAACATCATCAAGATCGGCGAGACCTTCCGGGGGAATATCCGCGATTTCGGCGCGGGGCCAGTGGCCCTGACCGAAGCCTGGTACAACGGGGCGGGCGGCTTTTTCAGCAATGGCAACGACGAGCTGTACATCGAAGACGGTTCCTGGACGCGGCTCCGCGAAGTCGGCCTATCTTACACCCTTCGCGCCCCCTGGCTGAAGCAGCGCACCGGGCTGAGCTCCATCGAGTGCAACCTGACTGCGCGCAACCTACTGCTCTGGACGGAGTTCGAAGGCAACGACCCGGACACCAACCTCTCCGGCGTCAGTGCGGCGCGGGGAATGGACTATTTCAACAACCCCGGCACCAAGTCGTATCTGTTTACCCTGATCCTCAATCTTTAACCAGCAGCTCTCCACATTATGAAATATCGCATCCTTTCTTTATCCCTTGCCGCCCTGCTGGCTTCCTGCAGTGATTTGGTGGACGGTATCAACCAGGATCCCAACAACCCGACCAGTGCGGCCTATCCCTACATCCTCACGGGTGCCGAAGTGGGGAATATCGTCCTGCAAACGGGCGAAAGTGCCCGGCGCGCCGGCATTTTTTGCGGCTACTACACGGGCATAGACCGCCAGCACCTCGGCTTTTCAACGTATATCATGACGGCCAGCGACTTCAACGCCCTGTGGCAGGACGTCTATGTAAACGCATACCGCAATGCCCTGGAAGCGGAAAAAGTAGCCGGCGAATCCGGGGTAAAAGGCGTGACCCAAGGCATATTACAGGTTTTGCGCGCCCATATCATCGGCACGGCGACGGCCCTATACGGCGATATCCCCTTCCAGGATGCCGGTAGGGTGGAAATAGACCACCCCAAATACGCCGACCAGCGCTCCGTGTACGCCGAGTTGCAAACCCTGCTCGACGAGGCCATCAAAAATCTCGACAGCGGTACCGGGAGGCCCGCCGCCAAGTCCGAGATTTATTTCGACGGCAACCCGCTGAAATGGAAAGAGGTTGCCTATACGCTCAAAGCCCGCTACTACCTACACGTCAAAAACTATTCGGCAGCCCTGGAGGCCGCCAAGAAAGGCATCACCGCCTTTTCCAACAGCCTGTACGCCCCGCATGGCACCGCAGCGGGCAACGCCAACCTCACCTACCAGTTTTTTGCCGTTCAGGTGCGCGGGGCCGATGTGCGCGTCTCCAATTTTTTCAACAGCCTGCTCCAGGCAAATCCCGCCACCAACCCGAGCATTGCGAACTACAGGGGAAATGCCAAAACCAACGAAACCGCGCGTTTCAACTTCTACTTCCGCACGAATTCCGTCGGGGTACAGCCCAACACGCTGGCCAACGGCTTCGCTGCCCAAACGGCACCCGCCCCACTGGTGACCTATCAGGAAAACCTGCTCATCTTAGCTGAGTGTTCCTTCCGCACCCAGGGCTTTGATGCAGGGCTACAGGCCCTCAACAACTTCCGCGCCTTCTTGCGCACAGGGGGCTACCTGGGTGCCGTCAATACCGCTGACCTGCGATACGATGCCTATGTCGCAGCCGATTTTGCCGCTGGCGGTATCGAAAACAAATCCGGCCTGAGCGCCAACGACGCCCTCCTGCGCGAAATCATGGAGGAGCGCTACGTCACCTTTTTTGGGCAGATCGAAGGGTTCAACGACCTGCGGCGCACCTTGAAGGAAGGCAATATCCGCGTGCCCGTAGCGCCCAACAAGGGCAGCGAGCTCCCACAGCGCTTCCTCTACCCACAGTCGGAAATAGACCGCAACGCACAGACCCCCAACCCTATTCCATCGCTATTCCAGGCCACGCCCATCAACCAATAAACTCGAAGGTCATGACGGAAAAGATATTGAGAACAATCGTCGCCACGGCCCTCTTCGCCCTGTTGGCCCTTCCGGGGCGGGCACAGGGGGGCGATACCCTGCGCGTGTTGTTCGTCGGCAACAGCTTCACGTTTTACTGGAACCTCCCACAGGTCGTACAGGCCATGGCAGAAACCCAAAAATTCCCGCTGCGCAGCGCACAGTCCACCGCCAGCGGTGCCTCCTGGGCCCACCACTGGAAAGGAGAGCGCGGATTGGACACCAAAGCGCGGATACAAGCCGGGAAATGGGATATCGTCGTGCTCCAAAACCACAGCACCAGCGCGATAGACGACACCGCTGCCTTCCGGGAGTACGGAGCAAAATTTGACGCCTTGGTACGGGAAACGGGGGCGACCCCCCTGCTGTTCCAGACCTGGGCTTACGATTCCAACCCCTTGCAACAGCCGGCTATCACGAAGGGATATGCTGCGCTGGCCCATTCCCTGGGCAGCCGCTACGTGCCGGTAGGCGAAATTTGGGACAAAGCGCGCTTCCTGCGCCCTGACCTGGAGCTGTACTCCGACGACAAGCACCCTTCCCCGGAAGGGACGTACCTCATTGCCCTGGCCTTTTTCAAAGCCTTGTCGGGGCAAAGCGTACTGTCTGTCCCGGAGCGGCTCACCGCCCTTGACGCATTTGGGGAAAAGCTCTACCTATCCATCCTCTCCGCAGAGAATGCCGCTTTTTTCAAGCAATTGGTCGAAGAATTTCCCTTTCCACAAACCACCGCGCTTCCCAAGAAGAATTGAACCGACTTTTTCAAACGACCTGACCTTCGTTTGTCAGGCATAAAATACAAGGATATGTACCGTTTCTTCTCCAACCCAATCCGACGCCATACCGCTTGGCTGCTGCTGGCCGCGTTAGCGTTCGCCTGTTCCAAAGAAGACGAACTGGCGCTCAAAGACGACGTGCTCTACGTCCTGTCGCAGACTATCAACGGCGCCAAAGTAAAAACCGGGGCCACGGCGATTGACCAGCAAGTTTCTATTGAGCTCATCTTTTCGCACACCCTCAACACCGCCAAGCTGCAGGAAGCCCTGAGCTTCACCGGCCCGGCAGGGAAAGTGGATTTCGAATTGGCGTACTCGAACACCAATTCGACCATAACCCTCAAAAACAAAACCCGCCTGGGCTACGACGCCAAATATACCATCGGGGTGAAAAACGGCGCTTTGGCCGAAACCGGACAAACCCTGCCCCAAGCCTTTGAACTCAGCTTCACCACTAAGCCATACGTGCCTGCCAACGTAGTGCTCAGCTCGGATGTGCAGCGCATCTCAGAAAATGCAGGGGTCGCCACCGTCACCGCCACCTTAAACGACGCAGTGACCGAATCCGTCAACGTGCAGTTTGTCTTTGAAGGCACAGCAGCCGGCAATGGCGAGGATTACACCGTCGCCCCCGCCACTATCACTATCCCCGCCGGACAAAAAACCGGAACGCTCAAGATCACCGCCGCACAAGACCGGCGGCTCGAAGGAGATGAAACCATCGCGCTCCGCATCGCCAAGCTGGAAAACGCCATAGAGCTCACCCCCCAGCGGCTGCAAATCACCATCGCAGACGACGATTTGGACAGTAACGGCGACGGCGTGCCCAACCAGGGCTTCATCATCAACGAAGTGCTCTTCGACCCGCCGAACTTAGCCGCAGGCGACGCCAACCGCGATGGTACCCGCAGCCCTTCCGAAGATGAATTCATAGAGTTTATCAACGATTCTGAAAAAGCAGTGGACATCAGCGGTTTCGCACTCTACGACCGCACCAACCTCGCGACCAAAACGCCCCGGCACGTCTTTCCAACCCCTACCATTATCCCCGCAGGGGGCGTATATGTGTTGTTTGGAGGCGGAAAGCCGAGCGGTGACTTCGGCAGGGCACAGGTCGGGGTAGCGACGACCGGCGACATGAACCTCACCAATACCGCGGACCTGATCGTGATCCAGGACAAGAGCGGCAACACCTTCCTGTCTTTCGATTCCGAAGTGGACGGGAAAGGGCTCGACTTCGGGGCTGACCAGGCCGCCACCCGTTCCCCCGACATCAACGGAGGCTTTGTACTCCACAAGACCGCCAACGCAGC
>JBEGMH010000122.1:0-6434 GCA_041183125.1 Bacteroidota bacterium | reverse complement strand
GTGGAGGGGGTAAATAATCGCTCGCAAAGACGCAAAGACGGGTGCCCTGGGTGCGTGGGGAGGTAAATAATCGCTCGCAAAGACGCAAAGGCGCAAAGTCGGGTGCCCTGGGCGCGTGGAGGGGGTAAATAATCGCTCGCAAAGACGCAAAGACGGGTGCCCTGGGTGCGTGGGGAGGTAAATAATCGCTCGCAAAGACGCAAAGACGCAGAGGGAATGGGGCTCTAAATAGGGGCAGATAGCGCGTTGTAGAACACTTTTTCCGTAATCCCGGCGTAGGCGGCGGACTTTTTCTGGAACGCGTTGTACGATGCATATACTTTTTGGGTGAACGGATCGCTGGCGACCATCTCGGAGAGGACTTCCTCGGTGTAGGTGCGGAGCTGGGCGATGACTTCTTCCGGAAAGGGACGTATGTCTATCTTTTTTTCGAGTAGGGTGGCCATAGCTTCGCTGTTGCGCGTTTCCATTTCAGAGAAGCACCAAACATGCGTAGCGGCAGCGGCAGTGCGCAGGATAGCCTGGAGGTCTTTGGGCAGGGCGTCGAAGCGCTCCTTGTTGAAGATAAACTCAAAAGCGGTACCCGGCTCCTGCCAGCCCGGCGTGTAGTAATATTGGGCGATTTCCTGGAAGCCTAGCAGCATATCGTGGTAGGGGCCCACCCACTCCGCTGCGTCAATCACCCCGCGCTCGAGGCTCGTATAGAGCTCTCCACCGGCCATCAGCACAGGGGAACCGCCGGCTTTGGCCAACACTTGCCCCCCGAGGCCGGGGATGCGCATCTTCAAGCCTTTTAGATCCGCTATCGTATTGATTTCCCGGTTGAACCAACCGCCCATCTGCACACCCGTATTTCCACCGAGCATGGGGACGAGATTAAATTTTTCGTACAAGCTCTCCCAGAGCTGCAAGCCTCCACCACTAAGGATCCAAGCCGTGGATTGCTGTGCGTTCATCCCAAACGGCACCGTAGAAAAAAATGGCGCCGCTGCGGATTTTCCCGCCCAGTAGTACGCTGCTCCGTGGCCAATTTCCGCTGCCCCGCTGCGCACACCATCGAATACTTCGAGCGCGGGCACCAACTCCCCACCACCAAACACCCGAATGGTCATCCTGCCGCCAGACATCTCTTCCACCATCCGGGAAAACGCGTTGCACGCATCGCCAAAAATGGGGAAATTGGGCGGCCAGGTCGTCACCAGTTTCCATTCATAGCGCTTACCGCTGACCGTCTGTGGGGTATGGGAGGCAGACTGCGCAAAATTTTTTCCCGCTAACAAGCGCAAGGCCACCGGCAGTGAAATCGTGCCCAGCGCTACGCCTTTTAAAAAAGATTTCCGGTTCATGCTTCGAGTGTTGGTTGCCGTGCAATGATAACAAGAAAATCAATCCAATACCACAGAAACGCCATGGAAAGATACTTTTCCATAAGAATTAGCTGCGGTCAGCACCATGCGCCGAAGTTTTTTTCGGGTTTGGAAAGGTATATAGCATCCACTTTTTGAGAGGTCGCCAGTCCGCGCGCCTGCGTACACTGGGCGCTTATCGAAGGGCGAGCGCACCTGCAGGCCATAGCGGATTTCCCGCACCTCGGATGCACCGTCCTCAAACTCTATCCGCAGCGTGGCCAAGAGCTCGTTTTCCTCTGCGAAGCACGAGGTGCTCAACAACAACGCTACGCCTTTTGCCTTTTGGGCAGCCGTCTGGAGGGTGAGCGCGGCACAAGGAGAGGGTAGGGGACGGGCCTCTATTTCCCGGAAGCGGTACGGCCCGGTTTCCGTTAGCTGCTCGTCTTTGTTACCAAATAAGAGTCCTCTCTGGTCTTTCACCGGCTTCGGGTGGCGGTAGTACAAGGAAGTCCAGAGTGCGATAGGATCGTAGGGTAGGTCCTGCGGCATCTCCGGGCGTGCCGACCAGGCATAGTCCAGGGATGAGATGTAGGCGCCAAACTGGGGGATGTACTTGAGCATATTCGCTTCACAGCTCTCGTAATCGGCCCAGGTGGTCTGGAGGGTACCCATCCCTCGTTGCGCTGCTGCAAGGGTAAACCCGCGGATATTGTTCGGGAAAAACCAGGTGGACGCCACCGGGCGGAACCCTTCTCGCTGGAACACATCGAGACTGGGCGCATAGCGCAGCGGTTCCGGCTCTGCGGAATAGTGCCAATCGGCTATGTAGGCCCCTTTCGGGACGACTGCCCGGCGACGCCTGGCGTGTTCCCGGGTTTCGGCGTTGCTGAAATCAATCGATTCCCCGGGTCCAAGCAGCATATCGCCCCAAAGCATAGGGGTAGCCCCGTGTTTTTGGGCAATCCCCGCCAGGAAGGGGAGTTGTTTTTCCCACAGAGTACTGATCAGCTCCGGGTCGCGCGACGGCCAGCCGATCATATCCACCTCGTCGAGGCCAAAGTGGAGCGTCTTGGCGCCCGTCAGCGCGACGGCCTCGTCCCAGATAGCCTCTATGGCTTTCTGGGCTTTCGCTTTCTGTACATCCAGCGTATAGGGGATTTCCGGGTTGGTGGCCAGGTCCAGGTTTTGGTTATTGACGAAAAACCACTCCATGTGGCCAAAACTCTGGATGAGGGGGATCAATTCTACCTGGTTTTGCTTTAAAAACCGCGCTTCTTCCGCCAAGTCTGCTGCGTTGGCCGTGATAGGGTTGCGGATACCAGGTTGGGACTTCCAGTCGGTTTGTTCGCATTGAAGCACTACTTTGTTCATGCGCAGCGGGAGCAGGATGCGCTCGTACATACGCCGGTGGAAAGCCAGGGCGTTAGGGCCTGTAAAATGGTGGATTCCGCGCCATCCCGTGCTGGGATAGTCCCGGATAGTACCCGTCGGCAGCAGGAGTTTTTCATTTAAAGGACGGGTCAGAAAAGCGAGTGCGTTTGCGGCATGCCGCATCCCGGCATCGTCAGACCATTGTATATTAATCTGATTATCTGTTATTTGAATAGAAAAACCTTCCTTTGGCAACTGCTCATCTACAGAATAGGCCAGGTTGGAATATCCGACGCGGGGGTATTCCCAAAGCCGCGCTACCGCATCTGCCAGGAGGCTATCGAAGGGGGAGAGTGGCTTTTTGGCGTCCGGGACCAGCGGGATTTCCGTTTTTTCGTCTAATGCGGCAAACCTGGGTTTGGGAACCAGGGGAAGGCGTGTGCTTTCCACCCGAACGACCGCAGGATTTTTCTCGATCGAGGGCTTCCACACTTGGGCGTCGGTGTTCTGCGGCGCGCCGACTGGTGCATAGCTTCCCGAAACGCCGAGGGAGAACCGCTGTCCGGGAGCGATGCGCTGGGGTGCCAGGTGGACCAAAAGGTAGGGAGGGGCGCTTTCCCATTTCGCAGCTTCCCCGACCGGACGGGGAGACGAAAAGCGGACGATCCCATCCTGGTTGGGAAACACGAGCAGTAAGCTGCCCAGCGCTCCTTCAAGCACCAGGGAATCCAGGGCGGTATAGGAAGCATCGGTATCCGGAAACCCCGTTTCGTCGAGGGAGATCGCTGCCGGGTTTTTGCCTAATATCTGGATTTTTCCGTTGGCAAAAGCAGGTAGCCATATCTTAGCCACTTGTACATCGAGTTGCGCAGAGTCAGCTCTTTCCCATAAACCACTGATTTTCAAGTCGAAATTATTTTCCACTTGCCTACAATTGAAAACCCCGTTTACGAAACTTTTCGTACCTCCTAAAGCCAAGGAGGTATTCGCATCGGTGGAGCCTGGTAGGATAGGCTGATAGACCCAGCTAAAATCGTAGAAAGCGCGCTGGCCATTGGTCGTTGTAAAACGCAGGTTGCTCTGGCGGACGACCGGCACGTCGCCGAGATGGACAAACAATCCGGTTTTGGGCTGTAGCCGGGCGCTGAGTGACGGGGCACTGATATTTTCTTGTTGACAAGCGCTGAGCGATACGAGCAAGGCAAAGACGAGGCAGAGGCGCATGGGTGTGCTTTTTGCAAATAAAAGTACATCAATCTGTGGAATTAGCGGTGCCTATGGCGAAGCAGATTTAGAAATAATTTTCTCATAATTTATATTATGTTAAGTAAAGATTTTAAAAACCACTCTGCCGGATAATCCTGCCCCTTTTTGGGGTTTGTACAATTCTTTCGTACATTGTACCTAGTGTCGGCATGCGGGAATATAGCTACCTCCCCACCACAAGACCCCGAGATTCATTTACCCATAAAAAACGAAGCACCTTGAAAACCACCGTCCTCTTGTTATCTGCCCTTTTATCGGGAGTCGTCGTGCTGTATGGCCAGAAAAAGCCCCTCGAGTTGGGCATCGTTGGATTGTCGCACGGACACGCCCACTGGGTGTTCCAGAGCGTCGGTCGCGGGGATTTCAATATCGTTGGCATCGTAGAGCCCGACGCGCAGGTCGTAGCCAAATACGCCCGGCAATACCGCTTTGACGCGGAGCTGGTTTTTCCCAGCATCGAACAGATGATTGAGAAAAAACACCCACAGGCCGTGGCGGCATTTGGCAATATCTACGACCATTTGAAAATAGTGGAGGAATGTGCCCCGAGGGGAATTCACGTCATGGTAGAAAAACCGCTAGCCGCCAGCCTTTCGCATGCTAAAAAAATGGAAGCCCTCGCCCGTAAGCACCAAATCCAGCTGTTGACCAATTATGAAACGACCTGGTACCCGACCAACCACAAAGCGTACGCCCTGGCAAAAGAGCAAGCCGCTATTGGTGGCATCCATAAGATTATCGTAAGAGACGGGCATAAAGGACCCAAAAACATAGGGGTCGAGCCGGAGTTCTTGCGTTGGTTGACAGACCCCACCCTCAATGGCGGCGGGGCGGTCATGGATTTCGGTTGTTATGGCGCCAACTTGCTGACCTGGTTCATGGAAGGAAAAAAACCGCTGAAAGTCATGGCCGTACTCCAGCAACTACAGCCGGAGAACAACCCAAATGTAGATGATGAGGCCAATATCATCCTCACCTACGAGGGCGCCGTCGGGATCATCCACGCTTCCTGGAATTGGCCAATCGGCAGAAAGGACATGGAAGTTTACGGAAAAAAAGGCGCCGTTTTTGCCGATAACCGCCACAAACTAAGAGTCCGGAATGCAGAGGGCTATGATGGATTTACAGAAGAATCCATGACCCTTCCCGAGCGAGCAGCGCCCTACGACGACCCGTTCGCCTACTTTGCAGCCGTCCTCAACCATGAGATCCAAGTCCCGCCTTACGATTTGTCCTCCCTCGAAAACAACATGCTGGTCATGGAGATTTTAGATGCCGCCATCCGGAGCGCTAAAACCGGAAAAGCGGTGAAATTGGGAAGAGCCGGGGATTAGGGCTACTCAGCTTGTTGATTTTCAATGATTTCAGCTACTTCGTTTTCGGATAATTCAACGGAAACCGCAATAATGCTGAGGGGGATATTATTTTGGTGAAGTTGTTTCACCACCCTTTCTATTCGCCTTTTTTCAGCCAATTCAATTCTGCCTTTTTCGTCTTGTTCCCTGATCCCTGCATATATGTAAGCATCATATTCCTCTCTCGTCCAGTTGTGTTGGGCAGCTTCTTCGTATGCTTCCTTCAAGCCTTCATCATCCACATTACCGGGCATGACTTCTAATTCATCTGCATTTTTGATGAAAAAAGTCCATTTATCTATGATGTTTTTTAGTTCATGTACTTTTTTATTGAATTTTGGAAGTTCAATAAACCTGAATTTCAGGTCCTTAAAAACGCACTCCCCTGATTCTTCGTCCACGATCAGATGTGAAGAAAGGTAGTTCTTGCCGGAAAAGTATTTGAAATCTAGTACACCAATAAAGTAAACAGGGCGAAGTTTTGGGTACTCCTCACCAATATTGATTTGCCCTGCGTAGTCTTTGGAAGTATAGTATAGTACCCGTTTATCGAAACCTGCCGGCTCGGCTACCTGCATTTCTACGATGAATGTCAAACCTTTCTCATCCGTGGCTTTTACATCGATGATAGATGACTTTTCCCCTGCTATGCGTGGAAGTTGAAAAGGATTGAGCAACGTCACTTCTTTGACACGGTCCCGACCCTCCAGGCCCAGGACAGCATTGAGAAACGAAATCAAAATGACTTTTTTCTTCTCGTTACCAAAAATCTTGCGGAACGCGATATCGTTTTTTACATCCACAAATTTCATGTCACCGGATTTTGACACAAAAATACAAAAAAAAGTGGACTTTTCCGGTGGTTGCGCCCCTACCCTACTGGGCTACTCCAACGGATTACGAGCCAAACGCGCCATGTGTACCCGATAGGCGCATGCCCTGGGGCGACAATAAACCTCAGCAAGCGTCGCGCTTTATGAAGGGGTTTGGGAAATAGACCGGTACCAAGAGAAATCGTCGGGAGGTCAAAAAGAGCCGACTTCAAGTTTAGGACAATTTTTGTCCATCAGGCAGTTTTAGTACGGGGATGCCT
>JBEGMH010000121.1:0-18693 GCA_041183125.1 Bacteroidota bacterium | reverse complement strand
TTCCCC
Source organism: Bacteroidota bacterium (assembly GCA_041183125.1). Taxonomy (GTDB): domain Bacteria; phylum Bacteroidota; class Bacteroidia; order Chitinophagales; family Saprospiraceae; genus JADJPL01. Next base: position 18,687 of record JBEGMH010000121.1, on the reverse strand, counting down.
CATATCAACTTCCGCCGGGAAGTCACCATCGGACACTTGCTCCTCGACGTGGACGCCCCCTGCGCAGGCCATGCCAAAGTCAACCCTCCCATCCGAGAGCGCGAGGACGTGGAATACCTCTGGCAGTGCCTCCTCAACCGCCAACTCGACTGGGTGTGCAGCGACCACGCCTGCTGCTCCGAAGAATTCAAACTCGACAACAAGAACCCCGATAATATCTTTCTCGCCAAATCCGGTTTCGGCGGTACCGAATACCTCCTGTCAGGGCTGTTTTCCGAAGGCAGCAAGCGCGGTATGTCCTATCCCCACATGGCCGAACTCCTATCCTACAACCCGGCAAAGCGCTACGGGCTCCGCACAAAAGGGGATATCGCTGTCGGCTATGATGCCGACCTCGTACTCCTCGACCCCCGCGAGTCCTTCACCGTGCGCGCCGCCGAGTCGGAATCCGCACAAGGCTACACCCCCTTCGAAGGAATGACCCTTACCGGAAAAGTCAAGGCGACTTTCCTCCGCGGAAACCTGATTTACGAAAACGGCCAGGTGATAGGAAGCGCGCAAGGCCGGTACTTGAAAAGACCGTAACCCACGCCTCCGCTCTTCCAACGCGTTTTAACTTTTAAAACCTATGAAAAAAAACCTGCATATCCTCCTCCTGCTGCTGCTCTCAGCCCCCCTAAGCGCCCAGATGAGCGTGCCCCTCCCCGAAACAGGCATATCGGGGCTCTATGAGGTCTTCTTCGCAGCTTCCGACGTCGCGTATGCCACCCGCTATTTCGGCGAATATGGATATACCATCGTGGACAGTGCCGAGCTCTCAGAAGCCGAAGCCCTAAAACTCTACGGCGTCCCCTCCCGGCTTAAAGCGTACCGCTTGCAAAATGGGAACATAGATAGCCACGGCCTGTTGCGCCTCTGGATATGGGACAAACCCCTGGGCCCCGGTGTGGGATACAGCCCCCCGGAAACCATAGGCTCCCGGATGGCCGTCATGAAAACCAAAGATATCATGCGCATCTACGATATCTACTCCGCAGCGCGCGACGGCGGGCAGCCCTGGCTCCCCACCGAGCCCATCGCCGACGACCTCTTCGGCCTCAACCAGCCCGGCAAGAACGATTTTTTCAAACGCCCCATATTAGTGCGCGAAAACGCCGTGTACGGGGAATATTTCAACCACGTGTTCTTCCAACGCTATGGCTATGAGATACCAGGCTATGGCTATATCAACGAAAGCGCACCCCTCAAAACCAGCGAGTTTACCCACCACGATTTTTTCATACGCGCAGACCGCATCGAAGAGCTGAGCTACCTGTACGAAGTGCTCGGACTGCAACCCGAAAAAAAACCCGAAATAGACGGGGACTGGCTCCGCGGACCGAAACGGGTCTTTATGATGGAACCAGGGTATAGCCACCACTACTGGGGCTTTGTGTCCCCCAACAATATCTGCGGCAAACTGAAGTTCTTCCTGCCAAGGGGCGATAAGCCCGACCGCTCCGCCCACCAGCGCCCGGGAGAACTGGGCATCACGCTGCACTCGTTCTATACCCCTAAACTCGATCTGGTCTTCTCATTGGCCAACAAAGACAAACGCCTGAGCGTAGGCCCTATCCAAAACAACGAGTTCGGCGAACGCTGCTTCGTGTTTTCTGATACCACCGGATGCCGCTGGCAAATCATAGAGAAAAAAACCACCCGGCACCAACCCGTCACCAAACTAGAGTTCAAATTCCCCAATGAATAGACTTGTTGCAAACTGTTCATCTATACCAAAAAATACCACTATGAAAAAATGCTTTTTGCTCTCGCTGCTGCTGCCCCTTTGCGCCAGCACCCCAGGCATCGCCCAAAAACCACTGGACCTGGCAAACCCCGCCGATAATATGACGGCCTATATCAAAATGAGAGGCTCGCTGGATTCCAGCGAAGAGGTCGTTTATTATTGGAAAGGATTGATATACAGCTTTATACCTGGTGAACGAAGCCTACCCCTGTTCGAAATGGAAGCCTATAACATCGCCAAAACAAGACCCGTGGAAGGCGGCTACGAAATGCTCACCCGGGAAGTGGCCCTCTACCGCGACCTGAAAACGGGAGAGTACCTGCAAAAATGGTACAACCCATTTATCAAGGACTCCGTCGAGGTGATCCACGTATGGAACGACCCCGTGAACCAAAGCTTCCTGCTCAAATCCCCAAGAGGCGATTGGGGTATCCCGTTTATGGACCAGGGCAACGGAAGGGTAGCCATGTTTTCCGATATTTTCCTCCTCTACCCCTCACCCCTGCCCAAAGCGCAATATCCCGAAAACAGCCGGTCGGACCAATACCAGGCCGCAGAATTGTTCCAGTTCTTTATGAACAAAGCGGATCTCGATGACCCAAAGAAAAAGTCGGTCTATAACGAGGTCGGCTGGACCCGCCTGAGCGATTTCCTGCCCTGGATGCGCATGGCCGACCGCCCCGGATACCTGGTCTATCAATGCCGGGGATACAAAATCATGGGCGGGGCTTTTGACAAATTACCCGAAAAACTCAAAACATACGTCCTGGGCCATCACCCGGAATACGCTACAGCACCCAAGGTGTTCACCAGCCCGAATATGACCAGTTGGCGGTATTTCAAAAAAATACTGGACGAGAAAAAGAAGTAAAAGAAGATGGGGTTGCGTAAAAAGTATTTCACCGCCCCAGCCTGAAGAATAAAATAATGAACGAGCGCTTGTTTTTTTGATTTTGCCGTGCAAAATCAAAAAAACAAGCGCTCGTTCAAAATATTTTTTGGTGATACCAGGCGAAAAGGGCTTTTGAAGACCCTGCCTCTTATTCCGGGCTTAAATCGAGCAGGCGAATCCTTCGGTTCCGTCCGAAGCGGGTGGTTTTGTGTGCAAAGACACGGGGCAACAGCCAGGAAAACGCGACGGCAGACCCCGTCACCGCGGCATCTGACCAGCGGTAGTGCGATTCAGGGATACCGTCTGTAGCGGTACCGACCAGCGCAAAGCCCGACCAGCCCAGCCCGAACCAGAACAGTTGCCGGCCCACCCCGCGCGCCCAGCCCAACTCGTAGCGGAACGCAGCGATCTGGCTCGATTTCACGAAGCGGTTGTGGAACACGATGATGCTGTCTTCTGGAATCAGGTTGACAATCTCGCCTGTGTACCAGGCCGGATCCCCGTGCAGGCGAAAGGTGAGTACCGCCCCTACCCCTATTTTTTGGGTCTTGGCACTACCGGCACGCTCCAGTTGGAGTACTTTCTGGCCTTGTAGTGGTATGGACGAGCAAACCGCAAGAGCGGCCAGGAAAAAAAGACACCGGGTACGCATAGTATTATGGTTTTTCTTTGCGAATTTCTTTAGCTAACCGCTTTAATAACCGGGCCATCGCTTCCTGTATCACAGCGTATGGCAGGGCTTCCACCCCCGTGTATAAAATCATGAGCGCGACCGGCGGGTGGTCGGCAGGGGCATTCTGCACAAAAGCAGCCCGGCTCAGGCGGAAAGCCTCCCGCACCTGCCGGCGCAGGCGATTGCGCGCTACCGCACGGCGAAAACGCTTCTTGGGTACGCTGATACTAATTTTTAAAGGACAATTCCCCTCTTTTTGTTCCGCTGTTTTCCATACCGCCCGAAGGGGGTACATCCCGAAAGAATCCCCGGATTTAAAGAGTTCTCCAATCATTTTATGGCTCTTTAAATGCTCTTTTTGTTCAAATTTGAAACCGGACATGCAGGGGGTGTTTTGCGCACAGCATTTTTTACTACGAAAGAACAAACATACCTTTATCAGAGGTTGTCTCAAAAGTATTTCGCCCCTTTCGCCGAAAAAATAAAAGAATGGAAACATACCCCAATCAAAAGCTAAGCGTCAAGAACCTGGCCAAAGAAGACCGCCCCCGCGAAAAATTTCGCGCACGTGGAAAAAAAGAACTGACCGATGCCGAGCTATTGGCTATCGTGCTCGGCTCCGGTTCCCGGGACGAGAACGTCGTGTCCCTGGCACAACGCATCCTGCACTCTGTCAACAACGACCTCAACCAATTGGGCAAGTGCAGCCTGCAGGAACTCATGCGCTTCAAAGGCATAGGCGTCACCAAAGCTACCCTCATCTCCGCCGCCCTGGAATTAGGGCGCCGCCGCCAAAACAGCACGGTACAGGAAAAACCACAGATACGCTCCAGCCGGGACGCCTACCTGAACCTGCAGGACCTCATGGCCGATCTGCCCCACGAAGAGTTCTGGATCCTCCTGCTCAACCGGGCCAACCTGGTCATGGGCAGGGAGCGCATCAGTACGGGCGGTATCTCCGGTACCGTTGTGGACCCCAAGCTGGTGTTCCGAAAAGCCCTGGAGCACTTTGCCAGTGCCATCATCCTCAGCCATAACCACCCTTCCGGCAACCTAACCCCCAGCAAGGCAGATATCGAACTCACCCGCAAGCTCCGCAGCGCTGGCGAAGCCCTGGACATCGGCGTACTCGACCACCTCATCATCACCGAAAAAAGCTACTACAGCTTCGCCGACGAAGGGTTGATCTAAGAATGCGACAGGTCGTACAACTATCCGGTCAAGCCGCTGTTTTTGTAAGACTTGTTAGACTTGTTGTAGGGGGAGTCACCGCAACAAATTGTATTTTTGCCATCTAAAACGCATACATACCTTGTCCACTGCAAAAGCGAACCGTTTAGACCTGCACCTGCTCAGGAGGGTTATGGCACAAGCCCGGCCATACCGCACCACGTTCTGGATATCCGGTATCCTCGCCATCGTGCTGGCACCCCTGGCCACCCTACGCCCCTACCTCATACAAGTCATGGTGGATGAGCACATCTACCGCTACGACCTGCCCGGGCTGACCCGTCTGGCACTCCTGTTCACCCTGGTGCTCCTGCTGCACGCCGGCTTGCAATACGCCTTCATCTACCTTACCAACTGGTTAGGGCAGGCGGTCGTGCGCGACCTGCGGGACCAGATTTTCCGGCATATCGTTTCGCTGCGCCTTTCCTATTTCGACCGCACCCCCATCGGCAACTCCACTACGCGCACCATAAACGACATGGAGACCATCAATACGGTGTTTTCCCAAGGTATCATCACTATCGTGGCCGATATGTTGACCTTTCTGGTCGTGCTGGGCATCATGTTCGCCACCAGTTGGAAACTCACGCTCATCTGTTTGGTGACCCTGCCCTTCATCGTGTTGGCCAGTTATATTTTCAAGGAAAAAGTAAAAGAAGCCTTCCAGAAAGTGCGTACGCAGGTGGGGCGGATGAACTCCTTTTTACAAGAACACATCTCCGGTATGCGCATCGTGCAGATCTTCCATGCAGAAGAACAGGAAGCCCAAAAATTCCGGACCATCAACCGCGAATACACGCAGGCCAACCTCGATTCGGTACTGCACTACGCCGTGTTTTACCCCGTGGTGGAAATCATCTCTGCCGCTTCCCTGGGCTTGATGGTCTGGTGGGGGGCCAGGGGTGTATTGCATGAAGAAGTGACCCTGGGTGCCCTGGTCGCCTTCCCGATTTATCTCAATATGCTCTTCAACCCCATCCGCACGATTGCAGATAAGTTCAACACACTGCAGATGGGCCTAGTGGCTGCCGACCGGGTGTATGCCCTACTCGACAAAGAGGAGTACATCGAAAATTCGGGGCATCTGGCTCCCGCTCGCCTCCGTGGGGATATCTCCTTTGAAAACGTCTCCTTCGCCTATAACGACGCCGATATGGTCCTGCAGGACCTCAGCTTCGAACTTCCCGCAGGAAAAACGCTCGCGATCGTCGGTGCTACCGGCTCGGGAAAAAGCACGACCATCGGGCTGCTGACCCGATTCTACGAGTACCAAAAAGGCAGTATCCTCGTAGATGGCCGGGAGATTCACGAATACGAACTTTCCGCGTACCGACGTCGGATAGCGTTGGTACTGCAGGACGTTTTTCTCTTTTCGGGGAGCGTACTGGAGAATATTACCCTGCGCGACAGCTCCCTCAGCCGGGAACAGGTGATCGCTGCCGCAAAGATGATCGGTGCCCACGATTTTATCGAGCGCCTGCCCGGCGGGTACGATTACCAGGTCATGGAGCGCGGGGCTACCTTGTCCATGGGCCAGCGCCAGTTGATTTCCTTTGTGCGCGCCCTCGTCTTCGACCCCGACATTTTAATCCTGGACGAAGCGACTTCCTCCATTGACCCTGAGACAGAGGAAGTCATCCAGTTCGCCATTGAAACGTTGATTGCCCGGCGCAGCTCCATCATCATCGCGCACCGCCTCTCTACCATCCGCCACGCCGACTGTATCCTCGTACTCGAGAAGGGCCGCCTTCAGGAGTTCGGTACGGAGGAACAATTGCTGAAAATAGAAAACGGGCACTATCGGCAACTCTACGAGATGCAGTTCCTTCAGACTGTATAACCGGGGTTATCAAAAAAACACCCCTTTTTCCGGTACGAAGCCTTTCACCCCGCGAAAATAGGCCGTGATAAACGCCATGTCTTTTTCGAAGTCCCCGCTTGGGTAAAAGGGCTCGCTAAACCCTATCACCCGGTTGGCGACATCGAGTTTGGTCAGCACAATGGGTACTTGGGCCCCGAGCGCCATGTAGTAGAAACCCGTGCGGAACTGGTCTACGCGCTTGCGCGTGCCCTCCGGGGAAATCCCGATGATGCAGTCTTCCCTGGAGCGGATCATCGCCACGACCGAGTCTACGAAGTTGTTGCGTTCGAAGCGGTTTACGGGGAAGCCACCCGTTATCCGGAAAAACCAACCGAAAGGGCCTTTGAACAGGGAGTCTTTTCCGATATACCCCGCTTTCAGTTTCAAGGCCGAACGGAGTATGATCGCCAGGGGGAAATCTTTCCAGGAGGTGTGGGGCGCCACTGCGAGGATATACTTGCGCAGGGGCGGCAACTGACCCGCGATTTTCCAGCCCCATACGCGGAACAACAGCCACTTGAAGATACGGTGCATCATAGCATACGATTATGGACGTTCAATCATCTCTGCAAATTCTGTCTCGGTCAGGATGCGGACGGTACCGAGTTCCCGGGCTTTTTTCAACTTGGAGCCGGCATCTTCGCCGACGACGAGGATGTTCAGGTTGGCGCTCACGGCGCTGAGTACTTTGGCCCCGGCGGCTTCTGCTTTGAGCTGGGCTTCTTTACGGCCCATGGTCGCCAGCGTACCCGTGAACAGGATGGTCTGCCCGGCCAAGGGGGCATCGGGGGAAGCCGACAGCGGGAGGTCGTCCGGTGTTTGCCGGAGGTTGACACCGAGGACTTCCATTTCTTCTAACATCTTCACGTTGCGCGGGTTTTGGAAAAAGCGCATGACGTTTTCCGCTACCACAGGCCCTACGTCGCGAATGTCCAGAAAGTCCTCCATTTTCCAGTCGGCCAATTCCAGCACATGGCCTACTTTGGCTGCGAGCAGCCTGGACACCTTTTTGCCCAGGTGGTGAATGCTCAGGCTGTGCAGCAGCCGGTACAGGGGCTTCTTTTTCGCCGCTTCCACCGCTGCGCGGAGGTTCGCCGCTGATTTTTCTCCAAAACCCTCCAGGTGGGCGATATGTTCGTAGTCCAGGCGATAGACGTCAGGTAGGCCCCTCAACCATCCCAGGTCGTAGAAGCGCTCCACGTTTGCCTTGCCCAATCCTTCGATATCCATGGCATCTTTGGAAACGTGGAAGATAAGGCGCTGCAGGTCCTGTGCGCCACAGACGCAGTGCGGGCAGCGCCATGCGGCTTCCCCTTCTTCCCGCACCAGGCGCACCGGCTCGGCGCTGTCGTTCACAGGGCAAAACTCCGGGAAGCGGATGGGTTGTTCTTCGCCTTTGCGCAGTTCGGGAAGCGCTTTGACGATGTAGGGGATGACGTCGCCGGCGCGTTCTACCAGTACGGTATCGCCGATGTGCAAGTCTTTGTCGCGGATAAAGTCTTCGTTGTGCAGGGAGACGGAGGAGACCCGCACGCCGGCTAATGCCACGGGGGAGAGCTTCGCTACCGGGGTGATGGAGCCGATTTTGCCCACCTGGTACGCTACGCTCAGCAGAGTGGTAGTCGCCTGTTTGGCCTGAAACTTAAACGCGATGGCCCAGCGCGGGTGGTGCGCGGTAAAGCCTGCCCGTTCCTGGAGTTCGCGGCTGTTGAGCTTGGCCACCATCCCGTCGATTTCGTAGGCGTATTCGTCGCGGCGCTCCTGCCATTCCTGGCAAAATGCAATGACCCCGGCGATATTTTTGCATACTTTCCGCTCTTGTTCCGGCACCTTGAAGCCCAATTCGGCCAACGCGTCGAGGCTATCCCAGTGGGTGGCAAAATCGGCCATCCGGTTATTGCCCGATGCATCTTCTGCAAAACCCAGGGTATAGATAAAGGCTTCCAGGCCGCGCCGTCCTACCTCCCTGGGGTCTTTCATGCGCAGGCTGCCCGTGGCTGCGTTGCGCGGGTTGGCGAAAAGCGTCAGTCCCTCGTCGGCGCGCTCCTCGTTTATGCGTTTGAAAACATCCTTCCGGATAATGGCCTCCCCCCGAAGCTCGACCCGGTGCAGGCCCAGTTTGGAAAAGGGTGCCCGGTGGGGGATGGAGCCGATTTCCCGGGCATTGAGCGTCATTTCTTCCCCTAATTCGCCATTGCCCCGGGTGGCAGCGCGCACCAGGGTATCGCCTTCATAGACCAGGGCGATGCTGCCCCCGTCAAACTTGGGTTCGACCGAGTACTCTATATCCGCATCCTCCGGCAGGTTGAGCAAGCGCTTGAGCTGCTCGTCCCAATCGCGCAAGTCCTCCGCCTCGTAGGAGTTGGCCAAAGACAACATAGGCGACAAGTGCCGGACATTTACCGCTGAGGCCGCTTCCCCACCGCCCCGCGCCGACAAATCGGAGGCAACCCGCTGGGTCGGGGAATCCGGGTCCATCAGTTCGGGGTGGTCCTTTTCGAGCTGCCCCAACTGCCGGAAGAGCTGGTCAAACTCAAAATCGCTGATGAGCGGGTCGTTCTGAATGTAGTATTTCCATTCGTGAAAACGGATCAACTCGCGCAATTCAGCCGCCTGTAAAGCGGGGACAGAGGCCCCTTGGCCGGCCAAATAGGCTTTGGAACGCTCAAAGAGAGTGTGCTGCTGTTCGGGGGAGTAAGCCATATAAAGTTGCGTTTAGAGCATATTCGGGATGAGACAGGAACGCGCCGGAAGGCCGGCAGGTTTACGAAACCCGGTCGCGTGGGCCTAAATCAGGCATCTTTCCATTTCCAAAGGTAATAACACGCATACGAGCGATAAGGTCGCCAGGGTTCTGCGATGTGCTCCATTTCGCGGAGCAGTGCTTTTCCGCTCTGGTCTAAACCGTAGAGCCGCTTCATGCCCTGCTGTATGCCCAGGTCGCCTACCGGAAACACATCGGGACGATTAAGGGAGAACATGAGCAACATCTCGACCGTCCAGGTACCTACCCCTTTTATCCGGGTGAGCTGCTGCAGGATATCCGCATCGCTGAGCAGGGGGACCGCTTGCTCCCATTCGGGCTGTTCTGCAAAAAAGGCAGCTACGTTCCGTACATACGCCGCTTTTTGCCGGGAAAGCCCTACAGAGCACAAATGTTCCTCGGACATAGCCACCAGGACGTCTTTTTCAGGCCGCCCTTCCGGGAAGAGGGTACAAAAACGCGCAAAGATGGTCGCAGCGGCTTTCACCGACAACTGCTGCGATACGATGGATTGCAGCAGGTCGTGAAAAATCCCCTGTACAGACGCTTCCCGCTGTGGAAAAGGCAGGGTTTCCAACAGTGGGCGCAAGCGTGCGTCGGCAGATAGGTGGGCGAGTATAGGTTCTGGTTGCATATACCGAGATGAAACGTATCGATAAGTAATAGACTTGTTGTAAGGCAGATCATCGAGGGGATAAAAACGTCTTTTTTCCCACTCCGCTGACCTCTCGCAACAAGTCTAACAAAAAATCCTGCGCGATACCCTTCCTTGTTTGTATTTTTCGCTTTTTAAGCCACATTTAATGTAAGCCTCATGTTTGCTTCTACATCCTCTGCCGCAAGGGCGACGTTATTCATCTTTCTGTTGTTCGCCTGCCTGCTGCCCATTGCCAGACTGATGGGCCAGGGCAGTTTTGCCTACGCCCAAAAAGTGGATCCAAGGCTTCAGGATGCGCTCCGGCAGGAGGGCAAAGCAGAGGCCCTGCTCGTGTTCCGCGAACAAGCACCGCTCGAAGCAGCCGCCCATCTTCCGGGAAAAGAGGCCAAAGGGATGTACGTGTTCCGCCAGCTACGTGCTACGGCGGAAAGAGTGCAGTCAGGTGCCCGCGAATGGCTGCATCGCAGAGGAATAGCGCACCATTCGTTTTTTATTGCCAATGCCCTCTATCTGCCACAGGCCGACCCCGCCCTCATCGAACAGCTCGCCCAGCGGCCTGAAATAGCCCAAATCATCGAAAACGGCCGCCTGCTGGTACCGGAAGCAGAGGAAACCCCTCCTACGCTTGACCTGCGCATGGGCATTGAATGGGGCCTCAACAAGATTCAGGCCCCTGCCGTGTGGGCTATGGGCTATACCGGCAAAGGGGTCGTGGTCGGCGGACAAGACACCGGCTACGACTGGGTACACCCCACGATCCGAAAGCAATACCGCGGCTGGCTGCGCGATACCACCGCCAACCACGCCTATAACTGGCACGATGCCATCCGCTCCTACAGCCCCCTCAACAGGGATACGGTCAACCCCTGCGGGCTCAAACTGCTCAAACCTTGCGACGACAACAGCCACGGCACCCATACGATGGGCACTATGGTAGGCGACGACGGCCAGGGCAACCAGATTGGCGTAGCCCCGGGCGCAACCTGGATCGGCTGCCGCAACATGGAGCGCGGCTACGGCAGCCCGTTTACGTACCTGGAATGTTTTCAGTGGTTCTTAGCCCCCACCGATGCGGCCAACAACGCCCCCAACCCCAAGTTGGCCCCCGATGTGATCAACAACTCCTGGGGCTGCCCAAGCCTGGAAGGTTGTAACCCGAGCAACTACGCGCTGCTGGAAACCGCCGTGAACAACCTGCGCGCCGCCGGGGTCTTTGTCGTCCTATCCGCTGGAAATGACGGGCCCTCGTGTATGTCCATCGCCGACCCGCCCGCTATCTTCCCCGCAGGGTTCGCCGTGGGGGCCAGCAACTCCCTGGACACCATCGCCCGCTTCAGTTCGCGCGGCCCCGTCGTGGACCAAAGTAAAAGCAAAACCTATCCCAAGCCCGATGTCGTGGCACCAGGGGTCGCCGTGCGTTCTGCCATCCGCAACAACGGCTTTGCCAGTCTCAACGGAACCAGCATGGCCGGGCCGCACGTCGCCGGAGCTGTAGCGCTCATCCTATCGGCCAACCCGCGCTTGCGGGGAGAGGTGGCCCGCATCGAATCCATCCTGAAAACCACCGCCCGCCCTATCACCAGCCCAGAGAGCTGCGGAGGGTTTTCCGGGGACTCCATCCCCAACGCCACCTACGGCTATGGGCGCATCAATGTCCTCGCTGCCGTACAAGCGGCCCTGCAAACCGCTACCCCGACCAAAGAGGAACAAGCACAGCAAGCCCTGCGCGTCTTCCCCAACCCTGCGCAAGATATCGTCACCCTGGAAACAGGACCCTTTGAAGGCATCGGGCGCTTCACCCTTTGGGACCTCTCCGGAAAGATATGCCTGCAACGAGAAGTCGAATCCTGGGCAGATGCCTTCCTCAGCTTTGAACTGCCGGCACTCCAGCAGGGCATGTACTTCTATCGCTGGCAAGGCGGGAATGCGCTTTACAGCGGGAAACTGCTCATACAGCGTCCATACTAACATTTGTCATTGTCCCTTGTGGATTTTCCCCTAACTTTGCCCTCCGGTAAAACAGAGGCTTTTTCAAAAGCATTTCGCCGCTTCTACATGAAAAATATTTTTTGGCGATTTAGGTGAAACCGGTCTTTTTGAGACGGCCTTGGCGAGGGCGAAAAAAGGCCTTTCTTCACCCTCTAAGGTTTCCCTCGCAACAAGCCAATATTTTTTGCGCCATGAAAGTTTTGCACAACCGCGTCAACAACCAAGTGCTCAAGGAAAAATCCCTGGCGGATCCGGAGCCCCGAGTGACCCTATCTTTCTATTGCTACCACCAGCTCCAGGATCCCGCCGAATTCCGCAATTTCCTCTATTTGAAATTAGCGGAACACCGCGTGTTCGGGCGTATCTACGTGGCTGCAGAAGGGATCAACGCACAAATCTCCGTCCCGGAGGCCTGTTTTGAAGGCTTCCGCGAAGCACTCTACAGCATCCCCTGGCTCGATGGCGTACGCCTCAACATCGCGGTGGACCCCAAGGCCAAATCCTTTTTCAAACTAACCATCAAGGTGCGCCCCAAAATCGTAGCCGATGGGCTCAACGACGATAGCTTCGACGTCACCCGAAGAGGCAAAGCCCTAAAAGCCAGAGAGTTCAATGAACTCTCCGCCCAGCCCGATACGATCATCGTGGACATGCGCAACCACTACGAAAGCGAAGTCGGCTACTTCGAAGGCGCTATCCGACCGGAAGTGGAAACCTTCCGAGAAGCACTGCCCATTGTGGAAAAAATGTTAGAAAGCGATAAAGACCGCAATATCATCATGTATTGTACCGGGGGTATCCGCTGCGAAAAAGCCAGTGCCTACTACCTGCACCGCGGCTTCAAAAACGTGCACATGGTGGATGGCGGGATCATTGACTATGCCCGGCAGTGCCAACAGGAAGGGCTGGAAAACAAGTTTATCGGCGTCAATTTCGTCTTCGATGAACGCCTTGGCGAACGCATTTCGCCGCAGGTCGTCGCACATTGCCACCAGTGCGGAACACCTTGCGATACCCACAAAAACTGCGCGAACGACGCTTGCCACCTGCTTTTTATCCAGTGCCCCCAATGTGCCGAAACCTACCACCAGTGCTGCTCACAGGCCTGCAGCGACTTTGTCCAGCTCCCGGCCGAGGAGCGGGAACGCCTTAAACCCACCCTTACCTTCCACGGCTCTGCCTTCGGAAAAGGACGGTATAAAGCCGCAATGCGCGGAGAAGGCCTGCGCTTGCACTAAATAGATGGATGATCAGGGATTTTTTATGCAAATCCGGAATTAAATTCCGAATTTGCATAAAAAATAGCCTACTATGATTCAGCGGCAATTGGCTTCCAAAGCGCAGCAACTGCTTGAACTATATCCGCTGCTGGCCCTCACTGGGCCCCGGCAATCGGGAAAGACGACCTTAGCGCAACAATTGCGCCCAGACTACCGCTATGTCAATCTAGAACTTTCCGAAAACCAGGTATTCGCACAAAGCGATCCGCATGGCTTTCTGCAACTCTATCAGGGAGGGGTAATCCTCGATGAGGTACAATACGCACCCCAACTTTTCCCCTACCTGAAACACTATACCGACCAGCGCGGGCGAGTGGGCGAATACATCCTGACAGGTTCCCAGCATTTCCTGCTCATGGAGGAGATCACGCAGTCGCTCGCTGGGCGGATAGGCCTCCTGCAATTGCTGCCCCTATCGCTGAGTGAACTCCACCGTTCGGGCATCTGGCCCCGACCTGCCAGCACATTCTTGTTTGCCGGGGGCTATCCACGCATCTACGACAAAGGAATAGAGCCCCCTGATTTTTATCCGGGCTACATCCAGACCTATGTCGAACGCGACGTCCGACAAATGATCCGGATAAATGACCTGCGCTTGTTCCGCCAGTTCCTGACTGCTTGTGCCGGACGAATAGGGCAAGTAGTCAATTTTAGTGCCTTGGGCAACATCTTGGGCGTAGATGCCAAAACGGTAAAATCGTGGATAGGCATCCTCGAAGCTAGTTTTATCCTTTACCTGCTCCCTCCTTACCACAGAAATTTCAACAAGCGCATCATCAAGTCGCCTAAGCTCTATTTCTACGATACCGGCCTCGCATGTTCCCTGTTGAATATCCAAACGGCAGAGCAAATAGACCCGCATTTCGCAAAAGGTGCCTTATTCGAGAATATGGTACTCTCTGAATTGCTCAAAGCAGTGCTCCACCGCGGGCAAAAACCCGCATTTTATTTTTGGCAAGACAGCAACATGCGGGAAATAGACGTACTCATAGAATCAGGCCCCACTGTAAAAGCGGTCGAAATCAAAGCAGGGATGACCATCACCCCTTCTTTTTACAAAAACCTGTATGCTTTTCAGGAACTCAATACGCAGTCCCCGACGGAACTCTACCTCGTATACGGGGGCGACACCCCCCAGGCGCGCAGCAATCTGCACATACTCCCCTGGGAGGGTTCTGAGCAGGTTCTTGGAGTTTAAGAAGCCCCTTCATCGCCTCCCCATCACGTCCCGGGCCATAAACAAGTAGGGCTTCCAGTATTTGCTCGCCAACACATCCTCTACCAGGACGCCCCGGGAAGTAGTGCTGTGTGCCACCCAAAGTTGGTCACCCCGGTTTTCCACTACCAGCGACACGTGGAACACCGCCTCGCTGCTGCTGCGCCGGTAAAACACCAAATCCCCGGGCTGGGCTTGGTCTATGGGGATTTCCTGGCCCTGCCTCGCCTGGTCGCGCGAACTAGGCGACAGGATAATCCCGAACTGGCCGAGCACATAGCCTGTGAAACCCGAACAGTCAAACCCGCTTTCCGGGGTCCTGCCAGCGTACACATAGATCGTGCCTACAAAGCGCCTCGCATAGTCTGCAATATCCCGGCGCAAAACAGCCCCCTCGTCGTACCCGGGCACTGGGGAACGCTCGGGCTCGGGAAACCGCTCCGGCTCGGGAAACCGCTCCGGCTCGGGAAACCGCTCGGGTTGAGGAGGGCGCTCCGGCTCGGGAAACCGCTCCGGTTGGGTCGAGGTACGCGCCTCCTCTTCCTTGGGGCGGTCGGTGGTCAAATCCTTGATGAAGGCACAACTGTTCAGTCCGCCCATAGCTACGAGCAGCGCACACAGGCGAAAAATGGTTTTGAAAGACATAGGAGTTGGTTTTTAGGGAAGCGGTTACAAAATGGTATTACACCTTCGGCAGTTTCCAGCCGTTGTGGTATTGGGCTTTGATCAGGGCGTTTGCTTTAGGGCTGGTAAATTCCCCTTTGGCGGCATCCCAGAAGACTTTTTCCCCTGTTTTAAACGCAATATTTCCCATTTGCGCGTTGATGGCTGCGATGCTGCCGGTTTTTATCCCGCAGGTCAACCGGGAAGCATCGTTGGAGGTGATGGCCGCTACGAAGTTCTCGGTATGCTGTTCCAGGGCGGATTTCCCGGTCGGTTTTACGCGGGCCATCGCCTCGATCCGGGGCTTCCCGTCGAGTTTTTCCGAAATGATCTCCCACCCGCCGCGGTTGACGACCAGGGTTGCATTGTTACCGATGAAGGCGATCCCTTCGGTATAGCCGTAATTGCCGCCGTCAATACCGGTAGCGTGTTCCCACAACATGTTGAACCCGTCGTACTCATACACCGTTTGCAAGGTATCCGGGGTTTCGGACGCATCGTCGGGGTAGGCCAGCTTTCCGCCGGAAGCCATGACGGATTTGGGCGCTGTTGCGTTCATGGCGTAGAGGGCGATGTCAATTTCGTGCACGCCCCAGTCGGTCATGAGGCCACCGGCATAATTCCAGAACCAGCGGAAGTTGAAGTGGAAGCGGTTTTTGTTGAACGGCCGTGTCGGGGCGGGGCCCAGCCACATAGCATAGTCCACCCCTGCCGGGGGCGCTTCATCGGGTAGGATGGGCACGGGTTTCATCCAGCCCTGATAGGCCCAGCACTTCACCAGGCGGATGTTCCCCAATTGACCGGAGCGCACGAATTTTATCGCGTCGGCATACTGGGAGCCGCTGCGCTGCCACTGCCCGACCTGCACCATCTTTCCGTAGCGCTCCTGGGCGGCGACCATGAGCCGGCATTCCTCTATCGAGTTGGCCAGCGGTTTTTCCACATAGACATGCTTGCCCGCTTCGAGGCTATGGATGAGGTTCAGGCAGTGCCAATGGTCGGGCGTACCGACTATGATAACATCTATATCTTTGTCTTCCAACATTTTGCGGTAGTCGTTGTAGAGTTTGGGCTTATTTCCCCTCAGCTTCTCTACTTCACCTGCGCGGCGGTTGCGCACACCCTCGTCTATATCGGCGATGGCTACACAGTTGACCTGCGGCATTTTCAAGTGGGTGCTCATGTTGCTCCACCCCATGCCATTGGCGCCGATGACGCCAAAGTTGAGCTGGTCGTTCGGACCTGCGTTTTTGGCCCAATTTGCCAGCTGGGCAGCCGATACTGCGCCTGGAATGCCCATCCCGGCAGCAGCCAGGGCGGCATTGCGTATAAATGTCCTTCTCGATGCCATAGCGATTTGATTTTGATGATGAAAAAACGTACCGGCTTAAAGTTTCCTCAGCCAGATATTGCGGAAGCTCACCAAATCCCCGTGGTCCTGGAGTTGGATGGGCAGCTCGGCCGCATGGGCTTTATAGGTCGGAATGCCGATGTACTCCGATCCTCCGCGCAGTTCGACATGGTTCTGCACCAATACCCCGTTGTGGAACACCGTCACGTAAGCGGGGGCGACGACCATTCCGTCGGCATTGAAGCGCGGGGCGATAAAGATGACATCGTACGTATTCCATTCCGTCGGGGGCCGCATGGCATTGACCAGGGGGATGTGCTGTTTGTACACGCTGGCGGCCTGCCCGTTGGAATAGGTGCGGTTTTGGTAGGAGTCCAGGATTTGTACTTCGTATTTTCCCATGAAAAACAAGCCGCTGTTGCCGCGCCCCTGGCCGGAGCCTTTGACCACCGAGGGTGCTTTCCATTCGATGTGCAACTGGACGTCGCCGAAGCCCTCCTTTGTCTCTATTCCCCCTGTGCCGGGCACCACCTGGAAATAGCCGTTTTCCACTTTCCAGGCAGCGGGTCCGCCCTTGCCCATGCTTTTCCAGCTATCCAGGTTTTTGCCGTCGAACAGCACCACGGCATCCGAGGGCGGCAGGTGGTTGGAGGTACCCGGGGTTACCACCCGGGGTTCCGGTTCCCATACCTCCGTAGCTTCCGGTGGGAGCTTGACTTCCTTGGGCTGGGCCCATAAGGCGCTCATAGATACACCCAAAAACAAAATAATAGTTTGAATTATATTTTTTTTCATAATAAAAATTGTTTAAATGGTGTAAAAAATTGTTTTATTCTGAAAAAATGTTCAAAACAGAATAAAAAAACATTTTCTCACTTCTTTTTCGCCTACTTTCAAGCCGGGCGAATTCTTTTCAGCAGAAATGCCGGTTCCATCGGCTGTGCCCCTGAAATAATACCGGCGGCTTTTTCCCCTAACGCCGGCCCGTGCTTATAGCCATGGCCGGAGCCCCCGCCCAACAGCCAGCAGTTGGCTGCTTCGGGGTGCTGGTCGAGCAGGAAGTTGCCGTCGGGGGAATTGCCGTAATGGCAAACCCGGTTTTCGGCCAGGGGAGCCCCTTTCAAGGCGGGGAAGCGATGCTGCAGGAACTGGCGGGCATGGGCCAGCACCTCCGGGTCCAGGATGCGGTCGCCGTGGGTAGGGTCAAACCGGCCTCCCCTGCGGTCCACGCCGATTTTGAAGCCCCGCGACGCATTGCCCGGGATACCGTAATAGTAATCGCTCCCGTCGAGGTCAATCCATACGGGCATCTGGTCGAAGAGCTTGCTGTATGCCGCTGGCACCCCGATGTAATAAGCCTCCTGCCGGGTACAGGTGATAAATTCCCCCAAAAGTTCCGGAAAAAGCTGCCCCAACCAGGAGCCGCAAGCAAAGACAAAAGCAGCAGCTTCTAAGTGGGTGCCATCCTGGAGCACTACCTCTTCGAGTTTTCCGCCGCGCAGCGTTCCCGGTTGCGCCATAGCCTGTAGGTAGGTGCCGCCTTCGCGCACGAACGCTTCCTGGACGGCCATAGCGCCTTCGCGTGCTTTTAGGTAGCCTCCATTAGGGTCGAGCACTACATGGTGCAGGTCGTCCAGGAAGACCTGTGGGTAGTGCCTGGCCGCTTCCTCGCGGGAAAAATAGAGGTACTCCAGTCCGTGTTTTTTCGCGAACGGGGTACTTGCCTCTATCATTTCCGCATATTCGTCATAGCAGAACCACAGGACGCCGCTGGGGTGGAACAACTGCCGTCCCCAGGCTGCCTGGTGGGTTTTCCAAAGCTCCAGGGCACGGACATTGAGGTCGAAGTACAGCTCGTTTGCCCCATACGTCGAGCGGATGACCCGGGTTTCGTCGCCGGAGCTGGAGCGGGAGTTGCCCGCTCCCCAGGGGTCGAGCAAGGTAACGCGGTAGCCTGCGCGCAGCAGGAACAGCGCTGTCCAGCCTCCGAAAGCGCCCGCGCCGGACACGATTAGGGGGCTGCCCTTGTCTATGCCCGGCGCGAATACTTCCGGCTGCCCGGTTAGGTCAGATGCGGGTGCAAAGGTAGATACCACAGGCAGCACTTATTTCTGTACGCTGGTGCCCCGCTTGAGGAACTCGTCGTACAACTGGATATGGCGGCTGTCTATCGGCACCAGGTACCCGTCAATGAACAGGTGGCGCACCTGCGTTTTGGGCTCGAACGGATCGCCCGTAGCGGCGAACAAGGTTGCGCTCTTGCCCACTTCGAGGGAGCCCAACATCTTATCTACCCCAAAAATCTGGGCGGGGACAATCGTGAC
>JBEGMH010000120.1:0-12466 GCA_041183125.1 Bacteroidota bacterium | reverse complement strand
CTCGATATCTTGGTCAACAACGCTGGGGTAGGCTATCTGATGGAGCCTTTTGATGAATTCCGGGAAAGTAGCTGGGACGCCGTGCTCGATGTCAACCTGAAAGGGGCTTTCCTGTGTTCCAAACACGCAGCCCGTCGCTTTATCGCACAGGGGACAGGGGGCTGCATCGTCAATATCGCCAGCCAGGCCGCGAAGTCGGGCTTTCCCTTCGCGGCTGCCTATACAGCCTCCAAGCACGGGCTCGTGGGCCTTACCCGCTCCAACGCGGTCGAACTCGGCCGCTACGGTATCCGGGTCAACGCGGTTTGCCCCAATCATATCACTACCGGGCTTGGTCAATGGCAAAACCAGTTCTTCAGCGAAAAACTGGGCCTCGATTACGAAACCTACCTCCAGGGCATACGCGACCGCAACCCGTTGGGCCGTACCGGGCTCGCAGAAGATATCGCCAAAGCAGTGGCTTTTTTGGCCTCCGACCAGTCGGCGTACATCACCGGCGAGGCCATGAATGTCAGCGGCGGGGAGGAATACCATTAATGATGGCCATGAAACTCGGTATTGATATCGGAGGAACGTTCACCGACCTGGTGTTGCTCGACCCGCGTTCCGGCGAAATGGCTTTCGCCAAAACCTTGACCACCTATCCAGACCCCACCGCGGGAATCATCCAGGGGGTGCGCGAAATACTGGACGCCAACGCCCTTTCAGCCTCGGCCATAGGCACCATTGTCCACGGAACTACCCTGGTGACGAACGCGGTCATTGAGCGCAAAGGAGCGAAGACCGCCCTGATCACCACAGCGGGCTTTGAAGACGTCCTCGAAATAGGAAGGGAGTTGCGCTACGATATCTATGATATCTTCCTGGATATGCCCAAGCCCCTCGTGCCGAGGAACCTCCGCTTTGGCATAGGCGGGCGTATGGATGCGCAAGGGCGCGTACTACAGCCCATAGAGGCGGACGAAGTACTGAGCCTGCTGTCGCGATTGGCAGAAGATGGGGTAGAAAGCATCGCAGTTTGCTTACTGCACGCATTTGTCAACCCCGCTCACGAGCAGCAGATAGGCGAATGGATACGGGATAAGTTCCCCGGCCTGTTTTTCAGTCTCTCCAGCGAAATCATGCCGGAGATCCGGGAATACGAGCGCTGTAGTGCCACCGCGATGAACGCGTATGTGATGCCGCTGACGGGACGCTACTTGAAAGCCCTGGAAGGGGCATTGGGCAGACTGGGCTTCGCCGGAAAGATACAGGTCATGGTTTCGAGCGGGCGGCTCACCACCCTTGAGGAAGCCCGCCAAAAGCCGGTACAGTTGCTGGAGTCTGGCCCTGCCGGCGGGGCTAAGGCTAGTGTGTTTTTTGGCCGGCTAATGGAACAGCCCCACCTGCTGGCCTTCGACATGGGGGGAACCACCGCCAAGGCATCTCTGATAAACGAATACGAACCGGAGATCACCCACCGGTTTGAAGCGGCCCGGGTACGCCGCTTTAAGAAAGGAAGTGGCCTGCCCGTGCGCATCCCTGTGATCGATTTGATCGAAATCGGCGCTGGTGGGGGCAGTATTGCGCGGGTCAATGCTTTGGGCCTCTTGCAGGTCGGCCCAGACAGCGCGGCCTCCAGTCCGGGACCCGTCTCCTACGGTTTGGGGGGCGATGCGCCTACCGTCACGGATGCGGATCTCGTTCTCGGCTACCTGGACGAGTCCTATTTCTTAGGGGGCACCATGGCCTTGAGCCGGGAAAAAGCGGTCGCGGCCATTTCGGAAAAATTGGCCAGCCCGTTAGGTATTTCTGTGGAGGAAGCGGCGATGGGGGTCTTCCGTGTCGTCAATGAGAACATGGCGAATGCAGCCCGCGTCCATATCCTGGAAAAAGGGCTGGATCCCCGCAAGTATGTCATGGCCGCATTTGGGGGGGCGGGACCTGTACACGCCTTTCAGGTGGCCCGCTTGTTGCACCTGCCCCGCTTAATCATCCCGCTTGCGGCTGGGGTGGCTTCTGCCCTGGGATTTCTAGTCTCCCCCATCGCGAGCGAATCGCTCTTCAGCTATGTACGGCCATTGGACGAGATGGACTGGGAGCGGGTAAACCGCCTTTTATCCGAAAAAGAAGAGGAAGCTATTCGCTTTCTTGTACAAAATGGCTTGGACGCCTCGGAAATACAGGTTCGCCGTGTGGTGGATATGCGGTATTCGGGCCAGGGGCATGAGATATCGGTCCGGGTGCCCCCGGGGCTTTTGGGGCCCTCTTCGCTGGAAGCTATTCAAGCTGGTTTTGATGCGGAATATACCCTGCGCTACCAGCGTACCTCGAGTGGGCTACCGATGGAGACGGTCACCTGGAGGATAGTGGCGAGCGGCCCGGAGCCCCATTTTGTTCCCCGGCAAACGGTTCAGATGGGCGAGGGGCCTGCTAAAAAGGGCGAGCGGGGTGTTTTCTTTCCGGGGGGTGTTGGCCTTCAAAGGGTACCGGTATTCAATCGGTATCGCTTGTCGCCCGGCACTTCGATGCCCGGGCCGGCCATTATAGAGGAAAAGGAGAGCACTGCAGTGATAGGTATGGGCAGTCATATCCACGTGGATGGGTTTGGCAACCTAATCATAGATTTGTTGTACGATGAATGATGCGGATGGAAACGAATACGACCCCCACAGCCCTTTTCGACCCGATTGCGCTGAGCATCCTCTGGTCCCGTCTGGTTTCTATGGTGGACGAGGCCGGGACGACGCTGCAGCGCACGGCTTTTTCGACCGTGACCCGCGAAAGCAATGATTTTGCCGTGGTACTGATGGACCGGGACGGTCGCTCGCTGGCGCAGTCCAGTATCAGCGTCCCTTCCTTTCTCGGGGTGTTGCCCATGCTCACCAAAGCGTTGCTCCGAGACTACTTCCCTCCGGGCGATTGGGTCGAGGGGGATGCTGTGCTGACCAATGACCCCTGGTTGTGCGCGGGCCATAAGCCGGATATAGGGATTGTATCCCCTATTTTCCACGATAAGGCCCTAATCGGTTTTATCGGTACCATCGCCCACTCCCCGGATATGGGCGGGGCACTCTGGGGAGCCGGTGCACGCGATCTCTTCGAGGAGGGTCTGATGCTGCCGCCCACCAAAATCCTGGAGGCAGGCCGACCCAACGCGACCTTGTTCCGGATCATCGAGGCCAATGTCCGCGCCCCACAGCAAACCCTGGGGGACATCCGCGCCCAGATCGCTGCCAACGATCAGGGCATCCGCTCGCTCCAGCGCCTGATGCGGGAATATGGCCTAAAAGACCTCCAAACGCTGGGCAGCCAAATCATAGAAGCTAGTGAAAAAGCCATGCGCGACGCAATCCGCAAGGCACCGGACGGCAGCTATTCGTATCGCTATGAAGCGGATGGCGATGGTCTGGGGGAAGGCGTCCTACTGGTTGCAGAGGTGACTATCGAGGGGGACGAGATCACCGTGGATTGGAAGGGTAGTTCTCCAGCCCATTCCCTGGCCATCAATGCCGTCATGAACTATACCTACGCCTATACAGCCTACCCCATCAAGTGCGTTTTCAGCCCTGAAGTACCCAACAATGAAGGTGCTTTCCGGCCTATCCACGTCACCGCACCGCTGGGTAGCCTGCTCAATGCACAGAGGCCATCCCCCCTGGGCGCGCGCAACATCACGGGCAACATCCTGCACTCTGCCGTGTTCGGGGCCCTGTCGCAGGCTTTACCGCACCAGGTACAGGCCGATTGTGGCAGCGCTTGCTGGTGCGTCGTGTTGAATGGATCCGATGAAAAGGGCAGGGAATATGTGGAATATTTCTTCCTCAACGGCGGCTATGGCGCACGGCCAGACCGCGATGGGGAGCACACCCTGAGCTTTCCCACTAACGTAGCCAATGTCCCTATCGAGGTATTGGAAAACAGCGCCCCCATACTGGTGACCCGTAAAGGGCTTGCAGCGGGTTCCGGTGGCGCAGGGACGTACCGGGGCGGCTTAGGCCAGGTTTTCTCGTTCAAAAACATCGGTACAAAACCCATCGGCATTTCCCTGTTGACGGAGAAAACCCGTACTACGGCACATGGGGTGCTGGGCGGTATGCATGGCGCACCCGGTACCATCCGCCTTCTGCCGGAAAGGCAGATCGCACCCAAAGGGCTGGATAAACTCTACCCCGGAGAGGAGTTGGAACTGACCCTTCCCGGGGGCGGAGGCTATGGCCCCCCCGGGCTACGCAACGCCCGGGCGCACGAGGAAGATGTTCGTTTGGGGTACTTGGGCTAATACTTACTTGAAAAACGGGCCCCCTTGGCCGTGATTTCGATTGTTTACCATAAAAAAGCCGTGTTATGTCGCAAAACCTTCCACCCGTATGGTCAAAAATTGCCAGGCACGAACTCCTGCCCGAGACGACCCACGACGAGCGGGCACGCTTCAATTTCCTGGCCAGCCTCAACAAGCATTTGTCGGCTGTCGTGTCGCCCGGCAACAAGCCAGCCTATACGCTGCGCGTCCGCCCGGCCTTTATCCGTGCCCACGGTAGGGATTTCGAGACCCGTGAGGAATTGCGGGAAGCTATGAAATCCGACCCACACTATCAGGCGTGGAGCGCTCTGCGCCGGGCAGCTATGGAGATGCGGCAGCAGGCGGGCCGCTCCCTCGTACTGCGCCAGGCCCAGGCCCTCGCCGACCGCGCAGAAGCCTGGAACCGTGGTTCCGAATCCCTGGAGCTGCACCCGGAAATGCCCCTGCCGCCCTATATGACCATCATGGACAACCACCTTATGCCGGGGAGCTACCACGGGGAACTCTTTGAGGGCGATGTGTCCAATGCCGCCAATTACGATGCCGGTCTCTTCGTGACCACTGCCGGTATGCTGGGCAGGCTGAACGACGGCGGTGGAAAGGCCATCGCAGCCTATGTCCGCGAGGCCTACCCCGATTTTCACCCCAAACGCATCCTGGACATCGGTTGCGGCTTGGGGCACAATGTGCTGCCTATCGCCCAGGCTTTCCCGGATGCAGAGGTGGTCGCTATTGACACAGGTGCCCCCATGCTGCGCTATGGGCACGCCCGGGCCCAGTCCCTGGGGGTCCGGAACGTGCGCTTTATCCAGATGAATTGCGAATCCACGCCTTTTGCCGACGGCTCCTTCGACTGGGTACAGAGCACTATGTTCCTGCACGAAACCGCCGGCAAGGCGATTTTCAAGATCATGCGGGAAGTACACCGGCTCTTGCGTCCAGGGGGACTAACCCTCCACATCGAGCAGCCCCAGTACACCCCGGATATGGACTTGTACGAGCAGTTTATCCGCGATTGGGACGCCTATTACAACAACGAACCTTTTTGGTCCAAAATGCACGACATTGACCCCTGCGAACTGATGGCCCAGGCAGGGTTCCGAAAGGAGGACTTTATGCAGGTCGGCGTCAAAGCGGTCAATGACCTGGCGGATCAAGCCGAAAAAAGGCCAGATGAACCGGAAGACCATGGCCGTAGCCCAAAATGGAACGTGTTTGGGGCCTGGAAGCACTAACGCCTCAGAGGCTTCCATGCCCCCGCTGACTCCTCGATGTCCGCATCGCTTTTTTACATAAAGGCCAACCAAACCCGGTAGGGAAACTTGGTCTGGACCGCTCAAAAACAAATCATGTCATGGAACCCATAGACTACATCAAAATGGCCGGTGCCAAAGCCAAAGGCGGCAGGCCTTATTTCTTCCAGGATCCTGCCCTGGAGCGGGTGCTCAATATCACCATGGCTGTTGCGGGCGAGCTGGCCGTCCTGCACGAGCGCCTGGATACCATAGAGCGCCTGCTCGAAGCCAAAGGGCTGCTGAGCCGGGAAGCGATTGACGCGTATGTGCCCGATGAAGGGGCGGCAGGGCAGCGACAGCAATGGCACGCCGAGTACATCGCCCGGGTGCTGCGCATTGTCCAACAGGAATTGGAGGCTATGGCCCACCCGGAGCACAACGTGCCACTGGATGAGATTGCGGACCAGCTTGCGGAGATGTGATGGATACTGCAGAGACGCCCACGGCAGCGGTCCAGGGCTTTTTCCAGGCTATCATAGACAAGGATGCCCCCCGCATCATGTCTTTCTACTGGCCCTCCCCAGATACATACGTCATCCTGGAAGGCCCCCGCTTGGCCACCCTGGGCTATGACCTGATCCGGAAAGGGTGGACGGATTTCGTCGCTTCGCCTATCCGGCTGGTATCCATTCACTGGGAAGAGGGGCCTTTTTGCGAGGGCAATAGGGGCTTGGGCTGGGTGGCTGGAATCATCCGGCTCAGGATCCATGTTGCCGGTAGGGATTTTGAACAGGTATTCCGGGGCACGTTCATACTCAAGCGCAGGCGGGGCCGCTGGCTGATCCGCCATGAACACGTCTCCGGGGCCCTGCAAGACCCCTACGGCATTGGCGATTGGCTGAAAAAGTAGGGCTTTTCCTGGGGGAATGTTCCTAAATGGCGTGTGGGACAGCACAACAAGGGCAGGCTGCGCCAGTACAACCCTCTTTGGGTGAAGCCCTTGTGGTTTCAACGGTATTTAATAGACTTGTTGCGAGGGGAATCATCGAGGGGTCAAAAAGGCCCTTTTTTTCCCCACCTCGCTGACCCCTCGCAACGAGTCTTTAATCTTTTTGTATGGGTAAAAAAATATGGAAAATGGCGATAGCCGCGTTTACAGCGGCTTCCTGTGCGGGATGTGGGCTCATTACCAGGAGCCAGGCGCCTTTGCCCGCCATCGAACGGTTCAAAACCTACATCACCGGAGATTTTGACAATAGGAGGCAGGTAGAGGAAGAACGGCGACAAGGACAGCAGGAACACCCCTTTGCTGTACACATAAACCGCATCGGGGACGATAAGATCGAGGGAGCCCCCCCGCGAAAGGGGTTCTGGATTATTGAGGAAAGTTACTACACCTATCCGGGAAAACCGGTCACCATCAACCACCACCTGTTTTTCTTTGAAGATGCTGGCACCCGCTCGGTCAGGCTTTACGCCTATGAACTGCCGCCTTCCCTTCCCATGGCCGACCTGAGGAACGATAACCCCCGTTTGCGCATATCGTTTGCCGAACTCCGCGTCTCGCCGCGGTTCAAACCTGCGGAATACCAATTTGACGGCCAGGCGACGTTCACCCTTCATGCAGCCAACACCTGGGACAACGGCATGACGTTTACCCTCATCGAAAAATTCACGCCGGGCCGCCTGGAGGTGATGGAGCTACTGGAAAAGGATGGCAAGCGGCTGACGGCGTACGGCACGCCCATCGTATATGAACGGCGGGATTAGGGAGCTTGGGGCTTCCACCACCACGGGGACACGACCCCCGCTTTCTTGACGATCATCGCTTTTTGCCGGAAAAAGCGCCGCAGGGCACCGGGTCCCATGCGGGTACCGCCCATCCCGGAGTATTTGAACGATTGTTTTTCCCCTTCGTGGATGATGGCCGTTAGTGCACAGTCGTTGATGCTGACGGCACCAGCCTCGATGTGTAGGCCGATGTGCTCCGCTTCTTGCCAGGTAGCGGCAAAAACGGCTGCGCTGAGCCCAAATTGCGTGGAATTGGCCAGGCGGAGGGCTTCCTCGGTGTTGCGGAAGGGCATCACGGGGATGATGGGCCCGAAGGTTTCTTCCGTCATGACCAACATGCCGTGGTGTACCTGCGACAGCACCGTTGGCCTGAGCCAGAGCCCGCCTCCCAGGGACTGGCAGGCGTTATCGCCGCAGTGCAGGGTCGCGCCTTTGTCCAAGGCGTCTTTGAGGTGGGCGTTGAGGATATCCGCTTGTCGTGCGGAGATAATCGGCCCTAATTCCCCGTTTTCCATTTCGGGCCAGGCGAGCCGGATGGCTCTGGCCTTGGCGGTGAGCCGCTCGACAAATTCGTCGAAGATGCTTTCCTGTACATAGACGCGCTCGATGGAGAGGCAGGAGTGGCCACAGTTGACGCAGCTCCCCCAGAGGATGGAAGAGCTGGCCTGGTCGAGGTCGGCCCCCTCAAAAACCAGGGCAGGGTCTTTTCCACCCAGCTCCAGGAAGCAGGGGATAAAGTGCTCCGCAGCAGACTTATATACTTTTTTTCCGGTGGCTACGCTACCGGTGAAACAGATGAGGTCCAGCTTGGGGAGCAGGCGCTCCCCTGTTTGGCCATCCCCAGCTACGTACCTGAACACGGAAGATAAACCGGGCACAGCGTCAATACTGGCCTGCAGGGGCTCGATGAAGCGCGGGGTAATTTCCGAGGGCTTCACCACAACGGCGCAGCCGGCGAGCAGGGCCGGTATGGCATCTATGATGGAAAGCAGCAGCGGGAAATTCCAGGGGCTGATGATGCCGACCAAGGGATAGGGCACGGTTTCTTGGTGGATCTCGATGAACGGCACACTGCTTGGGCGAGTGGTTTTTTCGGCGAAAAAATCCCGGGCAATCCCGCACCAGCGCTCGATACTGGAAAGGAGCAACTGCGCCTCCAGAAGGCTTTCCGCCCGGCGGCCGGTGTCGTGGGCCAAGGCAGCGACCAGGTCGTCCATCTTGGACTGGGCTTCGGCTTTCCAGGCCTGCAAAGCCCCTATCCGTGCTTCTACGCCCTGGGAGGCCCAGTGCGACTGCTCTTTGCGCAGGGCATCGCACAGCTTTTGTAAGTCTTCTTCTGTGGGCAGGGGAAAGGTGTAGTCCTCTTCCCCCGTACGTGGGTTACGCGCCAAATAGGTATCTATGCGGGACATATCGGCTTGGTTTTAAGAGATTTGTGAATAGGGGTCAGCGAGGTGGAAAAAGAGCCATTTTACCCGTGCGCAGGTTTTTATGGGAGTGTGGTGAACGCAGCGATAGAGCCAAAAAGGTTTTTCCCCCCGGCTTATTCCCCGGTCACACAGGTCGAAGCCGCTAAGCGGGGGCGATCGTTCCCTGCTCCCGAAGGCGCAGGATGGTATGTTGCAAGGTTTGGGCAAAGTGCTGCCTTTGAGGCACCACCTTGCCATCCAGGGTATTGGCTGGGTAGGCGCGGAAGCCCGCATAGCTGTCGGCAAACAGTTCACAGCGTTGCCGGGCGATGAAATTGGACATACCAGGCCGCAGCCGGGCTGCGCGCAGGGCGGCCAGGTCGAGGGTGGCATGAGCGGCCATGCTCTCGCCGGGGCCAGCCTCGGCGAGGACATGGCCTTCGAAGTGGACGATTTTCGAACCGCCGTCCGTAGAGGACATAGGGATATCCGTGCCCTTTATCCCCGCGGAATTGGCAGACACGGTATAGGCTATGTTTTCAATGGAGCGCGCGAGCTTGGCCACATTCTTTTGGGTCAGCAAGGGGCTGCCGGTTTCCGAGCTGGAGTGCAGGAACACCTCTGCCCCCCGCATCATCAGGCAGCGGGCAATTTCGGGATAGAGGATTTCCTCGGAGGCGATACAGGCCAGGCGCCCGATCTCGGTATCTGCCACCGGGAAAACGGCGTCCAGCCCATATACCCGCAGGTATTCGTCCCATACATCGTGTGGGGTAGGCGCAAACATAGAGTTGAGCCGGCGATAGCGGAGAATGCATTTCCCGTCCGGGGCGAGGATGAAGCTGCTCTGGAAGTACAGGTTGGGGAAATGACGGTCCAGTTCGTATGCATTTCCGGACAAGAAAACCTGGTTGGAGAGCGCAATGTCGCCGAGTTCCTGATAGATAGGGTCGTCTGGGGCGAGGCAGGCTTTGTCCTGCCATTCCGGGATACTTTCGCCCATAGGGAAGCCAGTGAGAAAATATTCCGGCAACACGACCAGTCGGGTATCCTGCCCGATGAAGGATTTGGACGCCCGCGTTTGGCGGCCGATACGCCCACAGGAGGCGAGCATCTGTTCCCTTGCCGAACGGTGGGAAGGACATTGGTTGACGGCTTCGCAGGTAACTTGGAGGGCCAGGGCTTTATAACGCATCCGCTCGGTTTTAGTCGGTTTCCAAAGGTTCGGCGTGGCTCTTGTACAGCAGGTACTCGTCCAACTGTTCCAGTACGCGCTCGGTGAGGCGCAGGAACTGTTCTTTTTCAGGATCGCTGAGCTGGGAGAAGAGCAGTTCGTTCAGGAACCTCCGTTCGGGTTGGAGGCGGCTGACGAGCTCCGCGCCCCGGGCGCTCAGGCCCAGGCGTTTCCTGCGTCGGTCTTCCCCGTCTTCCAGTTGCTCGATAAGCCCTTTTTCCAACAAGGTATTCAGGATATTGGAGATGTTGGGCCGGGAGGAATCCAGGGATTCCGCCAATTCGGAGGCCATAAGCGCCTTGGTCTGGGGGTTTTTCTGGAGATAGGGGATATTGGGGTCGTTGGCCAGGTGGAGCAATATAAGCCACTGTTGGGTCGAGACCCCGAGTTCCTGGCTGATGATGTCGCGCCGTTTCTTAAGCCGTTCGCCCAGGGTGATCAGCGTCAGGATGAGCGTTTCTTCCATGCGCTTTTCAATATGTACGGGATGGGGCAGTGGGTAGCCGTCGTTTTTTGCGCTTTGGCTCATGTGGTTTCGATTGTAACGCTTTTTTTTGCCGGGTTTTTAACAAAAGGCACGCAAGCCGCAGCCGTGACACTTACTACCAGCAGGATTTGCAATGCTTGTGCATAATTGCCTTGTGCGCTGCGCAGTTGCCCCAGCACCAAGATGCCCATGACCCCTGACAGGGTATCCACCATGGTCACAATACCCAGGATTTTTCCGTATGCTTTCCCTGCGTAAAAATCCGCTACCAAGACCTGGATCATCGTAAAGGTCCCGCTGAAGCCGATGCCGAAAACCACTGCATAGGCCCACACCATAGCGGGATAGGATTCCAGCCATACGAGCAAGAGCGCGCCCAGGGCCAGGTTGAGGGTAGCTATGAGCATGATGTGTTTTTTGGGGTAGCGGTCCCCTAATTTGCCAAAAAGAAGCTTGCCGAGGATACTGCAAAAGAAAAAAACGCTCAATACCCCTGCGGAGCTGGGTAGCCGCTCTCCTATATCCTTAAAATACAGGGCTTGGTGCTGGATTACCCCGACGATGCAGAACCACATCGCCCCTGTGACGAGCATGAGCAGGTAAAAGGACGGGCTGCGCAGCGCATCCCCCAATGCAGGGCCTTCCAGAGAGCCTCGTCCGGGGCTGTTCTCCGGGGAAGGCCCGTCTTCCCGCCCGTCCGGACCAAGGCCTATATCCTCCGGCCGGTTGCGGATGAACAAGAAGAGCGACCCCAGCATACAGATCGCCGCAATGGCCCCTAACAAGAGCAGGGAGCCCCGCCAGCCAAGCGTCGCGATACCCCAAGCCGCAATAGGGTTGAAAAGGGTACCCCCAAAACTGGAACCTACCAGCAGGATGCCCACCGCGATGCCCCGGTACCGCACAAACCATTTGGTCAGGATATACATGCTGGGGATGATGCCCCCCATCACGATACCCAGTGAAAACAACACATATACGCCGGTCATCTCCAAGAGCCCCCGGATATGGGCGAACCAGAAAAACGCCGCTATCATCAGCAGCGTCCCGCCCAGCATGACCCGGCGGGGATTACCGCGATCGAGTATGGTGCCGATTACCGGGGAAATCAACGCGACTATGAAAAACAACCATTGCGCAGGACGCGTCACCTCGGCCTGGTCCCAGCCAAATTCTGAGATGAGCTCCGGATAAAAAATGGGCAATGTGTTTAGGATCACGCCATTGCTGATGACGTAGCAGATAAAAAGCCCGCTCAGCATCAGCCAGGCCACATATTTTTTCCCCATAAGCTGTATTGCGTTTTACTTTTGTTTCATCGTTTCAGCTAAAGGTAAAAAAGTTAATTTAATTAATCATTTTTTCGCAAAATTATTTTCGCCCAGACCGGAAAGCACCGGATGGCTTAAAAGCGTAGTGTATGGAAATGAACCCAAAGGTCGATCGGTACCTCATATCCGGCTGTGGCCGCTGCCCGCTGGGGGACACCCCCCAATGCAAGGTCCACCGTTGGCGGGAAGCCTTGGAAATCCTGCGGATGCTGGTCCTCGATTGCGGCCTTACTGAAGCATTGAAGTGGGGAGTCCCTTGTTATCTATATAAAAAAAATAATGTTTTAGTTTTAGCTGCTTTCAAGGAATATTGTTCCGTATCTTTCTTTAAAGGCTCCCTGCTGGCCGATGCACACGGAGTCCTAACGGTGCCCGGGGAACATTCCCGAGCTGCCCGCCAGTTCCGCTTTACGGATATCCAGGCCATTGTAGATGTAGAGCCCATCCTGCGTGCCTATATCGCGGAAGCCATAGAAATCGAAAAAGCAGGTCGGAAGGTGGATTTCGCGCAAGACGAGGAGCAAATATTCCCGGAAGAGCTCCTGCACCGCCTGGAATCCGACCCCGATTTGAAAATTGCTTTCGAGGCCTTGACCCCCGGCAGGCGCAGGGGGTATATGATTTATTTTTCCCAGCCCAAACAATCTGCGACCCGGGTGTCGAGGATCGAAAAAGCCATCCCTCAAATCTACGCCGG
>JBEGMH010000119.1:0-10332 GCA_041183125.1 Bacteroidota bacterium | reverse complement strand
GCCAAGCGGTCGAGCTGTGGGGTTTTTAATCGGGTAGATCCATAGCATCCGACATCCCCGTACCCCAGATCGTCGGCGTAAATGAGGATGACGTTGGGTCTGCGTTGCGCCCTTGCATTTGGCTCGAAGGCAAGCCAAATGAGAAAAAAGACAACGATTTTACAAATAAAAGAATAATAAAATTTCAATTTCAATATTTTATTTTGTTCTCTAAACAGATTATTGTGAGGGGTCATCCTAGTCAGTCCAATAAGCCTATTCCAGGATTAGCAGCAGGGGGGTAAGCGGTGCCAGTTCAATCTGGCCGTTGGAGAGCTCGTACGTTTTTCCCGTCAGGACATCTTTGGCGCGGGCGGCACCCTGCAGGTCTTCCCGGAAACGATCCAGTTGGAGCGTATGGGCTTTCTTATTTTTGTTGAGTACGACCATTACTTTTTGGGTAGTATCCGAGCGAAAATAGACATAGGTACTTTGTTCGGGGGCGTAGTGCAGGAGTTTACCGCTGTGTACGGCGGTAGCTGTTTTTCGCCAGTTGAGCAACCGGCGGATCCATTGTTGGGTTTCGAGAGCTTCCTTTGACAATCCCTTTCCGCTGACGGCATCCGTTTGATCTCCGGGCCATCCTCCGGGAAAGTCGGAGCGGATATTCCCGTGGTCGCCACTGGGTGCGTTGGTCATGAGGATTTCGGTACCATAGTAGATTTGGGGTGTTCCCCGGGTAGTGGCCAGGAAGAGGAGTCCTTGCTTAAAAAGGGGTATATCTTCACGCAGGGCGGTATAGAAGCGGTCCATATCGTGGTTATCGCCAAAAACGACCAAGTCGTTGGGGCTGGGATAGAGGAAGTCTTGGGCCAACATGCGGTACAAGCGTACGAACCCGCTTTCCCAGGCATTTTCTTCTTCCTGGAGCAGGGCATCGCGCAGGCTTTCCTGAACGGGAAAATCCATGAGGCTGCGCAGGTAGGACACATATCCGTTGGGGTTTACTTTGCCGCGTTGCCAGAAAGATACCAGGGAAGGCAAGCCGGTCCATTCTTCCCCTACCACGTTGAAATGGGGGTATTCTTCCATGACGCGGCGGGTCCATTCGGTCATGAAACCCTTGTCTGGATAGGGGTAGGTATCCATGCGGATACCGTCTAAGCCGGCGTATTCAATCCACCATAACGTATTGTATATAAGATAATTGGATAAAAGTGTATTCCGTTGGTTCAGGTCGGGCATCGTTTCTACGAACCAGCCATCGCTGTGTTTTTGGATATCTATCGCGGAGGCGTAAGGATCCTGTATGGTTTCCCGACGGTGGCTGGTAGGCACGAACTTTCCCCCGAAGTTGATCCAGTCTTTGGTGGGGAGGTCGTACATCCACCAGTGCTCCGAGCCGCAGTGGTTGAGGATCATGTCCATGATAACCTTTATGCCTTTTGCGTGTGCTTGCTGCACGAATTGCGCATAGTGTTCATTGCTGCCAAAACGGGCATCCACCTTGTAAAAATCGGTGGTAGAGTAGCCGTGGTAGGAGTATTCCTTTTGGTTGTTTTCGAGCAGGGGGTTGAGCCAGATCGCGGTAAAGCCCATATTGGCGATGTAGTCCAGGCGTTCGGACAGTCCTTTGATATCGCCCCCGTGCCGTCCGCCTTTGAAACTCCGGTTGGCGCGTTCGTACAAGGTGGGTACATTGTCGTTGCTGGGGTCGCCGTTGGCGAAGCGGTCGGGGGTAATGAGGTACATCACATCGGAGGGGTTGAATCCGATGCGTTGGGCGGATTGGGCGCTGCGCTCGAGCAGGCGGTAGGTGTAGGAATGGACGGTTTTGCCTTTGTCCTGAAAATGGATGGCGAAGCTACCGGGTTTGGCGGTACTCAGGTCGAGATCCAGGAACAGGTAGTTGGGGTTTTCCACTTGTATGGTCTGCACCAAACGCACATCGGGGGCGGGGATATGTGGGCGGAGGCTGGCGATTTGCTTGCCATAGACCAATAGTTGCAGTTTTGTGTCCCGCATACCGGTCCACCAAAAAGCGGGCTCCACACGTTTGAGTTCGGGCTGGGCTGCAACCCTGAACACGCACAGGATTGCGATGATTGGCAGGAAAAAGAATTTTTTCATACGATTTGGTATAATATACTTAATTGTTAGAGGGAAAGATACTACTTGTTTGCCAATTTTTCACCCTGTGCCCGAGTGGCTTGTTTTTTAGAGTTGAAAAGTGGATTTTTCGTATCTTCGTAAAAATCCTTTTTCATCCAGACTGTCTTGAGCACTATGCACGCACTGATCGCCCACATACAGGAAGCGTTCCAGACGCCTTTTAGGAGTGCGGTGTTGGTTTTTGCACTGCTACTGTTCATCATCTTATTGGCCCCTTTGCTGCTGCGCCGGTTGGGGCTCCCCGGCATCATTGGGCTGATTCTTGCGGGGCTTGTCATAGGGCCGCATGGGCTGCACATCATTGACAAGAACGCGGCGGTGGATTTGTTTGCCACCATTGGCTTGCTCTATATCATGTTTATCGCGGGTCTGGAGCTCGATTTGGAAGGATTTCGCAAAAACCGGCATAAAAGTGTTGTTTTTGGGGCGCTCACCTTTATCCTTCCCCTGGCCATTGGGTTTCCGGTTTGCTACTATCTGCTGGGCTACGGTTTTTATACCAGTCTGTTGACGGCCAGTATGTTTTCCACGCATACGCTGGTGGCGTATCCCATTGCCAGCCGCCTGGGCATCAACCGGCATGAGAGTGTTGCCCTCACGGTGGGCGGGACGATCATAACCGATACGGCCGTATTGCTCATGCTGCCCTTGATTGCCGCTTCTGCGAACGGGGGTTCCAACCAGGAAGTCTGGTTGCGCCTCGCGCTCACTTGTCCGGTTTTTTTGGGGGTAGTGGTTTATCTCGTACCCCGTTTTTCCCGTTGGTTTTTGAAATCGGCGGGTTCGGAGCCTTATGCGCAGTATGTATTCGTGCTCTCTACGGTTTTTTTCATCGCGTTCATGGCCGAGTTAGCGGGATTGGAGCCCATTATCGGGGCGTTTGCTGCTGGGTTGGCGCTCAACAAGTTGATTCCCCACACATCCACGTTGATGAACCGGATTGAATTTGTGGGGAACGCCTTGTTTATTCCCATTTTCCTGATCAGCGTGGGGATGATTGTAGATTTAGGGGTGTTGACGAAGGGGCCACAGGCGCTGATCGTTGCAGCGGTCCTCACGTTGGTAGCCCTTCTTGGCAAATGGGTGGCTGCCTGGGCCACCGGGTTGCTTTTCAAGTACTCCCATGCCGAGCGAAACCTGATTTTCGGCCTCAGCAGCTCTCATGCTGCGGCTACCCTGGCGATTATCCTGGTGGGCTTTCGCCTGGACATCATTGATGAAAACATCCTCAACGGCACCATCGTGCTGATATTGGTCACCTGCCTGGCGGCTTCTTTTGCCACGGAACATTATGGGCGCAAGGTAGCGTTGGAGGAAGCGCGCCATGTCCCGCAAACGCCCGACGAAGAGGAGGAAAGTATCCTGGCCCCCATCGCCAACCCGGAAACGATGGAAAAATTGATTGATTTGGCCACCACGCTCAAGAAGCCCAAGTCTCCATCCCCGCTGTATGGGCTTTCCGTCGTCATGGACGATGCAGAAGCCCGCTCTAAATTGGCAGAAGCCCGAAAGTTGCTCAACAAAGCATTGGTCCACGCTTCTGCGTCTGGCCATACCATCGAAATTATTTCTACCATTGACCAAAACGTGGCGAGCGGTATCCGCCGCATCGCGACGGAAGTAGATGCTACGGACATCATCTTAGGGCACAGCGAGAAAACCAACCTTTTCCAGATGGTCTTCGGCAAAACCAATCAAAACATCATCGAATCCAGCCACCAGGCGGTCTGGGTGTGCCGTATCGCCCAACCCCTCCCCCTGCACCGCACGATCCGTTTGTTTTGCCCTGCTTTCTGCGAACTGGAATACGGCTTTGGCCAATGGGTGGAAAAAATAGCCCGCCTATCCGGAGGGCTGGGCCGAAAAGTGCTTTGCTACAGTACGAAAGAAACGTTTGACAACCTCTCGCAACGGCTCCACAAGCGCAAAACAGGAGGTACTTTCGAACATGTGCCATTTCAGGAGTGGGGGGCGTTCAGCGACCTGGCAGCCGGGTTTGCCGACAGCGACCTCGTCGCGGTAGTCTCTCCGCGGGAAGGGCACTTATCGCATGAGCGGGTGTTGGAACAAATCGGCCAGCACCTCGATCAATACCTCAAGCACAACAGTTTCATCGTTATTCACCCCCGGGTCCGGGACGATATGGCGGACGACAATATGCGCCAGCTCTTCATCTGATCTTTTGCCCATCTGTATGGAACAAGAACAACTCAGCGTCACCACAGCATTGCTCGCCCAGGATTTTTCCATCGAGCCCAAGGCGGAAGGTATTACGGAAGAAGAACTCCTCCGGATGCTCTCTGAACAAATCGCTTTTTTGATTGAAAACCGCATGGAGTTCCTTTTGAGCCTCATGTACCGGCTCGATATTGACGAGCGTAAAATAGAGGCCGCCCTATTGCCGAATTCCCCCATACCACCACATGAAGCCATCGCCCGCCTCGTGCTGGACCGGCAGAAAAAACGCGCCTATACCAAACTGCACTATCGCCCCCCTACCCTCGACGAAGGCTGGGAAAACGATACGCCCGAATAAACCAATGGGTATCCGCTTGAAAAACAAGTCTATTTCCTATTTTTGCAGACTTATACCATCAAGTATGGCGCCCATGCGCCTAACCCAAACGTCATGTACAAGGAATTTAAAGGGCTCAACCTGCCCGAAATAGACCGGGAAATCCTCCACTTCTGGGACTCCGAGCATATCTTCCAGAAAAGCATCGAAGAGCGGGACCCTTCTAATAGCTATGTTTTCTACGAAGGCCCTCCTTCTGCCAACGGTATGCCTGGGATTCACCACGTCATGGCCCGTACCATCAAGGATATTTTCTGCCGCTACCACACCATGAAAGGCCAGCGCGTCGAACGCAAAGGGGGCTGGGATACGCACGGTTTGCCCATTGAACTCAGCGTGGAAAAGGAACTGGGCATCACCCGCGATGATATCGGCAAAAAAATCTCTGTCGCCGAGTACAACCGCCATTGCCGGGAAACGGTCATGCGCTACAAAGACCGCTGGGATGATATTACCCGCAAAATGGGCTATTGGGTGGACCTCGAAAACCCCTACATCACGTATACCAACGATTATATCGAAACCTGTTGGTGGTTATTGCGCCAACTTTACGACAAAGGGCTGCTGTACAAGGGCTATACCATACAGCCTTTCTCCCCGGCGGCCGGTACGGGCCTCAGTTCGCACGAACTGAACCAGCCTGGTGCCTATCGCGATATTACCGATACGACCGCGGTCGCCCAGTTCCGCCTCAAAGGCAGTGAAAATACCTTTTTTCTGGCCTGGACTACTACCCCCTGGACGCTGCCGTCCAACACCGCCCTGGCGGTAGGGAAGCATATCACCTACGTCAAAGTCCGTACCTTCAACCGCTATACCCAGCAACCCATCGTCGTAATCCTCGCGAAAGACCGCTTTTCCACCTACTTCAGCGACTGCGACCCTGCCCTGGAAGCGGATGCCGTCAAACCGGGCAACAAACCTATTCCCTACGTTGAAATCATAGAAGAAATCAAGGGGGCTGAGCTGGAAGGCATGGAATACGAGCAACTCATGCCCTACGTCCAACCCGACGGCCCTGCGTTTCGGGTACTGTTGGGCGATTTTGTCTCTACAGAAGACGGCACCGGTATTGTCCACATCGCCCCTACGTTTGGATCGGATGACTTTAAGGTAGCCCGCCAGTACGGCATAGTGCCGCTCCTGGTCAAAGATGAGCAAGGAAACCCTGCTCCTCTGGTAGATCGGCAAGGGCGCTTCGTCAAAGAAGTCACGGACTTTGTGGGCCGCTATGTCAAAGACTATGGCCAGCAGGAAGAGCGCCCGGTGGATGTGGATATCGTCATCAAACTAAAGGAAGAAAACAAGCTTTTCCTGTCGGAAAAATACCTGCACCCCTATCCGCACTGCTGGCGTACCGAGAAACCCGTGCTCTACTACCCGCTCGATAGCTGGTTCATCCGCGCTTCTGCCGTCAAAGAGCGCATGTTTGCCCTCAACCAGAGTATCAACTGGAAGCCGGCTTCGACGGGTGAAGGCCGGTTTGGGAAATGGCTTGAAAACTTGCAGGACTGGAACTTGTCGCGCTCCCGCTTCTGGGGTGTACCGCTCCCGATCTGGCGCACTAAAGACGGAAAACAGGAAATTTGCATCGGCTCTATAGAACAGCTCTCGGCAGAAATTGAAAAAGCAAACGCCCAGCTCGGCCTGCAACAGTCGGTTCCCCAAGATTTGCACCGGCCTTTCATAGACGATGTCGTGCTCGTGGCCGGAAACGGCGAACCGATGCACCGCGAAAGCGACTTGATTGACGTGTGGTTCGATTCAGGGGCGATGCCGTATGCCCAATGGCACTATCCCTTTGAAAACCAGGAGAAATTTCACCAAAATTTCCCGGCTGATTTCATCGCGGAAGGCGTGGACCAAACCCGGGGCTGGTTTTATACCCTACATGCTATTGCTGCTATGGTGTTTGACAGCGTTTCCTACAAAAATGTCGTCTCCAACGGCCTCGTGCTCGACAAAAACGGGGTCAAAATGTCCAAGCGCCTCGGAAACGCCGTTGATCCTTTTGCCACCATCGCCCAGTACGGTGCCGATGCCACTCGCTGGTATATGATTTCCAACGCCCAGCCCTGGGATAACCTCAAGTTTGATGTCTCCGGTATCGAAGAGGTCACCCGGCGCTTTTTTGGCACGCTTTTCAACACCTATTCCTTCTTCGCCCTCTATGCCAATATTGACGGCTTTGTCTTTTCCGAACCCGAAACGCCCATAGCGGAACGCCCGGAAATTGACCGTTGGATTTTATCCGCGCTCAATTCCCTCAGCGCGGAAGTAGATGCCAACTATGCCGAGTACGAACCGACGGAAGCTACGCGAAAAATCGCATACTTCGTGGACGAGCAGCTCAGCAACTGGTATGTGCGGCTTTGTCGCCGCCGCTTCTGGAAAGGGGAGTATGGAACGGATAAAATTGCCGCCTACCAGACGCTCTACGAGTGTTTGACGACCCTCGCTAAGCTTATGGCCCCTGTATCGCCTTTCTTCGCCGACTGGCTCTACCGCAACCTCAATAATAGCACGGGGAAAGAACCGCACGCCTCCGTACACCTGGCCCTCGCACCTGCCCATGACCCGCAACGGGAAGACAAGGCCCTGGAACAGCGCATGGATTACGCCCAGCGCATCGCTTCCCTCGCCCTGAGCCTGCGCAAAAAGGAGAAAATCCGGGTTCGGCAGCCGCTTCAAAAAATCCTGCTGCCCGTATTGGACGATGCCTTCACCGCGCAGGTGGACCAGGTCAAAGACCTCATCCTGGCCGAAGTGAACGTCAAGGAAATGGATTATGTGACCGACGCATCCGGCCTGATCCACAAACGGGCAAAACCGAACTTCAAAACCCTGGGCAAACGCCTGGGCAAACAAATGAAAGCCGCCGCCGACCTCATCGCCGCCTGGGGCCAGGACGAAATCCGCCAACTCGAAAAAACCGGCCGTTTTGTCCTGGAAATAGAGGGCGTACCCTGCGAAACGACGCTCGAAGATTACGAAATCCTCACCGAGGACATCCCGGGCTGGCAGGTAGCTACGGACAACGGCATCACGGTAGCCCTCGACATCACCCTCAGCCCGGAATTAGAGGCAGAAGGGATGGCCCGCGAATTGGTCAACCGCATCCAAAATATCCGTAAAAACAGGGATTTCAACGTGACGGACCGCATCCGGGTCGCCTTGCAGCAACATCCGGCTGTGGCCCCTGCGGTGCAGCAGTTTG
This sequence comes from Bacteroidota bacterium, assembly GCA_041183125.1. GTDB lineage: Bacteria > Bacteroidota > Bacteroidia > Chitinophagales > Saprospiraceae > JADJPL01. Next base: position 2,389 of record JBEGMH010000119.1, on the reverse strand, counting down.
GCACGTACATCTGCCAGGAAACGCTGGCCGATTTGCTCGTCCTGCAGGAAGGCCTCCAGCAGGGCGAACTGCTCGATCTGCCGGATGACGTCCAGGTATGGGCCGAAGTAGCCTTGGTCTGATGTTCCGTCTAACAAAAAACAAACGCTATGTCCGATCATTTTACCCACTTAGATGCCTCCGGTAACCCGGCCATGGTGGATGTAGGTACCAAAGCGGAAACGCGTCGCAGTGCCCGCGCCCGCGCCGTCGTATTGCTCAACGAAGCCATCCTGGAACGTTTGGAAAACGACGAAATCCATACCAAAAAAGGCCCTGTGTTCCAGACAGCCATCCTCGCGGGTATCATGGCTGCTAAAAAAACGGGGGAACTGATTCCGTTGTGCCATCCGCTTGGCCTCGACCACTGCCAGGTGGACATTCACGTCAATGCACGCCGGGAAGTGGTCATCGAGTGTACCGCTTCCCTCACAGGAAAAACCGGAGTAGAAATGGAAGCGCTCACCGGTGCCTCCATAGCTGCGCTGACGATTTACGATATGGCCAAGGCTTTTTCCCACGAAATCGTGATCCGGGAAATAAAGCTGATGGAAAAAACGGGGGGAAAAAGGGATTTCAAGCGATTGGACAAGGAGTAATACCATGGATAAAGCGCACCAGAAACACACCGAGCTCCCCAAAGCCGATTACGGAAATTTTCACCGCCTGGAATGGGCTATCTTGGGGGCACCGTGCGGGGTCATCCAAAGCCTGGCCCGGGCGATGGTCCAGTCCATCGCTTCCACCTGGCAAGTCGCTTATATAGACGCCGACCACCGCGAAGCCGACCAGCCTGGCGCGGAAACCTCGTCGTCCATGCTTGGCGCGGGTGCCTTCCTGGAATACACCGATAAAATCGAGTTCGCCCGCATAGATCGCGTGGGCAGGCCCTCCGTTTTTCAGCAGCGCAGTGCGCTGTACGATGCCGACGCCGTGCTGCTTAACGGCAACCACTTTGAGGGCAAACGACAGATTGTGGTCATAGACCCTCGCAAAGAAGCGTCGCTGCAGAAGCGCCTGGGCCAGCTCTCCCAGGTGGACCTGATCTTGCTCGCCGAAGGGCAAGAAGGGCCATACCCTTTTCTGCTGGAGCATCTCAACGCACAGCAGAAGGCTCTGCCGCCTATTTTGCCGCTCCGCGATGTCCCGGGTATTGCGCTTTTTCTACAAAAGGAATTAGAGGCTTCACAGGCACCGCTCATGGGGCTGGTGCTCGCCGGGGGCAAGAGCCTGCGCATGGGGCAGGACAAGGGAGCGATCGCATACCACGGAATACCGCAGCGCGAATATGCCGCGCAGTTGCTTTCCCCGTTTTGCAAAGAAGTCTTTCTCTCCATTCGCCCCGACCAGCTCGGAGATATTGGCAGCGCGTTTCCCTTGCTCCCCGATACCTTCCTGGGGCTTGGTCCGTTGGGAGCCATCCTGTCTGCCTTCCGGGAAAAACCCAATGCTGCCTGGTTGGTCATTGCCTGCGACTTGCCCCTCCTGCATGCCGATACGCTCGCACAGCTCGTACAGGAACGGCACTGTGGCCGGGTGGCCACTGCTTTCCAAAGCCCGGAGAACCCCTTTCCGGAGCCTCTTATTGCCATTTGGGAACCCCGCAGTTATCCCCTATTGCTGCAATTTCTAGCCCAGGGGATTTCTTGTCCTCGAAAAACGCTGATTAACAGCTCTATACATCTGATACATGCAAATGATGCGTCGGCGTTGACCAACGTGAACGCTCCCGAGGAAATGGCTCAAGTGAAGAAACGCATGGAGTAGGTTTATGGTGAAGGGGGCTACAAGACGACCTGTAGCCCCCTTCACCATAAACCTATTTTTTTAAGGCCAACGCCAGGCTCAATTCGTCGAGTTGGGCGGGAGCTACTTCTGAGGGGGCGTCAATCATCATATCGCGGCCCATGTTATTTTTGGGGAAAGCGATGAAATCGCGGATAGAGCTTTGCCCGTTCATCACGGAACACAGGCGGTCGAAGCCAAAGGCGATACCGCCGTGTGGGGGGGCGCCGTACTCGAAAGCCCCGAGCAGAAAGCCGAACTGTCGTTCCGCTTCTTCCTGGGTGAACCCGAGCAGGCGGAAGTTCTTTTCCTGCAGTGCCCGGTTGTGGATGCGTATAGAGCCTCCCCCGATTTCTACTCCGTTCAGTACCAGGTCGTAGGCATCGGCGCGTAGGTCTTTTAGCACCTGGTGGTTATCGCTGCTCATGCGCTCGATATCGTCTGGTTTGGGGGAGGTGAACGGGTGGTGCATAGCGTAGAAGCGCTGCGTGTCTTCGTCCCACTCTAACAGGGGGAAATCCACGACCCAGAGCGGTTTGAAGTCGCCCGGTTTCATCAGGCCCAT
>JBEGMH010000118.1:0-4195 GCA_041183125.1 Bacteroidota bacterium | reverse complement strand
ACGTCTATCGCGCCCTGGCCTGGAAAGACCGCAACCCACCCGAGTTGGGGCGCGTACCGCACGCGGGGCTATCGCTCCCCCTGCGCCTCGCCCCGGCAGGAGCGGGGGCCCTGAGCAGCGGGGAACTCTTGCAGGCCCCGCTGGCCTTGGGCCCTCATCGGCAGCTGCGGGTTCAGGACGCCGGGATACTGAGTTTTCAGCGCAGCGCTCCGGCATTGCGGAGGGAAGACCGGCGTTTTGTGCGCGTGCTGAGCTACGATTTCAGCGGCCCGGCTGTGCACGGGGAGAGACTGGTACAAGAAACGGTGGCTTCCCTAAACCGGAGGCTTCCTCCCGGATACGAAGCCATTCGGCCGGAGTACCCTTCCCGTGGTGGGAAACGATCTACCCGGTACGGCAGCTTGCTCTTGGTATTGCTGTTGGCCAACTACATCCTTTGCGCAGCCCTGTTTGAAAAAATCGCACAGCCTTTGGCCATACTTGCCATGGTGCCCCTGTCCTTTATCGGACTGTTCCTCACGTTTGCGTGGGGAGGAATCCATTTTGACCAGGGCGGATATGCTGCGATGGTACTGTTGGGCGGTCTGACGCTCCATTCCGCTATTTTTGTGCTCAGCGACTACCATCGGCACCCTCAGCGCGCCCGCTTGCCAAACAAGGCACTGCTCAAAGCACTGCTCGCCCGTTCGCGTGCCATCGCACTCACCGTCGCTTCTACTGTCTTTGGGCTGCTGCCCTTTCTGCTCGGCAATCCGGACGAGCCCTTTTGGTTTCCGCTTGCGGCGGGCACGACTGGCGGCCTGCTGTTTTCCCTGGTCGCGCTCTATGCGGTAGTACCGGTAATGCTGTGGTCGTATGTGGACGAGAAAAATGCGCCGGGCTCTTTTTGAGAGGGAGGCAACTGTGCATTTCTGCAAAATTTATTTTTCATACCCACCTCGAATAAACAGATACCAAGGGTTTAGCTGCCCGGCGCAAACCCAATTCCCTAATACTTGAGATATCGGGGATGGGTACAGGAAGTTATGTCGTTCTGGGCGTTTTGTTACTGGGCACAAAGTAGGAGAGTATTTTCACATAAAAAAGGACAAAACACATCAAAATGTTCCTTGGTTTTTAGAGGTTTTTTAAAGATTTTTTTATACTAATTTATTGAAAAACAATTTTTTAATTTTAAAGATTGGTGATAATCGAGATATTTTTTTGCCCTTTATCCGCACAAAAAACCAATTTTTGCATCCCGCTTATATTTACGGTTAAATAACCCGTTTCACCGCAGTTTGTACCTGCGGTGGAGGGGGTATTTTTTGTTTGAAAAAAAGATAATTCATTCATTATCATATTTTTAAAAAATAGAATAGCGTTAGTACGGATTCAGTATAGGAGAAGCAACAGAGTGGGCCGGTAGGGGCAATTGTCTTAGGGCGGCTTATCTTTGGGGTTAAAAAGAGCCCCATGGAAAGACTGAACCTATTTACTGTATCCCTTTTCATTGGCATCGCATCCTGTCAGCCTCCGGGAACGGTGGGAAGCGGCCGGGAGTACCCTACAGCGGGCACGCCGCTCCCTGGGCCAATTGTCGTTGCCACGGCCCCTGCCGTTTTGAAGCCTGTGGAGCGGCACATCCGAGGGAATGGCCGGGTAGAAGCCGCCTATAACGAAGTACTGTCAGCCGGGGTTTCCGGTGGGATCCTATTCTGTACCGCGAAAAATGGGCTCAGGGTCGTGGCGGGAGAAACCCTGGTACAATTAGACACCAGCGCGCTTGCGCTGCGCCGTGCACGCCTGGCCATTCAATATTCCACTGCCGAACAATTATATGAAAGCCAGCTACTTGGCTATCTCTCCCTTCTACAGGGCATGGCACCAGCGGAGGCAGATGCCATCCGGCAGCGGCTGCGGGCGGGCAGTGGGCTGTTGGGCCTGGACGTCGAGCGGCGGGAGTTGGAGAGAGACCTGGCGATGGCCCGGGTCGTGGCCCCTATTGACGGTGTGCTTGCCGATGTGCGCGTATCCACGGGGATGCAGGTCCGTCAGGGGCAGGAACTCCTGCGCATATACAGTGCGGAGGAGATGTGGTTGGAGATGCCCATTTTAGAATCGGATTTGGCCTGGATACGGCGCGGCCTGCCGGCGGATGTCTATCCCTTGGCCAAAGCAGGTGCCTCCTTCGGGGCTGTTCTGAGGGAGATCAACCCTTTGGTCGGAGAGGACGGCATGGTGCGCATCCGCCTCGCCCTGCCCAAAGCAGCGGGGCTGATGCCGGGCATGTACGCCCATGCCACGGTTCGCGTCCCTGGCCCCCTGCGGGTTGTCGTGCCCAAAGACGCGCTGGCGCTGCGCAACGGCAGAGCGGTTGTGTTCACCCTGGTCAAAGGGCGCAGCCGCTGGAACTACGTCCGGACAGGCTACGACAATGGCACGGAGATAGAAATCCTGGAAGGCATCCGCGCGGGGGAGTTGCTGATCACGTCCCACCACCTGCAGTTATCCCATAACGCGCCCGTTCAGGCCCAACGCTAGACCGCCATGCTCCGCTACCTCATCCTCCGTCCCATTGCCGTGCTCATGGGGTTTGGTGCCCTGGTTCTCTTCGGACTGTACGCCTTGGGCCTACTGCCGGTTTCCCTGCTTCCGGCACTGGAAACGCCCCGCGTCCTCCTGCGGGCGCATTACCCGAACACGGCGGCCCGCCGCATGGAGCAGCAGGTAAGTACGCCCCTGCGCGAAGCCCTTCTCAGCCTGGGCAACCTGGAAGGCATGGAAACCAGAACGGCCAACCACGTGAGCACCTGTGTGCTGCAGTTCCGGCACGGCACCCGTATGGACCTGGCGCTCCAGGAGATCAACGAGCGCCTCGATCGGCTGACTGCCCTTTTTCCGCGCGATATGGCCCGCCCACAGGTAATCCCCGTCCAGGCTTCCGACATCCCCCTGATCCGCCTGCAGGTAGTTCCCCGTAGCGCAGCTGCGTATGGTCAAGTATCCGAGTTGGTCGAAAAAACCATCAAAAGGCGCCTGGAACAAGTACCCGGGGTAGCTATGGCCGACCTACACGGGGCAAGGCACCCATCCTTGCAGATACGCCCCTACCCGGAGATATTGCAGGCTTTGGGCCTGCACGAGGGGCATATTTCCCGGGCGATACAGGGTGCGCACAGCGAAATGGGCAGCCATATCCTCCGGGAGGGGCCCCACCAGTACTTTTTGCGCATCGGAAGCGCGATACAAGACCCTGAGGCACTCTCCCGGCTTCCCATCCCCACTTCGGCGGGCAGCTCTGTGGCGCTGGGCCGTCTGGCGGAGGTTCGAACGGCGGAGGTAGAGCCTGGCGGCTATCATTTGTTCAACGGACAAGAAAGCCTGGTATTGACGATTTACCCACAGGCAAAGGCGCAGGCAAACGACGTGGTAAAAGCAGTGCGCGCAGAGGCGGCTTCCTTTGCGCGGGAGTATCCACAGGCGCGGTTTCGGTTCACGCAGGACCAGACCTTTCTGCTCGACGCCGGCATAGGCAACCTTGCGCAGTCGCTGGTGTTAGGTGGCCTGCTCGCGGCAGGGGTGCTCTTCCTTTTTCAGGGCCACTATGCCGCGCCGCTGCTGATGGGGCTCAGCATACCCGTATCGCTGCTGCTCACCTTTGTGTGCTTTTACGCCCTGGGCATATCCCTGAACATACTTTCCTTGTCTGGCCTGGCGCTTGGGCTGGGTATGTTGATAGACAACGCCATTGTCGTCCTGGACCACATCTCGCGGCTGCGGCGCAGCGGGGCCGGTGCTACGGAAAGCTGTGCGAACGGCGTGCGGGAAGTAGCTGCCCCTGTTTTGAGCCAGGTACTGACCACGGTGGCCGTATATGCGCCCCTCGTGCTCATCAGCGGGCTTGCCGGGGCATTGATCGGCGACCAGGCCCTCGCGCTGACCCTATCCCTGTGCGTCTCGCTGGCCATCGCCTTTTTGTTCTCCCCCACCCTCTACCACCTGCTCGTCCCGGAATCCGCCGAAGGGCGGCCCGATACCCGATTATACCTCTGGCTATCGCGGCTCCACCAGCGGTGGATAGCCTGGGCTTTCGCCCATCAGGCAGCGATGTTCGGCCTCTGCGCCCTAGTAGCTGCAAGCAGTATCCCGATGGCTTTAAGGCTACCGCTCAGCACCCTGCCCGATCTGGAAAAGCGGGAGACCCTGCTCCACA
>JBEGMH010000117.1:0-8901 GCA_041183125.1 Bacteroidota bacterium | reverse complement strand
ACGCAAATATAGAATTTTCAAATCAACCGGGTACATCTTCTTTTGGGCACTACAACCCAATGGGAGCGTTTTTATAACCCCTTTTTTGACTTAAAATTAGACTTGTTGCGAGGGGGATCATCAAGGGGTCAAAAAGGCTTTTTTTCCCATACTGTACCTTTTTTCGGTCAGCTAGCACCGTTAGACTCCCTCAAAAAGCCTTTGTGTGGACAAAAAATGGCTCTTTTTTCCACCTCGCTGACCCCTCGCAACAAGTCTATTTTTATCTCATGGTGTACTCCCTTGTTCACCTATGGGTTGCAACTTTGGTAAATGAATATGGAATTTTACCGCAACCAACCGGAGTGCGATTACCACGGAAGCGGCGATGGTTTCTGTAGCCCCCGTTGGAAGATCGAGGTATTTGCAAACGAAATAAACGCCACCACCAGCAACACAAGCAAGTGCATAAATATCCCTGCGAAAAAGCAGTGGAACCTCATTCAATAAAACATCTCTTACCACGCCGCCCAACGTACCTGTTATTGTTCCCATGATGATGCTTACCCAAATGGGTAGTCCTGCATCCATACTCTTGGTAATGCCTACGATGGTAAACAACCCAAGACCGATCGTATCAAATAAAAACAAGGTACTGCCTAATTTGAAGATTTTGTCTTTGAACAGCAGGGTAACGACAAGTGCCAAGCCAGTCGTGATAAAATATTTGGCATCCAGCATCCAAAAAGGGGTGATGTTGAGCAACAGATCCCGTAGGGTGCCACCGCCTATAGCTGTAACCAATCCAATGATGTAGGCACCGAACCAGTCAATCTGTTTACCGGACGCCAATCGGATACCGCTGATGGCAAAGGTAAGCGTACCCAGAAAGTCGAGTATGGTAGTAAAAGTCATAGGCATGTGTTGCTTGCTTTGTCTTACCTGGGGCGTTGTGAGGGGCGATTTTTCCACTTGCAGCCTGGTGCCACCTTTTTTCAAATGCTTCATGAGGCAGGTACTCAAGGGCGGAATACCTGCGCCTTGGTTGTAGTACACTTCAACAAGCTCGAAGGTTTCCTGTTTGGCGATGGTTCGCAAAAGCCTTCACGTAGGGAAAATACCTGCTTTTTTCGTTGAGCCAGGTCCGTTTCGCTGTGAGGCAGCATATAAATCGCTACCTTTGCGCCGTCGCGGGGATGTTTTTGTGCCCCCCCCTCACCACCACGCTAATATCCATCGTACCATGCAATACGACCACTTAGGAAGAACAGAGCTCGTCGTGAGCAAAATATGCCTGGGCACCATGACCTTCGGCGAGCAGAATACCGAAGCGGAAGGCCACGCGCAAATGGACTACGCACTCGAACAGGGCGTCCAGTTTTTCGATGTGGCGGAGATGTACCCGGTGCCCAGCCGCCCCGAAACCCAGGGCAGCACAGAGCGCATCATCGGAAACTGGTTCACCGCCCGCAAAAACAGGGACAAAATCGTGTTGGCGTCCAAAGCGACCGGACCCGGCCCCAGTTTCCGCTACCTGCGCGACCCGCTCGACTTTTCCCCCGCCCAGTTGCGCAAAGCCCTGGAAGGCAGCTTGCAGCGCCTCCAAACGGACTACATAGACCTCTACCAGCTCCACTGGCCGGAACGCAACATGAACATGTTTGGTAAACGGGGCTTCGAGCACGACCCCAACGACCCCTGGCAGGACAACTTCCTCGAAGTAATCCAGACGCTGGCTTCCTTCATCCAGGAAGGCAAAATACGCCATTGGGGCGTGTCCAACGAAGCGCCCTGGGGCCTCATGCGCGTGCTGCACCTTGCCGAAACGCAGGGCCTGCCCCGCCCGGTCAGCATCCAGAACCCCTACAACCTCCTAAACCGCCTCTTCGAAGTGGGCTTAGCCGAAATTTCCATCCGCGAAGACGTAGGCCTGTTGGCCTATTCCCCCCTCGCCTTTGCCGTCCTCAGCGGCAAATACGAAGAAAACAGCGGGGAAGACCTCTCCCGCGCCCGCCTCACCCTTTTTAAACAATATACCCGCTACAGCTCCGCCCCCGCCCGCGAAGCTACCCGCGAGTACGTGCGCATCGCCCGCGAGTCCGGCCTCAGCCCGGCACAGATGGCCCTCGCGTACGTGAATACCCGCCCCTTCCTGACCAGCAACATCATCGGGGCCACCACGCTGGAACAATTGAAGGAAAACATAGCTAGTATTGACCTCGTACTGCCCGAAGAAGTGCTCCAAGCCATCGAGGCCGTCCATAAACGCATACCAGACCCCTCCTGCTGACCGCCGCCATGCGATTGAAAGACTTACAAGCCGCCTTAGCCGATTATGTGGCCTTCCTGAACGGGCCCCGCGCCTTGCAACACTGGCCGCTCTGGGAAGCCCAGCGCCTCTTTCAGGAGCGCTGGAACCTCGATGCGCCCGACCTCGCCGCGATGTACGGGGCCAGCCTCGACAGCACCCAGACCCGCCGCTACTGGAGCCGGGACGACTACCAGCCCCGGCAGCTCATGGTCCGCTTTATGCAACAGCAACCGGACTTCGCCCGCCAGATGTTCGCCGACCTGTTCCGGGAGGACAGGTCGGTGGACGGCCGCATGGCCCGCTTCGTATTCGCCTGCGACGAACTGCTGCGCGACCACCAGGAGCGCCACCCACACGATAAACAGACCACCCACTACCACAACGACGGCTACCAAATCGCTTCCCTCTACCTGGCTTTCCGATACCCGGAAGCGCACAGCCCCTATGCGTACTTACCTTTTACCCGTACCTTGCAGCGCATCGGGGCAACGGATATCCCCGCGACCCATGACCTGGAACGCTTCGATAAGGTCAGCCGTACCTTGTTCAAGTTCCTGCAAAACGATGCGGCGGTCCAGGAAGCGCACAGCCGGCGCATAGATCCCACCCGCGATTATACACCGCCGAGCATGCTGCTTGTCTATGATTTCATGTGCGCCCTCTCCTAATCCTGCCAGGTATAAAAAAATCCTGGTCATCCGCTTCTCCTCCATTGGGGACATCGTGCTGACCAGCCCCGTCCTGCGCTGCCTAAAGCAGCAGTTGGGGGCAGAGGTGCATGTGTTGACCAAAGAACCCTTCCGCCCCATCCTGGAAGCCAACCCTTACGTGGACCGCGTCCTCTCCATCCGGCGAAAGGTAGGCGAGGCGGCCGCCCTGCTCCGGGAAACGCCTTACGATGCTGTCGTGGACCTGCACGGCAACCTCCGCAGCCTCCAGGTGCGCCTGCTGCTGTGGCGCACGCCGTCCTTTGTATTCGACAAGCAGAACATAGCCAAATGGCGCATGGTGCGCCTGAAATCCCGCTCCGTGCGGATCCCGCACGTCGTAGACCGCTACCTGGCCGCCGCTGCCCCCCTCGGCATCGTCCCCGACGGACAGGGGCTCGATTTTTTTATCCCGCCCGGGCAGGAACTGGAGCTACCCCGATTGGCCGCAGAACTGCAGGCAGAGGGCGCGTCGCGCGAGGCGATCGAAGCAGGGCGGTACACTGCCCTCGTGCTGGGCGCTGCCCATGCCACCAAGCGGCTGCCGCCGGAAAAAGCACTCGCCCTGTGCCGGAAACTCCCACCGCCCGTCGTCCTTCTGGGGGGGCCGGCGGAACGCGGGGAAGGGGAGTGGATCGCCGCGGAATGCCCCGCTGTATTCAACGCATGTGGCCGGTATTCGCTCCATCAGTCGGCCTCTATCCTGCGCCAGTCGGGCAAGGTCATCGCGAACGACACCGGTTTAATGCACATCGCTGCTGCCTTTCAAAAGGATATCGTTTCGCTGTGGGGCAGTACCGTGCCGGAGTTTGGGATGAGCCCCTACTACCCGGAGGGCATGTCCCGGAACGTCAGTGTGGAGGTACCGGGCTTATCTTGCCGCCCTTGTTCAAAAATCGGGTTCCCGAAATGCCCGGCAGGCCATTTTTCGTGTATGCGCCAACTCGACGAAGACCACATCGCCCGGCTGGCGGGTAAAAAATAGGTCGTAGGGGCGGCTAATCGCAATTCAAACGGCTGAAATCCGTTACACAAAAAGGACTCGTGGCGAGGGGGATCGAAACAACCCTTATCGCCGCTTCGATTGTCCGCTTTGCAATAAGCCAAAAAAAACGGCCCCAGTTTTTGCGATAATCCGTTATTTTGTGCTCGAAGAGGGAGGCAAAACCCCGCTCCGCAGCGCTAAAAAGGCCATCGAAGCTAAAAATGACCGGCAATGCCGCTTTTTCTTAGCTATTGACCCTGTAATCCTGGTTGCTAATTGTTAAATATGCGTATGAAAATTCGTCTCTACTTGCTCCTGTCTTTGTTCGGCATGCTCAGGGCAGCGCAGGCCCAAGACCTGCATTTCTCCATGTTCAACATGTCCCCTTTGACGCTGAACCCGGCGCTGACCGGCTCTTTCGAAGGTACTGCGCGCATCGGCGGGATTTACCGCGACCAATGGGCGAGCTTCCTCAAAAACCAGTACGTCACCCCTTCGTTCTATGTGGACGCCCCCATCATCCGGGGCCTGCGCAAACAAGACTGGGTCGGCGTCGGCGGTATGGTGTTCAGCGATAAGGCGGGTACGGCCGAGCTTACCAATAATGGCTCAATGCTCTCCGTCGCCTACCACGCGGGCGTGGGCAAAGACGGCAAACACCGCTTCACCTTCGGGCTGCAGGGCGGCTCCGTCGAGCGCCGGCTGGACACCAAAGCGCAAGACCTCAAGTTCGAAGACGAGCTCTCCAAAGACGTCGGCGGCGGTGGCCTGGGCTTTGGCAACGGCAAAGACCGCCAGCTCAACGATAAAGCTACCTTCTTCGATGTCAACGCCGGGGTCATGCTCCGCTCCGTCCTCTCGGAAAAGGACCAAAGCGAAGTAGGCCTCAGCTTCGCCCATATCAACAGCCCCAAATACGCCCTGCTCAGCGGCCAAACCGACGGTAGCCGCCGACCTATGCGCATCGCCCTGCACGGCCGCCTCAACCACCGCCTCAGCGAAAAACTATACGTCGAACCGACCTTCCTCTTCCAAACGACCGGGGGCGCCAGCGAAGCCGCCGTCCAAACCCTGGCCGGCTATACCGTCAACCCCGATTTTACCCTGCGCATCGGGCCCGGGTACCGCTTCGGCGATGCCGGCCAAATCCTGCTCGGTCTCGACTACAAACAGGAACTGCGCGTGGGCGCAAGCTATGACGTCAACCTCTCTTCCCTGAGCGGCGTCAGCAAACTGCAAGGGGGCTTCGAAGTGGCAGCGTATTACATCATCAAAATTTACAAGAAACCAAAAATCAGCCCTGCCATCCTCTGCCCTCAGCTCTGATGGACCGAACGGGAATCATTTGGAACTTCACACGTCATAAATCCGGCAAGCTTATGTATATATCGAGAAGCATCGTCCTGCTGCTCCTGATGGTAGCCCTGCAAAAACCAGCCCTTCTGGCCCAGCCCATCGGGAAATCTTCCTACGAAATGCGCGTGGTCGTCGCTAATGATAAAATCGCCGAAAAGGACTATTACAACGCGGCCATCCTGCTCGAAGAAGCCTACGAAGAACGCAAAGACGCCAGCCTGCTGCCCCGTATCGCAGCACTCAATCTCAAACTACGCGATTATACGCGCGCCATCCGCTTCTATGGCCAAGCCCTGCGCCGCGATAAAGGGGATAAGCTCGTAGACCTCCGATACGACTACGGCCGCGCCCTCAAAATGAACGGACAGTACGCAGAAGCCATCCCGGAATTCCAAAAATTCCTGGCCACCAACCCACCCGACTCCCTGCGCGAACTGGCAGAATACGAAATCGCCGGCGCCGAATTAGCGCTTTCCTACTCCAGCGAAAAAATAACGCCCCTGCTGAAAATCCTGGACAAAGACGTCAACTCCCCCTTCTCCGAGTACTCCCCGGTGTTGGGCCGCGGCGGCCAGCTGTACTATGGCGGTTTCAACCGCAAAGAGGTCATCATCGTGGACGAAGACAACCAGGACTACCACGCAAAAATCTACGTCACCTCCAAAGATACCAAACCCGAGGCCGGCTGGAAAAAACCGGATTCGCTCTCCCAGGAAATCAACCGCCCAGGGTTCCATACCGCCGGCCTGAGCTTCTCCCCAGACGGCAACCGCATGTTCTTTTCCCGCGCTCGTCTGCGAGGCAACGAACTGGATTCTAGTAAAATATACTATAGTGTGGGCGGCGATGGCGCCTGGAAATCCGCTAGCCCCGTCACCGGTTTCAACGACGATTGGGAATACGTGGTCAAACACCCGGCCTACGGGGAACTCTTCGGGAAAGAAGTCCTGTTCTTCTCCTCCAACCAGGAGGGCGGCTTCGGCGGCTTTGACCTCTATTACGCCACCGCCAAAGGGGAAGGCGTCTATGGCGAACCGGTCAACCTCGGCCCTAAAATCAATACCCCAGGCGACGAAGTCACCCCCTTCTTCTTCAAAGGAACTCTGTACTTCAGCTCCAGTGGCCATCCCGGCCTCGGCGGACAAGATGTCTTCTACGCCTCCTGGAACGGGGCGGTGTGGAGCGAACCCCGCAACATGGGCCCCCAGTTCAACTCCGCACAAGACGACCAGTTTTTCTCCCTCGACCAAGACGGCTACAACGGCTTCCTGACCTCCAACCGCGTCGGGGGTGGCTATATCCGCGGCCGTACCTGCTGCGACGATATCTATTCGTTCAACATCGAAAAACCAAAAGTGGACCTCGTGGTAGGCGTGTTCGATGCCCGGAAAAAACAACTCAACGGCGCGACCGTGGACCTCATCGTCGTGGAAGCCCTGGGGGAAAACGCACCCAATCCAAAATCCAACCCCAGCGGCAACCGCTTCGACTTCCCCCTGGAATTCGAAAAATCGTACAAAATCCGCGTCAGCCGACAAGGGTTTTACCCGGACAGCATCCTGGTCAATACCGTGGGATTGTCCAAGTCTAAAACGTTCCAGCACCTCTTCTACCTGAAACAACTGCCGCCCCCGCCCGTCGAGCCGGAGTACGATACCATCACCCTCCAACAAGCTATCGTACTGGAAAATATCCTCTACGATTTCGACGACGATAAAATCAAAACGGAATCGGAATCCGACCTTCAGGTAGTGTTCGACCTGATGAACCAGTACCCCGAAATGGTCATCGAGCTGAGCTCCCACACCGACTACCGCGGCAACGACCAATACAACGAAGCCCTCTCCCAACGCCGCGCAGAGTCAGCCAAGCGCTGGCTCGTCGCCAAAGGCGTCGTCGCCGAGCGCATCGTCGCTAAAGGCTATGGCGAAAAAGTGCCCCAGACCATCTCTGCCCGCATGGCGCAGGCCGACTCGGTCTTCCGCGAAGGCGATGTGCTCTCCCAGGCCTACATAGACACCCTGGAACTGGAAGCCGACCGCGAACGCGCCCACAGCATCAACCGCCGCACCGAGTTCAAAATCGTGAAAGGCCCGACGACCATCACCATCAAACGGACCAGCCTGCGCAAACAGCCGCCCAAAAAGGCCCCGGTCAAAAACGCTTATCCCGCCCCGGTAGCCCCGGATACGACCTACCCACCGGCAAAGGTGAGCATCAGCCCTATGTCCACCCTGCGCGGTCGCACCGACCTGAAAGGCGTGCCCATCATGCAGTTCCAGGAGCGGACAGTGGACTTCGGGGAAGTGAAAAAAGGCGAAAAACGCCGCTATATGTTCGAGTTCGTCAACCTGGGCGACACCCCCGTCAAAATCGGCGTCATCTCCGCCTGCGACTGCACGACGACCGAATACGATGCCACCCCGGTACCCCCCGGCGGAAAAGGCAAGATCCTCGTGATTTTCGACAGCACCGAAAAAGAACACGACGAAACGATTGACGTGGATATCATCCTCGACAACACCGAACCCGATACCGGCCGCCCAATCATCGAACGCCTGCAATACAAGTTCGTGTTGCTCAAGTAGGATAGGTTGGTTGCGAAGGGAAAGCTCGTCGTTGTTTAAAATGTGCATCGGCCACCGGGTTTCGTACGCGAAACCCGGTGGCCGATGCGCATTTTGTCGTAGATGTAGACTATTTCCCCGCCGTTTTTGATAAAATTCCCCGCCTTCCCGATTTTTTTTCGTATCTTTTTCGGAAAAAAAGTCCCATGCTGCCTGACTGGATACGCACAGAGCAATACACCGCGGGAAACGAAGTAACCTTGCTGTACAGCGGCAAGCCGTTCTTCGATGCCCTGGAGGCTTGTATCCGGGGGGCAACGCGCACCTTGCACGTACAAGTTTATATTTTAAACCCCGACGAGACGGGCCTTCGGGTGCTGGAACTCCTGTGCGACGCTGCTCGGCGGGGTGTCGCGGTCTATCTGCTGTTAGATGCGTATGGCTCCATGGAGCTCGGCAAAGCCCGTGTAGAAGCAATCCGGCAGGCGGGGGTTCAGGTGCGCTTTTTTGGCCGCCTTTTTTCAAAAAACCTGAGTCTTGGTCGTCGCCTGCACCATAAGATCGTAGTCGCCGATGCGCGGGACATGCTGATCGGGGGCATCAACTTTGCCGACCGCTACAACGAGGTGCAGGGACAGCCGCCCTGGCTGGACTTTGGTGCGCGCCTGCAGGGGCCGCTGGCGGCATATAGCCACAAACGCTGTGTCCAGATTTGGGAACGCCGGCGCTGGACGCGCTACCGCCCCTTCCCAGGCACGGCGGGCGGGGCCCTGGCCTGTCTGAGCGCCAACGACTGGCTGCGCGGGCGACAGGAAATCACGTCCCGCCTGCGCTATGTCATCCGGCATGCCCGGCAGGAGCTCATCCTCGGAGCTGCCTATTTCGTACCTACCGCCGGGATGTTGCACGAACTCCGGAAAGCTGCCCGCCGCGGGGTGCGCGTGCGCCTGCTCCTGGGCAGGTACTCCGATGTAGGGCTGGCTCTGCGCGCTACCC
>JBEGMH010000116.1:0-4632 GCA_041183125.1 Bacteroidota bacterium | reverse complement strand
GTAGAAGGACTTAGGGAAAGGCGGGTGTGGAAAGGCCAAAGGGGAAGGTTAGGGGGTAAACGGGAGTGGATTTGGCAAGGGAAGGTGAGCTGGGCTGGAGGATCAGCCCTTGGCGAGATAGGAAAAGAGGTGTCCAGCTGCCCTTTCAGCGGCTCCGGGGGTGCCGAGTTTTGCGGCGAGTTCGTCGTATCCTTGCAGGATCTGGTTGCGGTTGTCCCCCATAAGAATGTGGTGTAAGCTGCGTTCCAGCTCTGCCAGGTTGAAGTCGTCCTGGATTAATTCGCGCAAAAGGGGGCGGTTGAGGATGAGGTTGGGCAACGAGATATAGGCTACGTTCGCCAGGCGTCGGGCGATGAGGTAAGAAAGGCGACTGGCGGTATAGCACACCACTTGCGGGACTTTAAACAAAGCGGTTTCGAGGGTCGCCGTCCCGGAACTGACGAGTGCGGCGTGTGCATGCGCGAGCAGGGGGTAGGTTTGTCCGTGCAAAAGAGGCAAGGTGCACTGGTACGTAGCCATGATACGGCGGTAGAACGCTTCGGGGATAGCAGGTGCTGCGGCAATGACAAACTGGTACTGCGGGAATGTAGGGGCGATTTGTAGGAAAAGAGGCAGCATCTTGTTGATTTCCTGCCGCCTGCTTCCGGGGAGCAGGGCGATGAGCGGGCGCTCGTCGAGGGGGTAAATGGCCCTTATATCCACGGCGGGAGCGTCGCCCGGAATCAGGTCCAGGAGCGGATGGCCGGTGAAAACGACCGGGTAGTCGTAGCGCGCGTAGAATTCCTGTTCAAAGGGCAATATGACGAACATGAGATCTACACTGGCCTTGATGCCGTGGACCCGGCTGGAATGCCAGGCCCAAATCTGAGGGGATATGTAGTAGACGACCTTGAGGCCTTGTTTTTTTGCCCATTTGGCGATGCGCAGGTTAAAACCGGGGTAGTCTATCAGTACCAGTGCGTCTGGCTGGAATTGCAGGATATCAGACTTGCACTGTTTCAGGTTGCGCAGGATGGTGCGCAGGTTTTGGACGACCTCTACGAAACCCATAAAAGCGAGTTCGCGGTAATGTTTTACGACTACAGCGCCCTGCGCCTCCATAAGATCGCCTCCCCAGGCCCTGACCTCCGGGTGGGCATCGGCCTTTTTCAGGCCGCGGATGAGGTTGGCCCCGTGTAGGTCGCCAGACGCTTCCCCCGCGATGAGGTAGTATTTCATGATGCCTTTGCCTTTAGCGGGTAAATCAATCCAAAAAGCTGCTGCCGAAGAAGGCTATCCACGCAAACGCATAGAGGAATGTTGCGAGCATGACCCCCCGCATAGCCTGGGCGAATCGCTTCTTGTTGAACACGTGCAGGGGAATGAGGTTTAGGCACAGCGCCATGATCTGGAGCGTGAGGGCATCGAAAACCGGTTGCTGTACGCCCCTGCTTTCGAGCAGGTACGCATCGAGGCGCTCGGAGGCCATCAGGAGGAACGCATACCCTACGAAGGGCACGAGCAGGCCTGCACTTAGGCCAATCCACAAATTGTCTCTTTGGAACATACCGCGATTTATGCCTGGGGGATGGAAAGGGTTTCTATGTTTTTCAGTACCGGTATAGCCGGGTGGTGGGTCAGGTCGTGCATAGAGGGGACGATGGAGATATACCCATTTTTCAGCGCATAGAGATCGGTATCCTCGCCCTCGTCCTCGCTCACGAAGCGGCCGGTGAGCCAATAGTACTTCTGGCCGCGGGGGTCGCGGGCCTCCGTAAATTCTTCCACCCAGCGCGCTTCCCCCTGCCGACATACCTTCATGCCCTTTAGTTCATGGCGGGGCAGATTGGGGATATTTACGTTCAGGAGCTTGCCTTTGGGCATGCCCTCTTCCAGGACATACCCGACCAACTGGGCGAGCCATGGTTTAGAGGACTCAAAATCAGCCTGGTAAGAGTAATCCAGCAAGGAAAAGCCGATGGAGGGAATGCCTTCCAGGGATGCCTCCATGGCTGCGGAGAGCGTACCGGAATAGATGATGTTGATCGAGGCGTTGGACCCGTGGTTGATACCGGAGACGCAGAGGTCGGGCGTACGGTCTTTGAGGAGGATGTTTTTGGCCAACTTCACACAGTCCACCGGGGTCCCCGAGCATTCGTACGCTTCTATGTCGCCATAAATATCCGTAGGGTGCAGGCGCAAAGGCTGGGAGATGGTAATCGCGTGCCCCATGGCCGATTGCGGGGAATCGGGTGCTACGACGACCACTTCCCCAAACGTGGCTACCACTTCGATGAGGGCGCGTATGCCGGGGGCCGAAACGCCATCGTCGTTGGTCACCAGTATGAGAGGTTTTTTCATGGCTCTTTTTTTTGACCCTGCAAAATTATCGCTTTTGCCGAAATTGGCGGGAAAATAACGCGAAAGCCGTATCTTAGCCCTATGACCTACGCAGAAATCCTCCGGGACATCAAAAACCGAGCCTTCAAGCCTTTGTACTTTTTACACGGGGAGGAACCGTATTTCATTGATTTGGTGAGCGATGCGCTGGAGACGACCGCCCTTACCGAAGCGGAACGGGCCTTTAACCAGACGGTTTTCTACGGGAAAGACACCGACGCGCAATCCGTACTCGACACCGCCCGGCGCTTTCCCATGATGGCCCCCTTTCAGTTGGTGCTGCTCAAAGAGGCACAGGACATGAAATCGCTCAAAGACCTGGAACCCTATATCCTCCGGCCAGTTCCTACTACTATCCTAGTCATCTGCCACAAAAACGGCAAATACAACCTGAACTCCGGGTTTGGCAAAGCAGTCAAAGAACACGCTGTGTTGCTGGAGTCCAAGCGCTTGTTCGACAACCAAATGCCGGACTGGGTACAGGGCTACCTGCAGGACCGTGGCCATCGCATCCGGCCAGACGCCTCGGCGCTCGTGGCAGAATACCTCGGTGCCGAGCTTTCCAAAGCCGCCAATGAGCTGGACAAGTTGATCATCAACCAAGCACCGGGCAGGGAAATCACGGTCAAAGAGGTCGAGGCTCAAATCGGCATCAGCAAGGACTTTAACGTCTTTGAACTACAAAAGGCATTGGGACAACGCAATGTGCTGAAAGTGAATAGAATCGTGGATTATTTCGCCGCGAACCCCAAGCGCAGCCCGGATGTGGTGACCTTCTCGGCCCTCTACAATTATTTCAGCAAGCTGTACATCCTTCAGTTTTATAAAAACAGCAGCGACAAAGACCAGGCAGAAGCCCTGGACCTGAAAAACTCATTTTTCCTGAAAGATTACCGCGGAGCGCTCACTTACTTTACCCGTACCAGGGTAGAGACCGCCATCAGCCTGCTGCGGGAGTACGACCTAAAAGCCAAAGGGGTCGGATACCAGGCCACAGGAAAGGAGGAAGGTTCCCTCCTGCGCGAACTCTGCTGGAAATTGCTCCATATAGACGAGTACCTCGAAGGAAGAAAAACGGGTAAACTCGTGGAATAGGGAACCGGCTAAGAATAAAAACAGCCTCTATTTAAAAAAAATCAAAAAAAACAGGCCTGGTATTGGATGTTTCTTAACAAACTGTATCTTTGAGGCGATAATTCTATACGACAGCATGTATTCTTTCAAACATATCTCTCTGTGGTGGTGGCACGAACATTCGATACCCGGGTGAACGGATAGCCATTGCAACAAGATAACCTACAAAGCGGCTTGCCGGAACACCCGGCAAGCCGCTTTTGCTTTAACCCACGCCATAAGTATTCGCCCATGTCAACCCATACGCCCACAAAAATCGTTGTCCGCACACTGGTAAAGCGCTATATGGCCGATATGATCACCCCGGTCTCGCTTTTCCTGCGCGTACGCGACCACTACCCACAACCCGTGCTGTTGGAGAGCAACGACTTCAGCAGCGCGGAGGATTGTTTTTCGTTTATGGGCCTGCAGCCCATCGCCCGGTTTGAGGTGAGGGCGCGGGAAATATGGACACAATGGCCCGGCCAAAGGCGCAGCTCCCAGCCGGTCGTCAACGTCCACAGTGTCCCGGAAGCCCTGAAAGCCTTCCTGGACTCCTTTGCCATCGAGCAAGATACAGTACTGCCCGTGTTCAATGGCCTGTTTGGCCATGTGGGCTTCGACGGGGTGCAGTACTTCGATACCCTGGCTTTCGATCCCGAAAAGCGGAAAACAGACCTGCCGGACATCCGCTTTTGCTTCTACCGCTTTGTCGTGGCCATCAACCACTTCAAAAATGAACTCTATCTGCTCGAAAACCTTTTGGAAGGGGAGTCCTCGGAGATGGAGAAATTCGAAGCGCTGATGCGCAGCCCCAAAACGCCGGTACACGAGTTTTCGCTGGAAGGGGAGGAGCACAGCAACCTCAGCGATGAGGATTTCAAGGAGTTGGTCCGGATCGGCAAACACCACTGCCAGGTGGGCGATGTGTTCCAAATCGTGTTTTCCCGTCAGTTTTCCCAACAATTCAAGGGAGATGAGTTCAATGTATATCGGGTGCTGCGTTCGGTCAACCCCTCGCCTTACCTTTTTTATTTCGACTATGGCGACTACAAGATATTCGGCTCTTCCCCGGAAGCGCAGATGATTATCCGAAAAGGGGTGGCGCGGGTCAACCCAATCGCCGGTACGTACCGGCGC
>JBEGMH010000115.1:0-6596 GCA_041183125.1 Bacteroidota bacterium | reverse complement strand
CCTTCCAGCCGGGATACCTTGATTTCGACGGGTATGCGCAGTACGGAACGGCGGTTTACCCCGCCGGATGTATAGCTTTCCATGGGGCGGTTGATGGGTTGAGAAAATAAGCCGACGCAGCAACCAAGTAAAGCGGCAGCCAGGGCAAACAAATCCTTTTTTCGCATGATCGTAGGGCATATTTGACTAGACTGGTCGCGCGAAACCGGGGGGCTGTTCGCCTCTGCGATTCCTCTTGCAACCAACCTACCCAAAGATACTAGGTTTTGATGGGATTCGCAATCCGATGGCTTCTTGAGTGCTCCGGGACAAGTTTATGGACCCGACAAGTGCCCGAAACTTTTTTAAAGTGCGTTGTTTTATCTAAAACCATACTGTTTTTATGCGAAAAATACTGATAAAAGACGCCCGTATCGTCAACCGGGGCGCGATAACGGAGGGCGATGTGCGGATAGCCAATGGCCGATTCGAACAGGTCGGGGGCATCCTGGAGGCCGAAGGGGCTATGGAAATACCGGCGCACGGCAAATACCTGTTGCCGGGTATCATCGACGACCAGGTACACTTCCGGGAGCCCGGTTTGACCCACAAAGCGGAAATCTATACCGAAGCCCGTGCAGCAGTGGCTGGCGGGGTCACCTCTTTTATGGAAATGCCGAATACAAAGCCACCGGCTGTCACCCAGGCATTGTTGGAGGAGAAATACGAACGGGCATCCCAATGCTCCCTGGCAAATTTCAGCTTTTTCATGGGGACCACCAACGACAACCTCGACGAAGTGCTGCGGACAGACCCCCGCAGGGTATGCGGTATCAAAGTGTTCATGGGGTCAAGCACGGGAAACATGCTCGTGGACGATGCCAAGGTGCTGGACAACCTCTTCCGCGAAGCCAACCTGCTCATCGCCACACACTGTGAAGACGAGGCTACCGTGAAAGCCAACGAATCGGCTTTTTTGGCCAGCTACGGAGAG
This sequence comes from Bacteroidota bacterium, assembly GCA_041183125.1. Taxonomy (GTDB): domain Bacteria; phylum Bacteroidota; class Bacteroidia; order Chitinophagales; family Saprospiraceae; genus JADJPL01. The sequence goes on along the minus strand of JBEGMH010000115.1, from coordinate 5,623 downwards.
GACGTGCCCATCTCCTGCCACCCGGAGATACGTTCTGTGGATGCCTGCCTGAGGTCTTCCTCTTTTGCAGTTGAATTGGCCAAAAAACACGGTACGCGCCTGCACGTCCTGCACATTTCCACCGAAGAGGAACTCGCCCTTTTTCAGAATGATATCCCCCTGGCGGACAAGCGCATCACCTCGGAGGTCTGCGTGCACCACCTCTTTTTCAACAGTACGGACTACGAGCACCTGGGCACCCTCATCAAGTGCAATCCGGCTATTAAAGCGCAGCGCCACCAGCAGGCCCTTTTGTCGGCCCTGTTGGACAATCGCCTCGACATCATCGCCACCGACCATGCGCCCCATACGATGCTGGAAAAGCAGCAGACCTATTTCTACGCCCCTTCCGGTCTTCCCCTGGTGCAACACGCCCTGAACGTCATGCTGGAATTTTATGCCCAAGGCCGAATCAGCCTGGAACGCATTGTGGAAAAAATGTGCCATGCCCCTGCTCAGTGCTTCCAGGTTCAGCAGCGCGGGTTTATCGAGGAGGGCTATTGGGCGGATGCGTTTATCCTCGATTTGGATAAAACCTGGGCTGTCGCTCCGGAAAATATCCATTACAAGTGCGGCTGGTCGCCTTTTGAGGGGCATACCTTCCGGGGGCTCGTGGAAACCACGTTTGTGAACGGCCACCTCGCGTATGACAAAGGGCAGTTTGTAGAGGAAAATAAAGGGATGAGGCTGGCTTTCGACCGATGATTTCCTCGCAACAAGTCTATTTACCCCGTGCCATTTTCAGGATCCGTTCTTTCCCCTTTTCGATCATGCGCAGGTGCAGGGAGTCCTTGTCTAAGAGTTGTACCTCGACGGCTTTTTCGCGGCTGTCCTCCCGGGTCGTATCCTCGGTGTACAGCAGGAACGCATCGAGGTAGAAATCACCCGCTTCGGCATAGTTTAGGGTGCCCTGGTAGGCGTATTTGCCTTTGGGCATGAATTCGAATCGGATGAGCGTGGGGTCAATCGCGAGGGAGTCGCCTTCCTCCGTCATAGATACGCCTTTCCATTTTCCGAGCAGGTTGCGCTTTTGGATGGGGCCGCAGGAAGCGGCGCATAGGGCAGCGCTTATCGTCAGCAACAAAACAAAATGTGCTCTCAAGTTTTACGGTTTTATGGGGCAAAGGTATATTTTTTGATAGATATGAGACAGGGTTGCACAAAAAGTCTGTGCTTTGCCCTCAGCGGATGCTTTGGTTTCATAGGCCAGTGCCAAGGATCCATTTTCGCACGGCGGAAATGGATCCTTGGCACCTGCCTATAGACTTACTTCACCGGCATCAATGCCCCCCTCCGGCCACGGAAGGCAGGAAAGGGTACAGGGCGATGAAAGTCAGGGCACCGGCCAGGAAGCCGATGAGGGCGATCCAGGAAATCCGACGCAGGTACCAGATGAAATCAATGCGCTCCATGCCCATGGCTGCGACCCCTGCCGCGGAGCCGATGATCAACATGCTGCCCCCTGTTCCGGCCGAGTACGCGATAAACTGCCAGAGCTTGCTGTCTACAGGGAACTGGTCCATCGGGAACATACCCATCGTGGCGGCTACGATGGGCACATTGTCCACCACTGCCGAGAGCACGCCGATGAGGATGACCACGGTATCCATATTGGGCACGGCCTGGGTGAGTTTTTCGGCCAGGCTCATCAACAAGCCCACTCTTTCCCCGCTGACCGAACTGACTACGGCTACGGATTCCAGGGCAGCGACCGCCATAAGAATACCTAGGAAGAAGATAATGCTCGACATTTCGATGCGCGACATAGCCTTGCGCACCGAGAAGAGGTGCTTGCTGTCATCGCCGAACTCCTCTCCGGGATGGATATACTCCGAAATGGCCCAGATGACGCCCAGCGAAAGCATGATCCCCATGTAGGGCGGAAGGTGGGTGACCGATTTGAAAATGGGTACAAAAATCAAGCCGCCGATACCGGCGATCAGCATGGTTTTACTGCTGAGCAGGCTTTTTTCCCGCTCGTCCTCCGTGCTCTCGATACCTGGGGCTGACGTACTGCCCCGGAAATTGGGCATGAAACTCACAATCAGGAGGGGAATGATGAGGTTGACTATAGATGGGAGGATCAAGTGCTCGATCAGCCCCACGGTGGTGATTTTATCCCCAATCCAGAGCATGGTCGTGGTGACGTCGCCAATGGGCGACCATGCCCCTCCGGCGTTGGCGGCGATTACGATCATGGAGGCATACCAGAGCCGGTCGTTGGGGTCCTTGATCAGTTTGCGCACCAGGGAAATCATGACGATGGTCGTTGTCAGGTTGTCCAACACGGCCGATAGGAAGAAGGCCAGGATACTGATCAGCCACAGCAGTTTGCGCTTGTCTTTGGTGCGGATCCGGTCGGTGATGATGGAAAACCCGCGGTGCAGGTCCACCAACTCGACAATCGTCATGGCCCCGAGGAGGAAAACCAGGATTTCCGCGGTTTTGCCGAGATGGTGCAACAGTACATTTTCGATGTCCCCGACCTCGTGGTGGTGGTTGAGGATGTCGAGATGCCCTAAGGAGATCAGGGACCAGGTCAGCACGCCGATGAGTAGCGCGGGTACGGACTTATCCAATTTCAGGGGGTGTTCAAAGGCTATCATGAGGTAGCCAATGACGAAGCAAAGCACGATTGCTGCAATCATGAGTTATGTGATTAGTTGTGCGGAAAAAAACGTGTGTTTTTTGTTTTTTTTGATATCTGGACAAAATAGTGAATCCTGCCCACTGTAAAAATAGACTTGTTGCGAGGGGTCAGCGAGGTGGGAAAAAAGAGTGATTTTTTATCCATACGAAGGCTTTTTGAGGGAGTCTAAGCGCCTTAGATGACCGAAAAAAGGCACAGTATGGGAAAAAAAGGGCCTTTTTGACCCCTCGCTAATTCCCCTCGCAACAAGTCTAATAAAATGTTCTGAAAATTTACGTAAAAACAGAACAATTTTTGAGTGGATTTTTTTGCCTGCTTCTGCACCGGGATGGGTAAAAATGAACTTTTCCCGCTATTTTTGGCTTTCTGTTTTCGCTGGAGGCAAAATAAAGCGTATGGTTAAGATTGCAGGAATCGAGTTGGGGGAATTCCCCTTGTTGTTAGCACCGATGGAAGATGTGAGCGACCCTCCGTTCCGTGCCCTGTGCAAGCAGCAGGGGGCTGATTTGATGTACACGGAGTTCATATCGGTGGAAGGGCTGATCCGCGATGCGGAAAAGAGCCTGCAAAAGCTGGATATCTACGATGAAGAGCGCCCCATTGGCGTTCAAATCTTTGGAGCCGAACTGGACTCGATGATGCAGGCGGCGGAAATCGTGGAAGAAGCAGGCCCTGAAATATTGGACATCAACTACGGCTGCCCGGTGCAAAAAGTAGTGTGCAAACTCGCTGGTGCCGGTATATTGCGGGACATCCCCAAAATGGTGGCGCTGACCGAGGCCGTCGTCCGTTCCACGAAACTGCCGGTCACGGTAAAGACCCGTCTGGGCTGGGACCACGACACTATCTTCATCGAAGACGTCGCAGAGCGGCTTCAGGACGTAGGTATACAAGCGCTCAGCATCCACGCCCGCACCCGCTCCCAGATGTACAAAGGGGAAGCCGACTGGAGCTGGATTGCCAAAGTCAAAAACAACCCCCGTATGCGGATTCCTGTCTTTGGCAACGGAGATATAGATTCCCCGCAAAAAGCCCTGGAATACCGCAACCGCTACGGGGTAGACGGTATTATGATCGGAAGGGCGAGCATAGGCTACCCCTGGATTTTCAGGGAGATCAAACATTTTATGGCAACGGGGGAAATGCTGCCGCCTCCGGACATCCACGAGCGCGTCGCCGTCGTCCGGCAACATCTGGCAAGGGCGATACAGTGGAAAGGGGTCAAATTAGGTGTATTAGAGACGCGCCGGCACTACGCCAACTACTTCCGGGGCCTGCCCGGGGTGAAAGAATATAGAAAAGACCTCGTCACCCTGGAAGAACCCGAAGCACTCTTCGAAACCCTCGACCAATTAGAGGCGACTTACAGTGGTTATGCCTGGGAAGTAGCCCTGCAGCCCGATTAACGCACACGACATGGTTTTCAAAATACAGGAGCAAGAGCGGCAAATCCTCCAGCTCATTGGTGCAAAAGCCCAAAGGCTGGGTATGCCTGCTTATCTCGTAGGGGGATATGTGCGCGACCGATTGTTGAACCGGGAGTGCAAGGATATTGATATCGTCTGTGTCGGGAGTGGTATTGCCCTGGCGGAAGAGGTCGCCGGTGCCCTGCGCCCTATCCCGCGGATTGCGGTATTCCACCGCTTTGGCACCGCCATGATCCGCCACGGCGATCTCGAGATCGAGTTTGTGGGGGCGCGCCGGGAATCGTACCGCCACGACTCCCGCAAGCCCGCCGTTGAAGAGGGCACGCTGGAAGACGACCAGAACCGCCGGGATTTTACCATCAACGCCCTCGCGGTCAGCTTAAACGAACCGGATTACGGTACCTTGATAGACCCCTTCAATGGATTGGGCGACCTGGAAGCGAGAATCATCCGCACGCCGCTGCAGCCGGGCAAGACGTTTTCGGACGACCCGCTGCGTATGTTGCGGGCGGTTCGCTTTGCCACCCAGTTGGGGTTCCATATCGCCGACGATACCCGGCAGGCACTAAGCGAATATGCCAGCCGGCTCTCCATTATTTCCTACGAGCGCATCTCCGCGGAGCTGAACAAAATCATTTTGGCGCCAAGCCCCTCCGTGGGCTTCAAACTGCTCCTGGACACCGGGCTGCTCGACCTGGTTCTGCCAGAACTGACCGCGCTGAAAGGGGTAGAAATCCGGAACGGCAAAGGCCACAAAGACAATTTTTACCATACGCTCGAAGTCCTGGAGAACCTGGGCAAGAAATCCACTCACCTCTGGCTGCGATGGGCCGCCCTGTTGCACGATATCGCCAAGCCGCCTACCAAGCGCTTCCACCCCGAGCAGGGATGGACCTTCCACGGTCACGACGCGTTGGGAGCCACCATGGTGCCCACGATTTTTCGCCGTCTCCGCCTTCCTATGGACCACCAGATGAAGTATGTGCAAAAGCTGGTCGCCCTGCACTTGCGCCCCATCAGCCTCACCAAGGAAAATATTACCGACTCCGCTATCCGCCGCCTGATCGTGGATGCCGGTGACGACCTCGACGACCTGATGTTGCTGTGCGAAGCCGATATCACTTCAAAAAACCCGGCAAAGGTCAAGCGCTATCTGGAAAACTACGAGCTCGTCCGGGAGCGTATCGAAGTGGTAGAGGCAAAAGACAACCTCCGCAATTGGCAACCGCCCATCACCGGGGAAATCATCATGGAGGTTTTTGGCATCAAGCCTTCCATTGAAGTAGGCAACCTAAAAAATGCTGTTCGGGAAGCTATCTTAGATGGGATCATCCCCAATGAATACGAGGCAGCTTTTCAGTTTATGTTGCAAACCGCACAGGGTATGGGGCTGGAACCCAAAAAGACCGTACAGGAATAAAATGGCCTGTTCGGGAGAATACGATTCGGTATATTATACTAAAAAACCATAAAAAACAAAATTTAAATTTTGTTTTTTATGGTTTTT
>JBEGMH010000114.1:0-3165 GCA_041183125.1 Bacteroidota bacterium | reverse complement strand
GCAGGGCGTTTACGGAACTTATTTGCTTGCTGAATTCATGGGGTTTGTTTTGCAGTTGGAGCTCCAGGGCGGTTTTGAGCCGTTGGTAGCGATCCTGGTTGTAGTAGGTGATGTACGCCATAGTGCCTATAGCACCATAGGCAATAGGTGCTTTCCACCAGCGGCCGTTGTATATCTGGCCGCTGCCAGGCAGCAGGAGCGAGAGGCGCAGGGACATTTTAGGGTTAGGGGGCGTACGGCGGAGGTTGAAGAACGTGGGCTTTCGCAAAGAGTCCGAAACTTCCACCCGCGCAGGGGGGATGGAATCCTGTGCGTGCGCCCTGTGCGGGCTCAGCAGCGACGCGGCGGCCAGGAGAAGGGTCAAGAACGGAAGTAGGCTTGCGCGGGCGCAACGGTGCGTCATTCTTCGATGCGGTCTAATAATTGGTTGAGCTCTTCCACGGAGGAAAAAGGGATGCTGATCTGCCCCTTGCCTTCGCCCTGGAGTTTGATAGCCAGTTTTTTAGTACCGAAGAAACTGCGGAACTGCTGCTGTACCTTGTCGAAGTCGTCGGGGAGCTTATCGGCTTGCTTTTTAGCTTTGGGGGCCTGGTAGGCAGCGATGAGGGCTTCGAGGGCGCGCACGGAGAGGTCTTCGCGCAGCGTTTGACGGAAGAGGCTGTCGCGCAGGGCATAGTCGTCAATCCCGGCTAATGCGCGGGCGTGGCCCATGGAGAGCCGGGCATCTTTGATCGCCTGCTGGATGTCGGGCGGCAACTTCAGCAGGCGCAGGTGGTTGGTGATAGTGCTCCGCTTCTTTCCCACGCGCTCTGCGAGTACTTCGTCGGTGAGCCGACATTCTTCTTTCAGGCGCTGATAGGTGATGGCCACCTCTATGGCATTCAGGTTTTCGCGCTGTATGTTTTCGACCAGTGCCATCTCCAGCATTTCCTGGTCGTTGGCGATGCGGATGTAGGCAGGTACTTCTTCGAGGCCGGCCATTCGGGACGCGCGCAGCCTGCGTTCCCCGGAAATGAGTTGGTATGCGTTGGGTGCCATACGGCGCACGGTGAGCGGCTGTATCAGTCCATGAACCCGGAGCGAGTCGGCCAGTTCTTCGAGGGCTTCCGGGTTGAACGCATTGCGCGGCTGGAACGGGTTGGCCTCGATTTCGGACACTGGGATCATGGCCACGGAATGGGCTAGTTCTTTCACGACCATTTCCTGGTCGATGGCGACCTGTTCGTCAATATTGGAGAGCAGGGCACGGATGCCGAGGCCCAGGTTTTGTTTGTCCACTTTTTTCGCCATGGCGCTTTATTCGGTTATGGGTTGGGGTTCCCGTGCTTTGATCGGGTCATTGTTGCGCTTGAGGAATTCCTCAGCGAGGTTGAGGTAGTTCACCGCTCCTTTGCTGGCCGCGTTCAGCAGGACTACGGGCAGGTGCATGTTAGGGGCTTCCCCTATCTTGGAGTTGCGGTGGATGATGGTATCGAACACGCGCTCTTTGAAAATATCGCGCACCTCGCTGATGACCACGTTGGCGAGGCGCAGGCGGGGGTCGTACATCGTCAGGACAATCCCTTCGATCTGGAGCTTGGGGTTGAGTTGCTTTTTGACCAACTGGATGGTATCGTTGAGCTTGGCCAACCCTTCCAGGGCAAAAAACTCGCATTGTACCGGCACCAGCACAGAGTCGGCGGCTGTGAGCGCGTTGACCGTGACGATCCCCAAGGAGGGAAGGCAGTCAATAATGACATAGTCGTAATAGCTGCTCAGTTTTTCTACTACTTTTTTTAGAAAAAATTCCCGGTTGGGCCGGCTGACCAACTCCACTTCCGCACCCACCAGGTTGATATCGGAGGGGAGGATGTGGAGGTTGGGCGTGTCGGTTTCGAAAATAGCATCGGTGGGGTCGTGCCCGTGGACCATACAGTTGTAGATGGACACTTCGACGTCCTGCGGGAGGATGCCCACGCCGGAAGAGGCATTGGCCTGCGGGTCGGCGTCAATAATCAACACTTTCTTTTCGAAAATAGCGAGGCTTGCTGCCAGGTTGATGGCAGTGGTCGTTTTGCCGACCCCGCCTTTCTGGTTGGCTATAGCGATTACTTTTCCCATTTTGATGCGCACGTTAGGCCTTGAGGCCGCCTATTTAGGCTGTTAAAAATGCTTGCTGGTTCCAATAGGCAGCAAAATTAGTGCTTTTCCCTTATCCGTGAAAACTTTTTGGGCGGCGGCGTGATCCAATTTGATGTATCCAAAGGAATCGTAGTGGATACCGACGATGGTATCACAGGAAATAAAATCGCTGGCCAGGGCTGCATCGGCGTATCCCATGGTAAAATTGTCGCCGATGGGCAGTAGGGCAAAGCTGAGTGGAGGGCAGGTCAAGGGGATGAGTTTCATGTCCATGGAAAGGGCGGTATCACCGGCAAAATAGAAACACCCTTCCTCGTTCCATACGACGAAGCCGCCGGGGGCACCCCCATTGCTCCCGTCGGGCAGCGAACTGGAGTGGATGGCAGAAACGTACTTTACCGTGCCAAAGTCGAAGTGCCAGCACCCCCCGTGGTTCATCGGGTGGCTTTTCAGGCCCTTGCCGGCGTACCATCCGGCGATTTCCGCATTGGAAACAATGGGCGCCCCCGTCCGGCGGGCTATGTCTTCGGCATCGGCCACGTGGTCTTCATGGCCGTGGGATATCAGTATGTAGTCTGCTTCTATCTGGTCCGGGCTGATTTCCGGATAGCTTTTGGCATCAAAAAGTGGGTTGTGCGTGAGAAAAGGGTCGAATAAAAGGCGCTTTCCCCCGGTTTCGACGAGTACACAGGCGTGGCCGCAGTAGGTGAGCTTCATGGTATATTGAGTTAAATAATCCTTAAAAAATCAATGCGTTAGGAGAGGTTTGTTTTTTATTCAAAAAAACCGACACCTTTATCGGGTCATTTAAAGAGATGGGTTGCGAGGGGTCACGGAAGAGATAAAAAAGGCCTTTTTTGCCTCCTCACGGATTTTCCCCGCACCCTACATTTACCACTTTCAACTGCTTTAAAGGCGAGGTTGGGATGCCTGCCAGGTTTGGTTGCAACAGGTGCCCCCCATCTTGTTTTCAAATGCCTAATTTACCTAAATTGTTATGAAAAAAACGAATAAAACGCTGCTTCTTATGGTTTTTTGCGCCGC
>JBEGMH010000113.1:0-3378 GCA_041183125.1 Bacteroidota bacterium | reverse complement strand
CGTACTTCCCAGCGGGTGGAAATGGTGGGATTCCACGTCGTAGGTCTTCGGGGCGTGGCATTGTGCGCACAAGGCATTGCCCTCGGCGCGCAATTTCAGGGAGTGTGGGTTGTGGCAATTGCTGCACTTTACCCCTTGCTGGTACATACGGCTTTGCGTAAAAGACCCGTACTCATATACTTCTTCAATAATCTGGCCATCGGCATGGTATAGATTTGGCTTGGGGATTTCTACGCCGTAGTGGTCTGCATAGACTCCGTTGTGCTCGTAGGCCAGGCTTTGGTTGGAGCGAAGCGAATGGCAGCGGGCACATTGGTCCACTTGTTGCTTGTTGTCCAGCGCAGGGGTGAGGTGCAGGAAACTCCCCTGGACCTTTCTGCCTTTCTGATAATCGGGTGAGCGCACGTATTCCAAATGCCGGGAGCCGGGGCCATGGCAGGCTTCGCAACTGACATCCAGGATGGCCCAGGTCGTCTGGTAGGTATCTGTTTCGGGGTCGTAGTTTTTCTGGAGGTTGGTAGAATGGCAATCCGCGCACATATTGTTCCAGGTCATGCTGCCCTTGGTCCAGTGCATCCAGTCATCCGGGCGGAACCTGTTTTTAGGTTGTAGGTCGAACCATTTGCCGTCGCGGCTGTCCCAGGCCAGATGCAGTGCCTGTAAGCGTCCACCGGGAAAGCGCACCAGGTATTGCTGAAGGGGAAAAACACCGAAAACGTAGGCTATCTCAAAGTCCTGCAGGTTGCCCTCCGGCCCCTCGGTATGGACGATGAAGCGGTTTCCTTTTTTGAAAAAACGGGAACGAATCCCCTTGCTCAGCAGTTCGACCCCTGAAAAATCGCCCAGGACGGTAGAATCCGACACCTCCTGCATGGCCAGGTCGTGGTGTGACCCCCGCCAATCCTTTGCCTCCTGCTGATGGCAGGAGCTACAGGGGGCTTCTCCTACGTAGGTTGCCCCTGCGCCGTCGGGCACTACTTTTTCCGAACACGCCCAGAACAAATCCGAAACGTACAGCAAAAGGCCGATACTGAACAATAGGTATAGAATCTTCATCCCCTTTTCAGATTACTTGTAGTCTTCCCGGACGGGTTGGAATACGTCTATCACCCGGCACGCCGTGATGGCCCGCACCCCGTGCGGGACATTGGAAGGGAGCACCACGATATCCCCTGGGCGGCATATTCGGGTTTCCCCGTTTACGCTGAACTCCAGTTCGCCTTCCAGGACGTTGGTCATCTGCTCGTGTACGTGTTGGTGGACGGGCAAGACCGCCCCTTGTTTGAGATCTACGTATGCCACCGACATACCTTCTGTATGTACCAGGCGTGCGTGGATGCCCTCCCGGAGTTTGCGGGAAGAGAGTTCTCCTACATTCAAAAAGTACTCCATACTGCGCTATTATGGTTTTACGATAATTACCTGACGCACAAAGGGATTGAGCGCAGTCCCCTGGATCCGGGCTTCTGCTTCGACCCGAAATTCCGATTCGACCTTATTGGCCCATTTTACCGCTTTGGCAAGCCCTTTCCACAAAAATACTTTTTCCAGGGCATCTACGTTAGACTCCGGCCGGACGAAAGGCAAAGAGAAAGGCAGTTCCACGATTTTTCCTGCCGGGATATCGATTTGCTTTTCCACTTCCAGGGAGCCCAGTAGGTACTCATCAATCAGGCGCTCCTCTCCCCTGCCCCGGCTGTACCGCTCTTTGAACGAAATGCGCAGGTGGGTCACGCGCTCCGGGGTCATGGACTGGAAGCGCAATTTGCCTTCCAGCAGGGCGGATTTCAGGGAGAGGGATTCCGGCAGCAGCAGTTCGATTTTCACCCCCTCAATACCCAGCCAACGTTTTACTCTTCGGATCATGAGGGATAATTTACACCATGCGTTTCATCCAGCTTTCGCTGAGCGGCTTCGCAAAAGCGCGGTCAAAGGAGGCCTTATCGCTGATCAGGGGGTCGAACACGACCGTTTCGTCGTGGATGGCCCCTTCCTGGTAGCGCTTTGCGAAGGCGTCCCGGGAGAGGGTGACGATATTTTCCCCATCCCGGTAAGAGAACAGCATCCGGTCGAATAAATCCATCCCGTACTCTGCCTGCAGGCTTTTCAAAAAAGCCACGGAGCGGTCAATGGAGCACCCGCCTGCGCCCACTTGGCCTTCGTCCACCATCAGTACGATGAAGCGGTCGTGCACTACCTGCGCACTCGCCTTGAGCAATTGGTTGTGGCTCACCCACTGCCGGGCGAAATGGCTAAGCTGCTGGTTCAAGCCCTCAATTTCTTCCGGGCTGAACGGCCGGTTGCTTTGATACACCCAAACCCGCGCGTGATCCGGGAACTGCTGCATTGCTGTCATCCTTGTTGCATATTGTTTAAAATGAGTTCTGCCAGGTCATACACCAGCACGTCCTCTTGTTTGTCTTTTGCTTTTATGCCGTCCTGCAGCATGGTGATGCAGAACGGGCAGTTGGCTGCTACAGCGACAGCACCGCTTTCTAATACTTCCTCGGCACGGGCCACATTGATGCGCTTATCGCCGGGTTCGTCCTCTTTCCACATTTGCGCGCCACCCGCTCCGCAGCATAGGCCGTTGCTGCGGCAGCGCTTCAGTTCGACCAAATCGGCATCCAGGGCTTTGAGCACTTCGCGCGGGGCCTCATACACCCCATTGACCCGGCCGATATAGCAGGAATCGTGGTAGGTGATGCGCTTGCCTTTGAAGCTGCCTCCTTCCTTCAATTTTATACGCCCTTCTGCGATCAATTGTTGCAGCAGTTGCGTGTGGTGGACAACGTCATAGTGGCCGCCGAGGGCCGGGTACTCGTTTTTCAGGGTATTGAAGCAGTGCGGGCAGGCCGTCACGACTTTTTTCACCCCATATCCATTCAGCACTTCCACATTCTGAACCGCTAACATTTGAAACACAAACTCGTTTCCGGCCCGTCGGGCGGGGTCGCCGGTACATTGTTCTTCGGTACCGAGGATGGCAAAAGAAATTCCGGTAGCGTGCAGGATACGCGCAAAAGCAGCGGTCACTTTCTGCGCCCGGGCATCAAAACTTCCGGCGCAGCCCACCCAAAACAGGATATCGGGGCTGCGGCCTTCAGCGGCCATCTCGGCCATGGTAGGGATGTGCAAGGACATAATGGTTTATTTGGAGGGTTAAGCGGAAAGTTCTTTTGTCCACTGGTCCCGGGGCGTGGACATCGCCCATGCTGCCCCGCTGTTTTCCATGCTGTTGAACATCGGAAGCCAGTCGGAGGGCCCCTGGGAAAGCGTCAGGATCTCATAGCGGCGCATTTTGAGGATGGGCTCCAGCGGATTGATCAGAACCGGGCAAGCCTCTACGCAGGCATTGCAGGTAGTACATGCGTGGAT
>JBEGMH010000112.1:0-4924 GCA_041183125.1 Bacteroidota bacterium | reverse complement strand
CTGCTGGCGAACACCAAATGCCGCCAGTAGTGGTACTCGCCCGCGGGTATCGAGATGCCCAGCGGGCTGAAGGTTTCCGTGAGGCCCTGGAAGATGGGGTTCATGCCATAGCCAAGGAAGCCTCCGTTCTGGAGGTTGAACCAGAGCGGAAAAAAATAAGCTTGTCGCTCGATGAGCTTACCCGTGGAGGCCTGCCAATAGAATTCCGGTAAAAAGCCCGGTTCAAAGGCGCGGATATACTTCCGCAGCGGGAGCAGTTTGCCCCGATAGAACCAGTTCATGCCCGGTGTGGTGGCGATGACATCGGTGCGGGACACAAAGCCCATTTCCGGGTTGAAATCTTTGGTGACGACCGACTGGGTGAGCCATATCTTGTGGGTATTGGTGGAGTGGTAGTACTGTGCGATACCGGCAAAGCCCGGCCGTGCCGAGTTCCCACCGCTGGTGTGCATGGCGAAGGCGTTGAGCGACTGCTTTTCGTCTATGCGTACAAAGCCGTCGAGGGTACCCACCACGTTGGTTCCTTCCGGTCCGTTTTTCACGGTCATGAGCCCGCCGATGCGGTTCTGCTCCCCGAAGTTGCGGGAGTAGCGCGCTACGAAGAAATCGGTGGCTGCCTCTCCCCGCTCGCGCTGCCGGATGGCCATGGCCCCGAAGTTCTGCTTTGCCGAGCGGTGTACCAGGCGTCCGCCCGCCTGGATGGGGATGGGCCGCCCACTGCCGTCGAGGCCAATACTGCGGCTGAAGAAAGGCTGAATGCGCATGGAGCCTCCTGAAAAGTCGGGCGATGGTCCGATGTAGAATCCAAAAAGCGATGCATTTTCCAGAAAAAACTGCCTTCGTTCCGGAAAAAACACGGAAAACCGGGTGACGTTATTGACCTGTCGGTCCACGTCGGCTTGTGCGAAATCGGTATTGGCGGTGAGGTCCAGGACGGTATTGGTATTTAGCGCCCATTTCAGTTCGCCGCCGGCTTTGATCCCGGTACCTTCGGAATCTTGTTCGCCGGGCGTTCGGTAGCGGTCGTATGAGAAGAGGGTGTAGGGTTGCAGGCGCACGTTGGCCTTGGGCGGCGGGGGCTGTAAGCCCTTGATTTGCCCGGCGTATTCCATGCGGGTAGGGGTGAAGGAACGCGGAAAAGGCGAGAACGCTGAAATTTCGTTGGCTGCCCGCCGGTTGCGCGCCAGGTTGAACCCCCAGGTTTGCAAGCTATCGGCCGAGCCCGGATAGCGGAGCGTCAGCCAGGGGATGGCGATTTCGGCGGCCCAGCCGGAATCGGTGCGGGAGGTGCGCACCCGCCACAGGCCGTCCCAGTCTTCATCGTAAAAAATATCGTCGAAGGCGAGGAGGTCGCGTTGTACGCCATAGGCGTTGGTGGCAAAAGCCATGGCGTTGCGTCCATCCTGGAAGCCATCCATGGAAAGTAGGATATGGTCGTGTTGGCGGGGGCTGAAATCGCGCTTGAAATCGGTGGCGCGCAACGCGCTTTTGCCCAGGGAATCGCGGGCAAACACACCGATGTACAGGTACTGTTTGTTGAACAAGATGCGGAACTCGGTGTCCTCACCGGGAGGGTTGCCCTGCAGGGGCTCGATTTGGGTAAACCCGGAAGCACTCGGGGCTTCCCGCCACATCGCTTCGTCCAGGCGGCCGTCCACCTTGGGCATTCCTTCGATGCGCAGGGCATTCAGGCTCCGTTTGATGGGGTTGGGGGGGAAGACCTCCGCGTCCTGGGCAGAGAGGGCCGTGCATACAAACAGCAGGGAGCAGTAGAAGACAGGGCGTATCAGGTACATGGTTTGGTGTTTTCTAAAGAGACGGCTAGTGCAGTCTGGTAGTGGGTATAAAAGCCCTCAAAATTCCCCTTTTTTCCGATTTCCCCAAGGGGTAAGGTCAAATTAGCTATTATTTTGGTATTTTGGCATGGCGCCCCCCTTAATAGCCTATTTTTCAATAAAACTATTTTTTTAAAAATAAAATTCTGTTTAAAAACATAAAAAACAATAAAAATTCTTTTTTAACCTAAATATCCTATGATGAAAAAACGCTTTTTCACCCTGCTGTTTTTGTTAGCGGCCTTTGCCAGCGGTGTATGTGCCCAGGCGTTCAAGGTATCGGGGCTGCGCTGCGAGCATTTGAAAAACCCCATTGGCCTCGACGTGCGCGAGCCGCGCTTCTCCTGGATGACGGAAGCACCCGGTGTGAGGGGCTGGCGACAGGGCGCTTACCAGTTGCAAGTGGCGACCGATGCGGCGTTCACGCGAAAAAACTTGGTTTGGGACAGTGGGAAAAGAAACTCCGATGCGTCTGTGCTGCAAGCCTATTCAGGCCCTGCCTTGCGCTCAGCGACGCGCTACTTCTGGAGGGTGAAAGCCTGGGACGCCGCCGGCATGGAATCGGCCTGGAGCGAACCGGCCTTCTGGGAAAGTGCCCTGCTCGACCGCAGCGACTGGAAAGCGCGTTGGATAGAGCCCGAACAGGAAGCAGCCCCAGTGCGTTACTCGGCGGCCCACCACCTGCGCAAGGTATTCGCCGCCCCGAAAAAAATCGCATCCGCCCGGGCGTACGCGACCGCCCATGGCTTTTACGAGCTCTATATCAATGGGAAAAAAGTAGGGGACCAGGTCCTCGCACCCGGCTGGACGAGCTACCAAAAGCGCCTTCAGTACCAAACCTATGATATCAGTGGGCTGTTGCGCCCGGGCGCGAATGCTGTGGGCGCCCTCGTCGGCGAGGGCTGGTTCCGCAGCGGCCTGGGCTGGGAATTCCAATGGGGCTACTACGGCAAAAAGAAAGCCTTCCTCTGCCAAATCCACCTGCGCTACACCGATGGCAGCGAGCAATGGATCAGCACCGACGCAAGCTGGAAGGTGAGCAGCGATGGGCCCATCGGCAAAAATGAAATCTACTACGGCGAAGAATACGACGCCCGCCGCGAATTGCCGGGCTGGAGCGAACCTACTTTCGACGACAGCAAGTGGCAAAACGCCCTACCCGCCGATTACCCAATGGACAACCTGCTCGCCTCCAACAGCGTACCTGTGCGCAAAATACAGGAAATCAAGCCTGTGAAGATCTTTACCACCCCCGAAGGCGACCTCGTGGCGGATATGGGCCAGAACATGGTCGGCTGGGTGCGCCTGCGCGTACAGGGCCAAAGCGGGCAAACCGTCACCCTGCGCCACGCAGAAGTATTAGACAAAGCCGGCAATTTCTATATCCTCAACCTGCGGGCGGCCAAACAGGTGGCAAAATACACCCTGCGGGGCGGCGGCGAAGAAGTCTATGAGCCCCGCTTTAGCTTCTACGGCTTCCGATATGTGGCGATTGAGGGCTACCCCGGCACCTTGCGCCCCGAAGATTTGACGGGTATCGTGGTCCACTCCGATATGGAGCCCACGGGCAGCTTTGAGTGCTCCAACCCGCTCGTCAACCAATTACAGCACAATATCGTCTGGGGCCAAAAAGGCAACTTCGTGGACGTGCCGACCGACTGCCCCCAGCGCGACGAACGCCTCGGCTGGACAGGCGACGCCCAGGTATTCGCTTCCACCTCCGCCTTTAACGCCAACGTAGCGCCGTTTTTCACCAAATGGCTGGCAGATGTTGCCGCTGACCAGCGCCGCGACGGAGCTATCCCCTTCGTCATCCCCGACGTGCTCAACAAGCCCGACGCCCCTAATGTCGGGGTCTCCGCAGGCTGGGGCGATGCAGCGGTCATCATCCCCTGGGACTTGTACCGCATCTACGACGACCGCCGCCTGCTGGAACGCCAGTACCCCTCCATGAAAGCCTACGTGGACTATATCCGCAGCAAAGCAGGTGCTTCGCTGCTTTGGAAGGGGGGCTCTGTGTTCGGCGATTGGCTCTTCTTCCACCCCAATACCCAGGGCGTGAACAGCCATACCGACGGCGACGGCTTCACCAACCACGACTACATCTCGACCGCTTTTTTTGCCCACAGCGCTGATATCGTCTCCCGGGCAGCAGATGTATTGGGCAAGACGGAAGACGCCCGTTTCTACAAAAATCTTTTTGGAGAGATAAAAACAGTCTTCCAGCGCGAGTTCGTCGCGCCGTCCGGGCGTACGGTATCCGAGTCGCAGACGAGCTACGTGCTGGCGCTCCACTTCAACCTGCTGCCCGACAACCTGCGGCCTGCCGCCGTGAAGAACCTGGTGGACGATATCCGGGCGCGCCGCGACCACCTCTCTACCGGCTTTTTAGGCACGCCCTACCTTTGCCATGTCCTCTCCGACAATGGGCACAGCGACGTCGCCTACGATCTGCTCCTGCAGGAGAGCTGGCCGTCGTGGCTCTACCCTGTCCGCATGGGCGCTACCACCATCTGGGAGCGCTGGGACGGACAAAAGCCCGATTCCACCTTCCAGGACATCGGCATGAACTCTTTCAACCACTATGCCTACGGAGCTATCGGCGACTGGATGTACCAGGTGGCTGCCGGCTTGCGCATGGGCAGCAATGGTTATAAAAACATCCTCATCCAGCCGGCTTTTGGCAAGCGCCTCGACCATGCCAAGGCCAGTTATCAGAGCAGTTATGGCGAGATTGCTTCCGGTTGGGAGCGCAAAGAGGGCCGTACGACCCTGCGCGTCCTCGTCCCGGCCAATACGACTGCCCTGCTCCGGCTGCCCGTTGCAGGGGCCGATATGCTAAAGGAAAGCGGTGCCCCTGTTTCCGCTGCCCCGGGCGTACAAGTGAAGGGCAGGTCCGGTGAATTCCTGGAGCTGGAGCTGGGTTCGGGGAGTTATGTGTTTGAGTTTTAAAAGAAGATGGGGGTTCTGTAAAAAGACCTTTTTCGCCTGATGCCACCAAAAAATATTTTGAACGAGCGCTTGTTTTTTTGATTTTGCACGGCAAAATCAAAAAAACAAGCGCTCGTTCATTATTTTATTCTTCAGGC
>JBEGMH010000111.1:0-3500 GCA_041183125.1 Bacteroidota bacterium | reverse complement strand
TCCCTCGGGCCACCAAGCTGTGCACGGATCTGTGCCAGTAAAAAACCAGGAAAAAGAAGATTTTTCATTAAAATGACATTAAAAAATAAAGTTTATTTTTTAAGTTAAAAAACATAATACTATTTTAGTGCGTGCAACAAAACTCCATATAGATGAAATCAAAATCGAAAAAAAACGACCTACAGCCCCTTAAAGAGCTAGTCACTTTTGCAGAATATCACAAGATTGAGCCTCAGGTATGGCTTCCCGGCACAAAGAGTACGGGGGCAGGAAAGGGAGACAAGATATGGGAACTCTACCAGTTGGTGCTCACTGGGGAGGTAGAGACCAACCAACAAGCAGCAAGTTTGCTGTTTAATGCGGAATTTTCAAAGGGGCATTACCGCAAATCGAAGAATAAGCTAAAGAGCCTGCTCATAGACAGCATCTTCACGCTGGATCCCCGGCTGTCTTTGCACACCGAGTACGACCGTGCGCTGTCGAGTGCCTGGAAAGGAGTCGTGTCCACCAAGCTTTTGTTCGGGTACGGCATAGCGATGGCAGCGGCAGAGTACGGAACGGTCATCCTGCGCGATGCGGAATACTATGAGTTCACGGAGATGTCTTTGTGTATCTGCCGTTCTCTCCGCAGTTGTTACGCCACGCGTTATCCCATGCACAACAAGTTGCGGAGCGTGAACCGGCGCATCCAGTTGCTCGAAGAGCTGTACAATATAGAGAACCAGGCGGAAGCCCTGTACTACGAACTGGTGCAGCACCGCAGCAAGCGGAGGATCAACCAGCCCGACCTGGCGACCTTGGCCTCGGACTTCCATACCCGGCTCGAGCCGCACGCCCGTCAGGTAAACAGTTGGCGCTTCATCAAATTTTTTTACCAGATAAAAGTAGCTTCCGTACTGCTCCGGTACGAATATTCCGATACCTTGAGCGTATGCGATGAAGCGCTGCGCGTACTGGGGGCCAAACCATTTTTCAGCCCGGAGTTGGCGCAGTTCTTCCTGGCCCAGAAAATGGTGTGCCACCTGCAGTTGAACCAGTTTGAGGAAGGGCGCGTGTTGGCGGCTGAGTACAACAAGTACGAGGAGATTGGCTCTTATAACTGGTATCATATCCAGGGCCTGCTGATGCGCCTGGCCCTGCATACCGGCAATTACCAGGAGGCCTATAGCACTTTCCGGAACGCCGTGGGCAAACCGGGTTTCAAGGGGCTCGACCCCGTTTTTATGGAAGTGTGGATGCTTTTTGAGGCCTATTTGAGGTATCTGGAACACCTCGGACGGATTTCCATGCCCGACATGCCTGCCAACCCGCATTTTCGCCTCTTTCGTTTTATCAACGATGTCCCCGGCTTTTCCCGCGACAAGCGCGGAATGAACATCCCCATCTTAGTACTGCAGATCATCTTTACCATCGCCCAGAAGCGCTATGAAATCGCCGCGATACGAATAGATGCCATCGGAAGATATGCCATGCGGCACCTACGGGAAGGGGATACCCTGCGCAGCAACGTGTTTATCCGGATGCTGCAAACGCTCAAAGATGCGGGGTTTAACCAGCTGGCTGCAGAGCGCAGGGCTAGAAAATGGATCGAAAAGCTGAGCCGCTACCCCAAACAGTATTCGAACTACGAAATAGAAATCATTCCCTACGAGCCGCTTTGGAAGCTTATCGTCTCATCCCTCGACCCCAAAGTTCACTATCAGCCGAATTATATCAAAGCGGGCCATAAAGGGTATGCACACCCGGATTAGCCGCTTCCAAGAGGGGTTTCCGGACGGAGAATAACAGAGGATTGGAAAAAAGTTTTGACAAAAAGCATATTCGTTTTACCTTAATCCGCTGTAAGCGCAGTATAGAGGTGCCCTCCACCATATCGCGTCGCTCGCTGGCCGTTCCCGCTCCTTTCAAGGGGCAATGCCCCGCGAGCCAAACGGGTCTTCTTCCCGTCGCGATATTCTGAATGGTGCCCCGTATGGGCGCAGCTATTTATTCACTCAGCTAACCTGAATTATGTCAACTCACCAAGAATCCTGGGGCTCACGGGTCGGCCTGGTATTGGCCATGGCCGGAAACGCCGTGGGCCTGGGCAACTTCCTGCGCTTCCCTGTACAAGCTATCCAGAACGGGGGCGGGAGCTTTATCATCCCTTACCTGGTCTGTTTCCTATTGTTGGGCATCCCGCTGCTGTTTGTGGAATGGTCCATGGGCCGCTTCGGAGGCCGCCACGGGCACCACAGTACCCCCTTCATCCTCGACTCCATGTCCAAGATGGCGTTCTGGAAGTACATCGGTGTCTTTGGTATTTTCACCAACCTAGCCGTGGCCGCGTACTATTGTTACTTAGAGAGCTGGGCCATTGGCTATGTATGGCACTCCCTTACGGGTGCGTTCCAGGGCCAGAGCAGCGATCAGGTATCCGGCTTTTTTAGCAATTATACCAGTTTGGACAGCATGCAGCCGATCCTTTTTTGGTTGCTTTGCCTTGGGTTGAACACCTGGATCCTTTCCCGCGGCCTCAGCGGTGGGGTGGAAAAGGTGGCCAAGATCGGGATGCCCCTGCTCATTGTGTTCGGCATCCTCCTCGCCATCCGGGGCATCACCCTCAAAGCAGGGCACGACGGGGCTATCTTCGCAGGCACGGAAGGCCTCAACTACCTCTGGACGCCCAACTTCAGCACGATCTGGGACGACAAGGTGTGGCTGGCGGCAGCCGGCCAGATTTTCTTCACCTTGTCCGTAGGGATGGGCAGTATCCAGTGCTATGCCTCCTACCTTCGCTCGCGCGACGACGTGGCCCTGAACGCCATGTCAGCGGGATGGATGAACGAGTTTGTGGAAGTCGTGCTGGGTGGTGCCATCGTCATCCCGATCACGGTGGGTTATTTTGGCATTGATGGTATGACGGAGCTGGTCAACAAGGCCGGTGGCCTGGGCCTGGGCTTCCGCACCCTGCCGTACCTTTTCCAGCAGTGGGGCCCTATCCTGGCGGTATTTGCCGGGGTGATGTGGTTTGGGTTGCTGTTCTTCGCCGGCATCACATCTTCCCTGGCGATGGGCACGCCGGTCATGGGCTTTATGCGCGACGAGTTCGGCTGGCGCCGCGAGAGCTCTGCGTGGCTCTTTGGCGCCCTGATTTTCGTCTTTGGCCTGCCTACGGTGGTGTTCTTCAACTACGGGGTATTTGACGAATACGATTACTGGGCCGGGACGGTATCGCTCGTCGTGTTCGCCCTGTTTGAAATCATTTTGTTCGCCTGGGTATTCGGTATGAAAAAAGGCTGGCACGAGATTACGCTGGGAGCCGATATCAAGGTGCCTATTATCTTCCGGTTCATCATCCAGTTTGTCACGCCGCTGATCCTTGCCTTGGTCTTCCTCGGAAGCCTGCCTTCGATCATAGACACGATCCAAAATACGGCTGTCCATGCGCAATTGGCCACCGCGACAGATCCGGAGACGATCGCGACGTTGAAAAAGACCATTTTCTATAAAAATATTTC
>JBEGMH010000110.1:0-2987 GCA_041183125.1 Bacteroidota bacterium | reverse complement strand
GCCTAATACAGACTTTTCTGCTCATTGTCCCCCCATTTTTTCATAAAAGAGGAGATGTCCCCGAGCGGGGAATACTCGGTGGGGATAGCGCGTGCCTCTGCCGGGAGGACCAGTTCCCGATAGATAAACGCATCGTCAAAGCCGATAGAAGCGGCTTCTTCCCGGGTACAGGAAAACACGATACGGGAAGGGCGGGCCCAGTACAAGGCCCCCAGGCACATCGGGCAAGGCTCGCAGGTCGCGTATACGGTACAACCTTCCAGTTGAAAGTCGCCGATATGCGCGCAAGCATGGCGGATGGCCACTACTTCTGCATGGCAGGTAGGATCTTTCCGGGCCAGTACCTCATTGTGGCCTTCCCCGATGATATTGCCCGATTTATCTACTACCACACATCCAAAAGGGCCTCCGGCCCCTTGGGATACCCCTCTTTGTGCCACTTCCATGGCTTTGAGCAAGTAGTATTGGTCGCGTTGCATACGGGTTGACTTGAGGACATACGTGTCTTTTTTGATTTTGCTTCGCAAAATCAAAAAAGACACGCATGCAAAATATCTTCTGGCTGCGTTAGGCGAAAAAGGGCTTTTGAGACAGCCTTTTCGCGATTGCAATCAAAAATCAGTTGTTGTTGACCAGGCCAATGGTCGGCCTACCGGTCGTCGTCGTATTGCCGGCGAGGCCGCGCGCGATAATCGTATACTTTTTACCGCGCACCAGGTTCAAACTGGACAAAGTGCTCAGGGCGGCGGTTTTGCCCCCTTCGCGCAGCACGATCGTAAAGCGCGTAGAGCCCGGCTGATCGTAGGCGATGAACGCCTCTTTGCCATCGCTCAGGCCCGCTTCCGTTGACGCCACCACGTTATTGACGACGAACTCGACCCCCGTTGTAGGCGTAGTGGTCATCGCATTGATAAAGCGGATATACGTTTTGTCCGGGTCCGGCACGCTCAGATCGTCTTCCGAGACCATGAAGCTATAGGTGCCGGCATTGCCAATCGCGTGAACGGTGTAGTACTTTCCATCGGCGACATTTACGTCTGCGTTCAAGACCCGCTCGGCGGTGGTCGAAGTAGCCGGGGCAGTTACCTTGAACTTGGCCGTTCCGGCGGGAACAACCGCGTAGTCCAGGATAGGGAAAAGGCTGCCCAGGGTCACCAGGCCGGGCGTGGCCCCTACCGTGGTCGTCAATACGCCCGATACCACTTTATCGTTCACGGATACCACCACCCCTGGCACGTCAACAGCTGCGTGGAACACCTTGATCCTCGCGCCCGAGGTAACGGCGGTAGCGCTTTCCAGGAAGTTGCGCTCTTCGCCGCAGGATGCCAGGAATACCGTGGCCAATGCGAAGAAGGACAAGATTGAGAAATATTTTTTCATAACATAGAGTTGATTGTAGTTGACAAAAAGCGCAGATACTGCTGGTTTACTTCTGGATATTCCACAACACTTTGGTATGGTAATCCGGTAGATCCGCGCCGATTTTGGCCAAAGAAGCCCTGTTCCACACATATTCCGAGTTAAAGCGCGGACGGACGCGCTGTGCGGGCAAGCCGTTGTTGTCCGGGAATAAGTTGGTCGGCAGGGTAAAGCCCGTATAGACGTCCTGGCTGTAGTTGTAGCGGCGCATGTCCACCCAGGTCTCCAGGCTACCGTGCCCATAGAGCGCGATGTACTTCTGCAGCATGATATCGCTGAGCTTCAGGTCGGCTGCCGTTTTCGGGATGGCCACGCTAGCCAGGTACTTCGTTTTTTCGGCAGCCGATACTTTGCAGTAGTCGAGTGCGGCACCCACTGCGTTGAGGAACGTTTGATAAGCCAATGCTTTATCCCCTTTGATGAAGGCTGCTTCCGCTTTCATGAACTGCAGCTCCATGTAGGTAATCAGCGAGTGCGGTGCGGCATTGTCAAAAATCCATCTGCCGACGGTGGGCGCTACGCCAAGCCCCCCCCACAAGTTGGGGATACGGCGGACGTTGCCCGACACGTTGTTGGGGTCGCCCGAACCGGGTACTACCCCGCGGTATACCCCGTCGGGGCTGGGGGCGAACATGATGGGGAGGCGCGGGTCGCGTGCTTTCAGTACCGTAGAGTCCAATAAGCTGACGATATAGGCCGTCGGGAGGAAAGAGCCCATATTGTTGCGCAAGGGGCCGTAGAAGTTGCCATCGGTTGTGTTCGTACCGGCATGGGGTACGTCGAAGTTATCGGCATTATTGCGGAAGGACTTATCCACGTACTCGATGACCTTGTCCGGGCTGTACGATGCTTTGTTGCTGATATGGTGCGCGTTGCGCGCCAGGACGGCATACGTGAAGCGCACCCACTTATCCGTATCGCCTCTATAGACCAGGTCGCCCCGGTTGAGCGACTTGTTGTAGTCCGTACGGGAGAGTTCTTTGATGGCCTCTTCGCACAGGCGGCGCACCTCGGCATACACTTCCTCCTGGGTGTCGTAATCGAACACATAGCGGTTGGGCTCGAACGCCTGCTTGAGGATCATTTCCCCGTGGTAATCCGTGGTAGACTGCCAGCTCCAGGCGCGGATGGCCTTGGCGGCTCCCACATAGTCCCAGCGGTTGTTTTCCTCGCCTTCCTTGATCATCAGGTCGATATTCTGCCCGATGGCCCAGTAGTGCTGACGCCATTTCTCGCCCTGTGCATCAGAGCCGGCGGCATAGCCATGGCGGTCGTAGGTATTGCCAGCGGCACTGGAGCCCCAGTACTGTACATACTGTGCGGTAAAACGGCTATCGAAGGTTTCGCCCCGCACCATCTGCTGAAGGACGGGTGGAAGGATAGCATAGCCCGCCGCTACTTGCGGGAAGCTCGGATCTTCGTTGATATCCAGGTATTCATTGCAAGACGCACCCAGCACCAACAAGGACATGAAAAATATTATTCTTATTTTTTTCATTTTACAAACTTTTTATGCCTAAAAAATAGGATATAAGAACAAAAATTTGTCGCATTATAATCCTATACGG
>JBEGMH010000109.1:0-17363 GCA_041183125.1 Bacteroidota bacterium | reverse complement strand
AACTGTAAATGGCGGTGGGGTACTTGTCGTACTTGAGCAGGTAGCTGACGTCTTCGAACCCGGGCCCTTTGCCCATGAGGTAGATCCCTTCGCCCGGGGGGTAGCGCCCAATACCGTTGGTCTTTACCAGGATTAGGTTGCTGTTCATATCGTGGGCTGCATAGGTGAACTCACCAACTTCCCCTGCATGGAACGAGGCGGAAAGCTCCCGCTTTTCCGCTTCATACCGGAACAATACGGGGATTTTTGCCAGGGATATCCAAACCCTGCCCCGGCGGTCTTTGAAGAAAATTTTGGTCTGGGTCGGAAGTTCTACCGGCGAATCAAGGGGGCTCCGGAAATCGTCGGGGGCAAATACTTTTACCACGCGCCCTCGCTCGACGTGGAATAGCCCGTTGTCGGAGTCGTTGAGTAGGAACGCACCGCCGTCGAGGGGGATGAGGTCTATTTCGGCACCGAGCCGGCGTCTGGGCATCGGTATGGCGAAAACAGTCGCAAAGGAATACTTCGCGGTGAGCCGGGACACATACACCGAGTCGAGGGAGGTAGAAAGGCAATATAGGCTGCCGTCGTAGTCCGGTACCATCTTTTTGGCCAAGCCCCGGACCCCGTTGTAGGAGCTGAGGGACACCTGCCGGTGCTGGAAGTCCTGGTATCCCAGCAGGCTGAAAAAGCGGTTCTCGTTTAAGTATTGGACGAGGATGAAGCTGTCCCGGAAAGAAGCAATAGCGGAAATATCATTTTCCGAAATGCGGAACTTGTTCTCCGGCGAGCGGTTGAAGGTGAGGAACCCATACCCGTCGAAGCGTTGTAGCCCCTGGTGCGTAGCTACCCAGATCATCCCGCTGGGGTCCTGGGCCAGTCCTGTAATGGTGTAATCCGCCAAACCGGAGTTGACGTCGTAGTGGATCGCCCGGGGCAGGAGGTTCTGCGCCTGCCCGACCTGCCCAGCGCACAAATAGAAAACAACCCACCAGGCGGCGGGAAAGGTCGTACTTTTGACAAAAGAATAGGTTGGCCCACCCATTATCTGATTTATTTATTCTCGTCCAGGTACTTGCGCACAGCCTCCGCGCGGCTGTTGACCTGCAGGCGTCGGTAGATGTTCTTGATATGGTCGCGCACCGTCTCAATGGTGATGTCCAGGCGGTCGGCGATCATTTTATAGCTCAACCCCTCCTTCAAACCCTGGACAATCTCAAACTGCCGGGGGGTCAAATCGTGCGGCGACTCCGTTTTACGGGGCTTGGACTGGATGAAGTTAAATACGATCCGCGCAATATACGGAGACATGAACGACTCCCCCCGGCATACGGTTTCCAGGGCCGTCGCAATGGACTCCAGGGAACTCTTTTTGGACAAATAGGCAACCGCCCCATTTTGTATGGAACTGAAAATGACCTCCGGGTTCTCGTTCGAGGTCAGCATCACGACATCGGAATGAGGGTATTGGCCTATGATGTATTCCAGGCCTTCCAGCGCGGACATACCCGGAAGCCCTATATCCAACAAGATGATCTTCAAATCCTCTTTCTTCTGGTCCTCGTTGCTCAGAAAAGCTTCAATGGAGGCAAAGGCACCGCATACTTTCATGCGGGTGTGCTTCTCGAAAAAATCGCGCAGGTTGTTGCGCACCATGGGGTCGTCTTCGATGATAGCGATTCGGATGGGTTCCATTTTAAATTATTATTTTGGGAAAAGTTTTTAAAGAACGGGCTAAGCTAAAAAAAACTGTATAATATTTTGAAATTTTGCCTTTTTTTTACAAAAAATTTTTGCACTTTTCAAGGTAATCCTGGTTTATTGCGGATGGAAAAAGGGGGGTGGGCCCCTTCTTTTCCGTTTGTTTTGAAAAATGGACGTATTGCGAAGGTCGGTAAGCTGGGATAAAAGCCCTTTTTGACCCCCCGGGGATTCCCCTCGCAACCCGTCTGATATATACCTTACCTAAAAAACCAAATGGCATGCTCAATTCTAGAATTGCAGGAATGGGGTACTACGTCCCCGAACGCGTCGTCACCAACTTCGACCTGGAAAAAGTCATGGATACCACCGATGCCTGGATACAGGAACGCACGGGTATCGTGGAACGCCACTACGGAAAGCGCCGCGAGGAGACCTCTACCACGATGGGGGCCAGAGCGGCCGAAATTGCTATCGCCCGGGCCGGCATCCAAAAAGAAGACCTGGATTTTATCATTTTTGCTACCCTCAGCCCGGACTACTACTTCCCCGGTTGCGGGGTCTTGCTCCAACGCGAACTCGGCATCACTAAAAAGGAGATGGGCGCACTGGACATCCGAAACCAGTGCTCCGGGTTTATCTATGCCCTTTCCATCGCCGATCAGTTCATCAAAACGGGCATGTATAAAAACATCCTCATCGTCGGGGCAGAAGTACACTCCATGGGCCTCGATTTCAGTACCCGCGGCAGAAATGTCACCTCTATCTTTGGCGACGGGGCGGGTGCGGTGGTGCTGCAGCCCTGCAGCGAAGCAGGGCGGGGCGTCCTGACCACCCACCTCCACGCCGATGGGACCTACGCGGAAAAACTGGCGCTCATCAACCCGGGCGCCCACGGGGGCTACCACGCCCGCCGCGCCGGCGAAGACGTGGACTTCGGATACCCGGACGTGGAATACGGCGAGTTTTTCGTCACGGAAAAAATGCTGGAAGAGGGCATGTTCTATCCCGTCATGGAAGGGCAGTTTGTGTTCAAACTGGCCGTTCAGAAATTCCCCGAAGTCATCCAGGAAGCCCTGAACAAGACCGGCCTGAGCACCTCGGACATCAACCTTTTCGTGCCCCACCAGGCCAACCTCCGCATCAGCCAGTTCGTTCAGCACAAACTCGGCCTGCGCGACGACCAGGTCTGGAACAACATCCAGCGCTTCGGGAACACGACCGCCGCCTCTATCCCCATCGCCCTTTGCGAAGCCTGGGAAAACGGAGCCGTCAAAGAGGGCGACCTGGTATGCCTCGCCGCCTTCGGCAGCGGGTTTACCTGGGGCTCGGCCTTGATACGTTGGTAAAGGGCGGTTTATCCGCCACGCGTTTGACAATATGGAAAGGGCGGCAAACGTTAAAATTTAAAACATTTTTTATGCCAAACCTCTTCGTTTGCTTCCGGTCGGTATTCCCGGGCATGACTACAAGGGCTCTGGTCGCCTCTTTGTGCGCGCTCGCCTGTCTATGCCCCCCCGCGCTAACCGCACAAACCAAGCCTATGAAACCGGAACCCGATTACAGCGCCGAGTGGAAGCGCATTGATTCCCTCAAAGAAAAGGGCTTGTACCGCTCCGCCCTCGACGAAACCGCCGCCTTGTACCAACGGGCAAAATCCGATAAAAAAGACGCCCAAGTGGTGAAGGCCGCCTTATACCAGGCAAATTTCACAGGCCTACTGGAAGAAGACGGCAGCGAAAAAGCCATCGAATGGGTGCAGCGCGAAGCCAAAACCGCCGACTTTCCCGTCCAGCCCATGCTGCAGTCCATCCTTGCGGAACTATACCGCCAGTACAAGGAAAGAAAGTCTTGGGAGATCGACAACCGCACCCCGATAGCAGGCGACCCGGGCGACGATATCAAAACCTGGCCCGCCGATGTGTTCGAGTCGGAAATCGCCCGCTTGTACCTGGTGTCCGTGGAAGATCCGCGGTTAAAAGAGATCCCGCTGAAGGATTTCGGCGCCATCCTGGAGCGGGAAAAAAATACACAGGGCTTGTGGAATACCCTGTACGACCTGCTCGCGTTCCGCGCCATCGCCTACTTTTCGGATTCCCGGAGCGCGCTGAACCGCCCGGCTTACCGCTTCTACCTCGACCAGACCGAAGCGTTCGCAGATGCGGATACCTTCGCCGTGTTTGCGTTCCCGACCCGGGATTCTACCGACTACGAATACCGCGCGCTTCGCTTGTACCAGGAGGTCTTGCGCACGGCGGCAAAAGGCAGCCCCGCCGCCTGGCTGGACGCGGACATCAAACGCCTGGCTTTTGTGTATGAAAAATCCGTGCACGAGCTCAAAGATGCCCTGTATATCTCGGCCCTCGAACGGTTGGAGGCGCGCTTCCCCGGTTTGCCGGGCGTGACCGAGGCCACCTACGCCCGGGCCTCGGTCTATGTGCGGTGGGGCAACCGGTACAGCCCTGAAAAAGGGGATGCCCACCGACTTGATAAAGTAAAGGCAAAGTCCATCGCTCAGGAAGGCGTAAAACGCTTCCCGGGAAGCTACGGCGGCCAGCTCTGTGCCGAACTCTACCGCGACCTGGTCCGCATGCGGGCAGTAGTGCAGGTCGAAGAGGTGTGCCTCCCTAACCGCCCGGTGCTGGCGTCCGTGGAGTTCCAGAACGCCCCCAAGGTGTTCCTGAAACTGCTGCGCCTCAGCGCCAGGGATCGGCTGGCCGAAATACCCTACGAGGAACGCCGCAACTACCTCGATTCCCTGCCCCCCTTCCGCCAATGGGAACAACTCCTGCCGGACGACGGCGATTTACAGGAGCACCGCACCGAAATCGCTATAGATGACCTTCCCCTGGGGCATTACGCACTGATGGTGCTGCCCAAAGCGGATGCGTCGGGCGTAAAAGACCAGGATGTCTCCATCGCCCTTTTCTCGGTGTCCAACGTAGCGTATTTCTTCCGCGCCACCCCCGATGGCCGTGCCGGGTTCCTGGTCGCCCACCGCGAAACGGGCAAACCGCTCGAAGGGGTCCGCGTGGAACTGGAATCCATCGAATACGGACGCCGCGGCGAACGCAGCAAATCGAGCTTCGAAACCGGTAAAACGGACAAAAACGGACTGGTGTATTTCGCCGCTCAGGGTAAAAATTTTACAGCCGGGTTTAGCCTGGGAGAGGACAGCCTGTACTTCGACGACCGCATGTACGTCTATGGCTCTTCCCGGGAAGACCGCCCACGTCCAACCGAGGAAACCCATTTCTTCCTGGACCGCGCGATCTACCGCCCGGGCCAAACCATTTATTTTAAAGGGATTTGCCTGCTGCGCCAAGGCCCCTTGCGCACACCCGAAATATTGCCCAACCACAAGGTCAAAGTAACCCTGCACGATGTGAACTCTCAGGAAGTCGCCGTGCGCGAGCTGAGCACTAATGCTTTTGGTTCTTTCTCCGGCACCTTCACCGCCCCGTCCGGTGGTCTGCTCGGTTCGATGTACCTCAGTGCTTCCGTGGGGGAGAGTTACCACCCGTTCCGGGTCGAGGAGTATAAAAGGCCGCGCTTCGAAGTGTCTTTCAAACCGCTCGAAGGTACGGCACAGTTAGGGGAAGAGGTAGTGGTCAAAGGCGAGGCAAAGAACTATGCCGGGAATGCCGTGGACGGCGCAGCCGTCTCCTACCGCGTCACCCGTACCGCCCGCTACCCCTGGTGGCCCTGGTGGCGCGGCCCAGCCCCCTACTCGGAAGCGATGGAAATCGCAGTGGGCAAAACGACTACCGATGCCCAGGGCAATTTCTCCGTCCGCTTCACCGCCGTACCCGACCGCTCGGTGCCCGCCGACCAGCTTCCCGAGTTCCGCTACGAGCTCCGCGCTGAGGTAGTGGACATCACCGGGGAAACCCACACGGCCACCCGCTCGGTGAACATCGGCTACGTGCCCCTGCGCGCTTCGATAGAGGCACCGGAATGGATAGATAAAGCCAACCCCGCATCCCTGGGCGTCCGCACCGAAAACCTCGACGGACAAAAAACGCCGGTAGAGGGCAGCCTGCAGATCCTATCGCTTCAATCACCTTCCCGCTGGTTCGTGAAACGCTACTGGCAAAAACCCGACCGGCCTTCCCTGGACTCGGCGGGGTTCAAACAGGATTTCCCGAACTATGCGCTCGGCCAGGAAGACGACCCCGCTTTTTACCCCGTGGTCAAAACCGCCTGGGAAACTGCGCTCAATACCGGCCAAAGCGATACCGTGGCCATGCCTTGGGCAAGCCTCGCCCCGGGCTATTACATGGCGGTGTTTGCCCTAACCGACAACGGGGGTGTAAAACGGGAAGTGCGCAAATGGTTCCAGTTGTTCGACAGCGGCAAAAAAGCCGCCCCCTTCGCTTCGCCCCTCTGGACAGCCTGGGAGAAAAACCCGGTAGAACCTGGGGATACCGCCGTCTTCCGATTGAGCGACAGTGGGGCACCTACCCCCGTTTTCCTCGAAATCAAACGCGGCCAGGAGACCTTGTCCACAGAGTGGATATCCCCACAGGGCTGGGCAGGGAAAGCCTGGCCCATCGTGGAAGAAGACCGCGGCGACATCGCCTGCGTCGTCACATACGTGCGCGACAACCGCGCGTTCTCCCAAAGCCACCGCCTCGAAGTACCCTGGACGAATAAGCAGTTGAACATAGAATTCCAGACCTTCCGCGATAAACTCCTGCCAGGCCAGGAGGAAGAATGGCGCATCCGCATCACGGGCCCCGGCACCGACCGCGTGGCCGCCGAGCTGCTGGCCAGTATGTACGACGCTTCCCTGGACCAGTTTGCCCGCCATGAGTGGGGCTTCAACCTCTTCGGCAGCCGCTATCGGGCCGATGCGTGGTCGGCCTACCACTTCGCCTCCGAACAGGCTTCCTGCCGCTTCTCTTTCCCCCTCGGCGAACGGATGGAAAAGAAATACCCCGTACTGAATACGTTCGGGCTGTTCGACCTTTCGTTTTATGGCAGGGACATTATGGTATATGACTTAGCCGCTGAACAGCGCATTAGGCCGAAAGCGATGATGCGCTCAGCTGCGCCGCCGGCTCCCTTCTCTGCGGAGGGGCTTGAGCCCTATTCGCCAAAGGTACAACAAGTGGCGGCCCCCGCCTCGATTGTGAAAAAGGAGGATGCCGGGGAACCCGCTGCCGAACCCTTATCCGTGCGCCGCAACCTCAACGAAACCGTTTTCTTTTTCCCGCAACTGAAAACCGACGCCGACGGGGCCGTGATCCTGACGTTCAAGATGAACGATGCGCTCACGCGCTGGAAGTTCATGGCCTTAGCCCACAGCAAAGCACTCCAAAGCGCGTATGTGACGCGCACGGTCGTGACGCAGAAAGACCTCATGGTATTCCCTAACGCCCCGCGCTTCGTGCGGGAAAACGACGAGCTGGAGTTCAGCGCCAAAGTGAGCAACCTGAGCGACCAGGCATTGCAGGGGCAAGCCCGTCTCGAGCTGTTCGATGCGGCTACCATGCAGCCGGTGGACGCCGATTTCGGGAACGCCTCCAACAGCCGTGCGTTCTCCGTAGAGGCCGGCCTATCCGCCCCGCTCACCTGGAAGATAAAAGTCCCATACGGAAAAGTAGGCGCCTTGACCTGGCGGGTGAGCGCAAAAGCCGGGGATTTTTCGGACGCAGAGGAAAATGCGATGCCCGTGCTGAGCAACCGCATGCTGGTGACGGAGTCGCTCCCGCTCTTTGTGCGCGGCAAGAGCAGCAAGAGCTTCACCCTGGAGTCTATGAAAGCCTCGGAAGACTCCAAATCGCTGACGCCCTTCCGCCTCAGCCTGGAGTTCTGCTCCAACCCGGCGTGGTTGGCCGTAAAAGCACTGCCGTACCTGATGGAATACCCGTTTGAGTGCTCGGAGCAAGTATTCAGCCGCTACTACGCCAATGCCCTGGCCAGCTCCGTAGTGGAAAGCAGTCCGAAAATCCGCTCCATCTTCGAACAGTGGAAAGGAACCGACGCCCTGATGGGCCAGTTGGAAAAAAATCAGGAGCTGAAAGCCGTTTTATTGGAAGAAACGCCCTGGGTGCTGGAAGCCCGATCCGAAGAAGAACAGCGCAGGAATATTGGTATCCTCTTCGACATCAACCGGATGCGGGACGAGCGCACCGCCGCCCTGGAAAAATTGAAAGCGGCCCAGTATCCCTCCGGTGGCTTCCCCTGGTTCGGCGGTGGACCGGAAAGCTGGTACATCACCCAACATATCGTGGCTGGCATGGGCAAATTAGGGTACCTGAACATCAGCAAAGACCCCCTGGCAGAGGAAATCCTCTCTAAAGGGATCGCATACACCGACGCCCAAGTGGTGGAAACGTACCAGAAACTCCTGACGGAAATCGAAGCGGGCCGGGCTAAAAAAGAGGACATGCACCTCAACAGCTTGTTGGTACACTACCTCTACGCCCGTTCCTTCGCGTCGTCCGTGCCGCTCTCGGAAGAGGCCCGGCCGGCCTGGGCTTTCTACCTGGACCAGGCCGCCCAGTTCTGGACTTCCCAGGGCCTGATGGAGCAGGGTATGATCGCACTGGCCCTACGCCGCGCAGACCGTGCGGAGCCGGCAGCCACTATCCTGGCCTCCCTGCGCGAGCGCGCCCTTCGCTCCGACGAACTGGGCATGTACTGGAAAACTACCCGCGGCTACCTCTGGAACCAACGCCCCGTCGAGACGCAGGCGCTCATGATAGAAGTGTTTGACGAAATTGGAAAAAATACGGCGGAAGTAGATGAACTCAAGCTCTGGCTGCTCAAAAACAAACAGACCAACGACTGGGAGACGACCAAAGCTACCTCCGATGCTGTATATGCGCTGTTCCGCACCGGTGCCGGTGCCAACTGGCTGAACAGCGACCAGCCGGTACAGCTCCAGTTCCCGCAGGCGCGCCGTAAAAAACAAGTGGAGAGCCATATCGCAGCAGCACAAAAGCAGGCTGAACCGGGCACCGGCTACTTCAAAGTGAGCTGGCAAGGACCAGAGGCTCAAACCTCGATGCACACCGTCGCACTCGCAAACCCCAACCCAAGCGTCGCCTGGGGCGGCCTCTACTGGCAGTACTTCGAAGACCTCGACAAAATAAAAACCTTCGAAGAAACGCCGCTGACGCTCAAAAAGACGCTGTACCGGGAAGACATGGGCGATAAAGGCCCCGTACTCCGCGAACTTTCCGCTGACGAAACGCTGAAACCCGGAGATAAGCTCGTAGCCCGGCTCGAAATCCGCGTAGATCGCGAAATGGAGTACGTCCACGTCAAAGATATGCGCGCCAGCGGCCTCGAGCCTATCCAGGACCTGAGCGGCTATACATGGCAGGGCGGGCTCGGATACTACGAAAGCCCCGGCGACGTAGCCACGAACTTCTTCATGGATTACCTGCCCAAAGGGACTTTCGTGCTGGAATACCCCCTGCGCGTCAACCTGCGCGGTGAATTTTCCAATGGCATCACGACCATCCAGTGCATGTACGCGCCGGAATTCAGCAGCCATACGCAAGGGGTGCGGGTAGGGGTATACTAGACTTGTTAAAGTCCGGTCAGCAGACGGCGTTTTCTATGCCTCGGGCGTTATATAAATAGGCTGCGGGGGGCGCGGCGATATCCGGCCCCCCGCAACCCGTCTTATAAAATCCCAAGCTATGAAAATACTGCACGTATTCAGTCTTTTTGCCGTTGTCGCCCTCGCGTTTTCTTCCTCCGCTTGTTTGCGGGACGAATGCGATGCGGAGCACTCCTATGTGCGCTACGACCCGGTTTTTATCCAGCCTTCTGTGCTGCGCACCAAAATTGCCATGGGCAGCCCGCAGAAAATCCAGCAGGCGGGCAAGATTTACCTGTACGGACAATACCTGTTTGTCAATGATTTTGAAGAGGGCATCCACATCTTCGACAACCAGGATCCCGCCAACCCCCGTGCCATCGGGTACCTGGATATCCCCGGCAACGTGGACATGGCCGTGCGCAACCAATATCTGTACGCCGACAGCTACGTGGACCTCCTGACCTTCGATCTCAGCCGCCCGGACAATCCGGTGATGGTCAACCGATTGGAAGATGTTTTTCCCAAATACGGCTGGGATGAAGCCCGCGGGCTGCTCGTGGATTACGAGCCGACGCGCGTAGAGGAAAAGATGCCCTGCTCCAGCACCGGCAAAGACGTCATTTTTATCAACGGAGGGATGTGGGTGCGGAAAGAGGTAGCCGTCGCCCTGGGCAGCAATACCGGTGTACCGAGCACATCGGGTATCGGCGGGTCCACTGCGCGTTTTACGCTTGGTTTTGAGCAGCTCTACACCGTGGACGACGCTTCTTTGAAAGTATTTTCCCTCAGCGTTCCGGAAAGCCCTAAATGGGCCAACACGGTTCGAATCGGGTGGGGCATTGAAACGATTTTTCCTTTCCAAGACAAGCTGTTCATCGGAAGCCGAACGGGCATGTTTATTTACGACGCCAGCGACCCGTTGAACCCCAGGCAGTTGTCGGTCTTCCAGCACGCCAATGCCTGTGATCCGGTGGTGGCGGAAGGAAACACAGCCTACGTGACGCTTCGGGGCGGCACGCAGTGCGAAAACTTTACCAACCAATTAGAGGTCATTGATATCAGCGACCTGTTGAAGCCGCGTTTGCTCAAGGTATATCCCATGCACCATCCCATCGGGCTATCGGTGGTGAAAGGGACGCTCTTTATCTGCGAAGACGACGCAGGCCTGAAAGTCTTTGACGCAACGGAGTGGGACAAAATAGACCAGCGCTTGCTCGACCACGAAAAAGGGCTGACCACGTTCGACGTCATCGCCCTGGAAAAGCCTAAGGTCGCTATCGTAACCGCTAAAGAGGGCATTTTCCAGTACGATTACAGCGACCCGAAAGACCTCCGCTTGCTGAGCAAAATTTCGGTCGAAGACAAGTAACCCTATGCCCATCCGCTCTGCACTCTTTGCCATTGCCCTGTTGTTTTCCCCTTTGCTTCGGGCACAACCCGGCGATCCGGGCCTCCGGGAGAGCCGTTTTGTCAAGTCTGTGCTCCTCCAGGGTATGGCGGGGCAAACGGTGTACGGGGGAGTCGAAAAGGGGTACGGGGCCGAACTGTCCCTGCTGCGAAACCTGGGCACGGACTGGAGGGCAGGCATAGGGGCGGGGTTTAACCGCTTTGGCTACGGGGAGCAAAAACGCCTCGTCCCTTTGTATGCCGAAGCGCAGTGGGCTCCGCTGGGTTGGAAAAAGCACATCCCCTATTTGCTCGCCCACTCCGGCTATTCCTGGGCCTGGAGAGACAAGGAAAGTGCCTACCGGGAGCTGCGGGGCGGCCTGCGCCTGCACCTGGCCACCGGCCTGCGCTGGAACCTGTTCAAAAAGTCGGAGCTGCGCAGCGAGATCGGGGTGGTACGGCAGTCGGTGCACTCCGAGCAAGACTTTTTTTGGTGGGGCGGTCCTTCCGGAGAAGAAAATTTTACCCGGGAAACGCTGCGCATGAACCGATGGGTATTACGGGTGGGGTACTCCTTTTGACCTTTCTATTTAAATTATGCCCAGGCTGCCCTTTTTTACAGGGCAAAGCGTATCTTGCCCCTGTTTTTCACGGGGCAAAGCGTATTTCGTAGCCATGAATTACCCATCCAAACTAATTGAGGCAGCGGTGCAGGGCTTTGCCGGGCTGCCGGGCATAGGCCGCAAGACCGCCCTGCGCCTGGTGCTGCACCTGGTCAACCGTCCACCCGAGGTCAGTGAGCGCTTCGCGGAAGCTATCCTCCAAATGCGCCGCAACATCCGTTCCTGCTCGGTTTGCGGCAACTTGTCGGACGAGGGGGTTTGTGTGATCTGTGCGGATACACGCCGCGACCGCAGCGTGGTATGCGTAGTGGAAAGCGTGCGCGACGTGATGGCCATTGAAGCTACCCAGCAATTCCGGGGCTTGTACCACGTGCTCGGCGGCGTGATTTCCCCGCTGGAAGGCGTAGGCCCTTCCGATTTGCGCATAGAACCCCTGGTGCAGCGCGTGGACGAAGGCGGGGTGCAGGAGCTCATCATGGCCATCAGTCCCACCATTGAAGGGGAGACCACTATTTTCTATATTTCCAGGCTATTGCGGGAAAAGTCGGTGCAAATCAGCGCCATCGCGCGTGGGGTCGCCTTCGGGGGCGAGTTAGAGTACGCGGACGAGCTCACCCTGGGGCGTTCCATTGCGACGCGGGCCCCGTACAAAACCCAGGAAGAATAAATGGAACCACAGGTGCCGGGACTGGATTTGTCGGTGGTCATTGTCAATTACAACGTCCGCTACTTTCTGGAGCAGGCCCTGTACGCGGTGCGCCGTGCCGTGCAGGGCTTGCGGGCAGAAATCTTTGTGGTAGACAATAACTCCGTGGATGATTCCCTGCAGATGCTGCGCGAAAAATTTCCGGAAGTCTTGCTCATAGCGAATACAGAGAACACAGGCTTTGCCCGGGCAAACAACCAGGCCATCCGGCTGGCGCGGGGGAAGTACGTACTATTGCTCAACCCCGACACGCTGGTAGAAGAAAATACGTTCACGGCGTGTTTTGCGTTCATGGAGGCCCATCCCGACGCCGGGGCCCTGGGCGTGCGCATGATAGACGGGGCCGGCAAATTTTTGCCGGAGTCGCTGCGCGGTTTTCCTACGCCTTCCGCTGCGTTTTGTAAAATGTTTGGGCTGTCTGCCCTTTTTCCCCGCTCCCGTTTTTTCAATTATTACTACCTCGGCCACCTCGACCCTTCCCGTACGCAGGAAGCCGATGTGCTCGCAGGGGCCTTTATGTGGATACGGCACAGTGCCCTGGATCGTGCGGGCTTGTTGGACGAGGCGTTTTTTATGTACGGGGAAGACATTGACCTCTCCTGGCGCATCGTGCAGGCGGGATATAAAAACTACTATTTTCCCGGGACGACCATTATCCACTACAAAGGGGAAAGCACGAAGAAAGGGAGCCTGAACTACGTGCGCACCTTTTACCAGGCGATGATCATTTTTGCAAAAAAGCACTTCGTGGGCAGGGAAGCGCGGCTGTTTGTGGGGGTTTTACAAACGGCTATTTACTTTCGGGCGGTACTCACGGTGATGCGGCAGGCTGTCCGGCGGCTCGCCTGGCCCCTCGTGGATATGCTGCTCTTCGCCAGCGGCTTGGCGGTGCTGAAACACGTGTGGGCCATGTACCGCTTCCACGACCCGGGGTACTATCCAGCTTCCTTTCTGTATTTCAATCTGCCGTTGTATGTAGGCCTATGGTGCTTGGGTATTTTTTTGAGCGGAGGGTATGATACCGGGGCAAAAGCAGCGCCCCCCCTGAGAGGGGTGTGGATAGGTACGCTTTTTATAGCGGTGGTATATGGGTTTCTCAACCAGGAGTACCGCACATCGCGGGCGTTGGTGGTCATGGGCGCTGCCTGGTCCCTCCTGGCCGTGGTGGCAGGCCGTACGCTGTCCCATCTATTGCGCCATGGCAACGTAGATATATGGACAGATCGGCCCCGCAATACAGCCATTGTGGGCTCGGAGGCCGAATGCGGGCGCATCCAGGGACTGTTGCGCTATGCTCCTGGCCCTATCAACTATCTCGGGGCAGTATCGGTGGGTAGCCGCCCCGA
This sequence comes from Bacteroidota bacterium, assembly GCA_041183125.1. GTDB lineage: Bacteria > Bacteroidota > Bacteroidia > Chitinophagales > Saprospiraceae > JADJPL01. Next base: position 4,058 of record JBEGMH010000109.1, on the reverse strand, counting down.
ATCCGGGGAGTACCTGGGGGAATTGTCCCAGTTAGAGGACATTGTCCGGATATACCGGATAGAGGAAGTGATTTTTGCCTCCCGAGATGTGCCGGCCAGCCAGATCACGCGCTGGATGGCGCAGTTAGGGCCTGAAATCGCTTTTAAGATAGCCCCCGAGGAGAGCCTGAGCATCATAGGGAGCCCATCGAAAGACAGCCCCGGGGAACTCTACACCATTGACATCCGCTACCGCGTAGCTTCCGTGGACCAGCGCCGGAACAAACGGCTGTTCGACCTTGCGGTTTGTGCGGTCTTGATCGCGCTGCTCCCATTGGCCATGGCCCTGCAGCACCGCCCGTTAGGGCTTCCGGGGCATATCTGGCGGGTAATGGCAGGCTATGAAACCTGGGTCGCGTATGCGCCTACCCTGGAAGAACAAGTCCTTCCCAGGATTCGTCGGGGTGTCCTGACGCCTGCGCTCGGGCTGCCGGAAACCCTGCGCGACCAGGCGACCGTCCGGCGCCTCAATTTTTTGTACGCCAAAGAATATTCTATGGATATGGATATGAGGCTTGTATTGCGTCATTTTCGAACCTTAGGAAGCTAAAACCAAGTTGCTATGCGACCATACCACGATTTATTGCAGCATATCCTCACGCAGGGCAAGTACAAAGGCGATCGGACCGGAACGGGCACGCTGAGCGTATTTGGCTATCAGATGCGGATGGACTTAGAGGAGGGCTTTCCCCTGCTGACCACCAAAAAGCTGCATTTCAAGTCTATTGTCCATGAGTTGCTCTGGTTTTTGAAAGGGGATACGAACATCCGCTACCTCGTGGAAAACGGCGTGCATATCTGGAACGAGTGGCCCTTTCAGTACTGGCTCAAGAGACAAGGCCTGGAAGACCGCTACCCGAAATACAGCGACGTATGGAAAGCCGAACTCCGGGCTTTCGCAGCGAAGATCCAGGAAGACGCCGACTTTGCTGCCCGCTGGGGGGAACTGGGCCCTGTGTATGGCCGGCAGTGGCGCAACTTCGAAGGGGTAGACCAAATCCGCAACCTGGTGGACGACCTACGCGCCAATCCGGATTCCCGTCGGCACATCGTTTCGGCCTGGAACCCCAAAGATATCCCCGTAATGGCCCAATCGGGCTTGCCGCCCTGCCACGCCCTTTTCCAATGTTATGTAGCGGACGGGCGCTTGTCGTGCCAACTCTACCAGCGCTCCGCAGACGCTTTTCTAGGGGTGCCGTTCAACATCGCTTCGTACGCCTTGCTGACCCATCTCCTGGCGCAGGTGTGCGGCCTGGCCCCCGGGGAGTTCATTCATACCTTTGGCGACTTACACCTGTACGTAAATCACTTGGAACAGGCCCGGCTACAACTCGAAAGGACGCCCCGAGCGTTGCCGGTCTTGCACCTAAACCCCACCATACGGGATATTTTTGGCTTTTCGTTCGCGGATATACGCGTGGAAGGCTACGATCCCTGGCCGCATATCCCCGCTCAGGTCGCTGTGTAGCGAAAAAAGCAATAGATGAAAATATGGCTTTCTATAAAAAATCAGAATTATTTTTTTACAATGTTTTTTTACAGGAATAAAATTTGCAAAAAAATCAAAAAGACAAATTGTCAACCCATTGAGTACGGAATGGGGCGATTTTTTTTGAGTTTAGACCTCATCTAAATAATGTATAGAACAGTAAAAACTTTGTTAAATATCTCTCTGCCATTTTTATATTTGCGCAGATTTTTTTCAAAAAGTCTACTGTTGTAATTGACCTATAACAAACGTTCAGATACCATGAGGTACAAGTCACTGACTAGCATTTTATTACTCTTGTTCGCCCTCTTGGGGTCCAACGGCCTGCTGCAAGGCCAGGATGCGGCTACGGCGGACATTGAGGCTGGCAAGACGCTGTTCAAGAACCAATGCGCGACCTGTCACAACAAAAACATGAAAGACAACCTGACCGGCCCGGCACTGGGCGGGGTTCAGGAGCGCTGGGCAGCTTATCCCAAGGAGGACTTGTACTCCTGGATCCGCAACTCCCAGGCGATGATTTCTGCGGGCCATCCGCGTGCTGTTGAGCTTTGGAACCAGTGGAAGCCCACGGTGATGACGAATTTCAACCTGACTGACCAGGAGATGGACAATATCCTGGCCTATATTCAGTGTACCTATGACGGCAGTTGCGCCCCGGGTGCCGGTATGGCGGCTGCCCCTGTGGCGGGAGCGGTCGAAGAAGAGAGCAACAACACCTTGCTGTATGTACTTTTAGCCCTGGTGTTAGGCATCCTGGCGGTTGTCCTGGCTCGCGTCCTTTCCAGTCTGAACTACCTGCTCCGAGTGAAGGAAGGGGATGTGTCGGCCAAGCCCAAGACCCTGGTGGAAATATTGACCAGCAAGGGGGTCATCGCGTTCGTCATCTTCGCGGTGGTGGTCCTCGGGGGCTATACCACGGTCAACAACGCTATTGCCCTGGGCAGGCAGCAGGACTACGAGCCCCAGCAGCCGATCAAGTTTTCGCACGCGACGCATGCCGGCCTGCACAAGATAGATTGCCAGTACTGCCACGATAGTGCGCGCAAGTCCAAACACTCTTCTATCCCGGCTGCCAACACCTGCATGAACTGCCACAATGCGATTAAGGTAGGTTCTACGTATGGCACGGCAGAGTTGACAAAGATCTTCGCTTCGGTCGGCTTTGACCCCAATACGGGCAAATACATCGAGGACTATGCGCAGATGAGCGAGGCAGATATCGAAAAGATCTACAAAGACTGGATCGCCTCCAACTATATTGTCGAAAAAGGTACCCTCGACGGCATGGGCGAGAAAATCGTAAACGACCAGTGGAAAGGCGTGGTTGCTGCCCTGACGGACGATAAGACCGGCGATAAAAAAATACAAGGCCCCATCGAGTGGGTGCGTATCCACAACCTGCCTGACCATGCGTACTTCAACCATGCGCAACACGTGAGCGTGGGCAAATTGGAGTGCCAGACCTGCCACGGCCCCGTCCAGGAAATGGAAGTGGTCAAGCAGTATTCCCCGCTCTCCATGGGCTGGTGTATCAACTGCCACCGCGAGACCGCTGTGAAATTCACGGAAAACGAATACTATAAGTCCTACGCCAAATTCCATAAAGAAATCGCCCGCGGGGAACGCGAAAAGGTGACCGTAGAGGAAATCGGCGGCCTGGAGTGCCAGAAGTGCCATTATTAATGGCTCGTTTCGAAATTTGATATTGCAGCTTGTACCATAGAATAAAGTCCAATGAAAGATCAAAATAAAGCTATCTGGGTCGGTGTAGAGTCTCTGACAAACGACCCGGTTTTGCAAGACCTGGCCCGTCAGGAATTCGCCGGGAATATTGTTGAAGAAATCGCCCGCGAGGACGCGCCGGAACTGAGCGCCAACCGCAGGGACTTCCTGAAATACCTCGGCTTCGGCCTGGGGGCAGCTACCATTGCCGCCGGTTGTGAAATCCCGGTGCGCAAAGCGATCCCTTTCGTCGTGAAGCCGGATGAAATCGTGCCCGGGGTAGCTACTTATTATGCCTCTTCGTTCGTTCAGGGCGGCGATTACTGCTCCGTGCTCGTCAAAACGCGGGAAGGCCGCCCCATCAAAATTGAGGGCAACTCGCTGTCAAGTGTGACCAAAGGGGGTACCAGCGCCCGGGCACAGGCTTCTGTGCTCAGCTTGTACGACACCAGCCGTATCGCAGGCCCTGCAGAAGTGAAAGGGGGTAAAATCAGCGTATTCAAAGGGGATAAAGCTGCTGCATGGGGTAAGTTGGACAAAGCCCTGATGGGTAAGCTCAAGCCCGAAAGCCGTATCCGCCTGGTTGCGAATACCATTATGAGCCCGGCTACCAAGCAAGCCATAGCGGATTTCAAAGCGAAATTCCCGAACACGGAACTCGTTTCGTACGACCCGGTGTCCAGTTCTGCTTTGCTGGAAGCCAACGAGCTCTGCTTCGCCCAGGCCGTCATTCCTTCTTATGCGTTTGACAAAGCCATGGTCATCGTCAGCTTCGACGCGGACTTCCTGGGCACCTGGGTATCGC
>JBEGMH010000108.1:0-9491 GCA_041183125.1 Bacteroidota bacterium | reverse complement strand
GTTTGGGGGAGGTGAACGGGTGGTGCATAGCGTAGAAGCGCTGCGTGTCTTCGTCCCACTCTAACAGGGGGAAATCCACGACCCAGAGCGGTTTGAAGTCGCCCGGTTTCATCAGGCCCATACGGCGGCCCATTTCCAGGCGCAGTTCGCCCAACTGTTTGCGCGTTTTTTCCTCTTCTCCGGCCAGGATGAGGATCAAATCGCCGGGAGCTGCCCCTGTGTGTGCAGCCCAGGTTTTTAGGGCTTCTTCGTCGAAGAATTTATCTACGGACGACTTCAGCACGCCATCTTCCCCGTAGCGCACATAGACCAGTCCTTTTGCCCCGATCTGCGGCCGCTTGACCCACTCGGTGAGCTCATCCACCTGCTTGCGCGTATAGCTGGCCTGCCCTTTTGCGACAATCCCGACGACCAGCTCTGCCTGGTCGAATACCGGGAACCCCTTGCCTTTAGCCAGGTCGTTCAGTTCGTTGAACGCCATGTCGAAGCGGAGGTCGGGCTTGTCGGAACCGTAGAGCCGCATGGCATCGTCGTACGACATGCGGGGGAAATCCCCCAGGTCCAGGCCCAACATCTCCTGGAACAAATAGCGCGTCAGCCCTTCGAACGTGTTCAGTACGTCCTCGCGCGTGACAAACGCCATCTCGCAGTCTATCTGCGTGAACTCCGGCTGCCGGTCGGCCCTGAGGTCTTCGTCGCGGAAACACTTGACGATTTGAAAATAGCGGTCGTAGCCGGCCACCATCAGAATTTGCTTGAAGGTCTGGGGGGACTGCGGCAGCGCGTAAAACTGACCCGGGTTCATTCGACTGGGCACTACGAAATCGCGTGCGCCCTCCGGGGTGCTCTTGATGAGGAAGGGCGTCTCTATTTCTGCGAAATTATTGCTGTTCAGGTATTTGCGTACCTCAAGCGCCAGTTTGGAACGGAAGAGGATATTATTCTGGACTGGTGTGCGGCGCAGGTCCAGGTAGCGGAACTTCATGCGCAGGTCATCGCCGCCGTCCGTGTCGTCTTCAATCGTGAACGGGGGCACTTTGGAGGCGTTCAGCACCTGGAGGCTGGCAACAGCGATTTCGATATCGCCGGTAGCCCGGTTGGGGTTCTTTGCGCTGCGTTCCCGCACACTGCCTTCAGCTTGTACGACGAACTCGCGGCCCAGCTTGCGGGCCTGCTCGCACAGTGCGGCATCGCTCTCCATATTGAACACCAACTGGGTAACCCCGTAGCGGTCTCTTAGGTCCACAAAGGTCATACTCCCGAAATCGCGGACGGTCTGGACCCATCCACTCAAGCGGACTGTCTTACCGGCGTCCGACAGGCGCAACTCGCCACAGGTATGCGTACGATACATGAAAGTTTTATTTTAGTATAAGGCTACAAAAATACAACCTTAGCGCGGTATGCGGGCGTTAATTGTTCCTGTTTTTAAAAATAGACTTGTTGCGAGGGGTCGGCGAGGTGGGAAAAAAGAGTCATTTTTTATCCACACGAAGGCTTTTTGAGGGAGTATAGCGCCAGGGGTGGGTATTTTGCGTTATAAAAGCGTAGCTCGGGCCGGTAACGGGAGAAACCCCGGGCTTCTTTTTGCGCTCAAAATGCAGAAACCTTCTGACAGCGGTTTATTTTTGCCTCGTCACACTTCGCTGTAGGTGGGTTTCTTGCAGGTAAGCATAGCCCTCTCCGGCAAGTCCGGGTATAATTTTATCCACCATGTACCATAAAATTAGCCTTCTTCTCTTTTTGATCGCGTCCTCTTGCCAGATAGCAGTTGCCCAGACGAGGGGTATCCTCTCTTTGGGCGGCGATATCTATGAGTATATGCTCGACGACCGGGGGGACACCGTCATTTTAGCTACCATTGGGGACGTCTCGGTCTCTTCGGTCCGGAATTTCAAAAACCCGGAAGATTACAGCAAGTACCGCAAGTACCGCCGCTATGCGTTCATGGTCTATCCCTACGCTGCTGAGGCGATCCGGATATTTCGGGAGCTGGAACAAAACACCTCTAAAATGCGGGAGGGAGAGCGCCGCCGCCATATCCGGCGCTTGCAAAACGAACTGAAGGAAAACTTTGAAGATCCGCTCCGCAACCTCACCCGCACCCAGGGTATGATCCTTGTGGAAATGATAGAGCGCGAGCTCCATACCCCTTTGTACGACCTCATCAAAGGCTTGCGCGGTACATTTAACGCTACTTACTGGAGCACGATGGGCAGCTTTTACGGCTATAAAATCAAGGAAGGCTATGTCCGGGGGCAGGATCCCATCCTCGATATCGTGCTGGACGACATCAACCTGAGCTATGACCACACCATTCCGAAAGACCATTAACGCATGGAAAACGCACTACGTCAATTAGCGCTTCAATTAGAAGGGGAGCTGCAAACCGACAACCTGGCGAAAGCTATTTATGCCACCGATGGTTCCATCTACCGAAAGTGGCCCCTTGCGGTCGCACGGCCCAAACACAAACAAGACCTGCAAACCTTAGTCTTGTTCGCCCAGCAGCATGGTGTCCCGCTTATCCCCCGGACAGCAGGCACCTCCCTTGCCGGGCAGTGTGTCGGCGAAGGGATCATCGTGGATACTTCCCGCTACCTGAACCGTATCCTGGAGGTCAATGTAGAAGAAAAATGGGTGCGGCTAGAGCCAGGCGTAATCCGCGACCAGTTGAACGCCTTTCTCAAGCCCCTTGGGTTGTTCTTTGGCCCCATCACAGCCACTGCCAACCGTGCGATGATCGGGGGAATGGTCGGCAATAACTCCAGCGGGACGACCTCTATTGTCTATGGCGTCACCCGCGACCATGTAGCGGAACTTCACTGCCTGCTCAGCGATGGTAGTGAAGCTGTGTTCGGCCCTCTTTCCCCGGAAGCGCTCCAGCAAAAATTAGAGGGCGAAAAACTGGAATCGAAAATATACCGCCAGCTCTTCGAAGCCCTCAACGACCCGGAAACACGCGCCGAAATCGAACGCGAGTACCCCAAACCGGATATTCACCGCCGCAATACGGGCTATGCCGTGGACATGCTGCTCCGCCAGCAGCCCTTCACCCCCGACGGCCCTCCCTTCAACCTGGCGACCCTGCTTTGCGGTTCCGAAGGCACCCTGGCCCTGACCACCGAGATCAAGCTCACCCTCGATCCCTTGCCCGCACCCCACGATGTGGTCGTGTGCGCCCATTTTCACAGCCTGCACGAGAGCCTGGGCGCTACCCTCACGGCTATGGAACTCCGGCCCGACGCATGTGAACTCATGGACAAGCTGATCCTGGATTGCACGAAAGACAATATCGAACAGCAGAAAAACCGGTTTTTTGTACAAGGCGACCCCGAAGCAGTCCTCATGGTGGAATTTCGCGGCCACACGCTGGAAGAAGCACATCAGAAAGCCGACCAACTTATCGCCAGCTTGCAACAGGCGGGTATGGGGTACGCCTACCCCAAAGTGCCCTCCCCGCGCAGCAAGAGCGTCTGGGCACTTCGCGCTGCCGGCTTCGGCGTCCTCTCCAACATCAAAAGCGATGCAAAACCCCTTGAATTTGTGGAAGATACCGCGGTCGCACTCGCCGATCTGCCCAACTATATCCACGATTTCGCCGAAGCTATGAAGCCTTTTGACCAACAGGTCATTTACTACGCCCACGCTGGTGCCGGTGAACTGCACCTGCGCCCCAGTATCAACCTAAAAACCTCCGCCGGGGTAAGGGAAATGCGGGAAATAGCGGAAATCTCGGCCCGCCTGGTCAAAAAATACGGCGGATCCCTCAGCGGGGAACACGGCGACGGGCGCATCCGCGCAGAGTTTATACCCCTAGTGCTCGGAGAAAAAAATTACGCGCTGTTGCGCAAGGTCAAACAAACCTGGGACCCCAAGGGTATCTTCAACCCGGGAAAAATCGTAGATCCCGCGCCCATAGATACCGACCTTCGGTACGCCCAGGACCAACCCGCCCCTGTACTGGAAACGGTTTTCGATTTTTCTGAAACCGGGGGTATCCTCAAAATGGCCGAAAAATGCTCCGGCTCCGGCGATTGCCGCAAATTAGCCTTCTCCGGCGGTACGATGTGCCCGAGTTACATGGCTACCCGCGAAGAAAAACACACTACCCGAGCCCGGGCCAACGCCTTGCGCGAGTTCCTGACCATGAACGTGAAAGAAAACCCTTTCGATCATCCGGAAGTAGCCGAAGCGATGGATTTATGCCTGTCGTGCAAAGGCTGCAAAGCGGAGTGTCCCTCGAACGTGGACATGGCCACCTTGAAAGCGGAGTTCCTGCACCAATACCACAAAACCCATGGTATCCCGCTGCGCAGCCGCGTTTTTGGCCATATTGGCCAAATCAACCGATTAGCCGCCCAGGTACCCGCCGTCAGCAACTTTGTGCTTGGCAACCCCGTCACGGGAAAGTTGCTGAAAAAAATATTGGGCGTCGCTCCCCAACGCTCGCTCCCGCCGCTCCGCACACCCTTGCGCTCCTGGTTCCGAAAACACGCAGCAGCAGGCACCCCGTCGGCTCCCAAAGGCAGTGTCTATTTCTTTTGTGACGAATTCACAAACTACAACGATTCGGATATCGGGCGCGACGCTATACGGCTCTTGTGGGCCCTGGGGTATGCCGTCGAAATGCCGGAACACCCCGACAGCGGGCGCGCTTATTTTTCTAAAGGCCTCCTGGATGCCGCCAAAGATTGTGCCTTGGGCAATGTGCGGGCGTTCTTACCGCTCATTTCTGCTGAAAAACCGTTGGTGGGGCTGGAACCATCTGCTATTCTTGGTTTCCGGGACGAATATCCCCGCCTCGTACCGGAAGTACAGCGGGAAGATGCGAAGAAATTGGGTCAAAACGCCCTGCTGTTCGAAGAATTCCTCGTGCGCGAAGCCAATGCCGGCCGTATCGGTGCCGAGCAGTTTACCGATCGACAGCAAGCGGTCGTCGTACATGGGCACTGCCATCAAAAAGCCCTTTCCGGGGCTAATTTCACGGCACAGGCGTTGAGCCTTCCAGCGCATTTCATGGTCAGCCTCCTGGAAACGGGCTGTTGTGGTATGGCCGGTTCTTTTGGTTACGAAACCGAACACTACGAACTCAGTATGCAGGTCGGAGAACTGGGCCTCTTCCCCCAGGTACGGCAGGTGCCTAATGACGCGCTCATAGCCGCCCCAGGCACCAGCTGCCGCCACCAAATCCTCGATGGGACAGGTAAAAAGGCTCTCCACCCGGCTTCTATCTTGTACCAGGCCCTGAAAAAGCATTAGCCAGTTGGTCCTACAGGGCATAAACCGGCCATCCTGGCCCCTCTTTTATACGTCTGTTTAAATTATAAAAACGATTTAAAATTTTGATAAACAATATTTTATATAATTAAATTCCGTAAAAAAAACCTTCTGGCCGAGTTGTAAAAAGCGCAATCCATCCAGTATTCATAAAATCTTGTAAATCTTTTATGTAACTTTGAGCGGAATTTTCACATTTCGAAATGGGCCCTGATATATTACTGACCATTTTCCTGGTATTTCTTAATGGCTTTTTTGTCGCTGCAGAGTTTGCAATTGTAAAGGTACGCCTGTCCCAGATACAAGTACGCTCGGACAACAACTTCACGGCAAGGATTGCCGAAAGCGTGGTAGCCAACCTCGACGGATATCTGGCTGCTACGCAGTTGGGCATTACCCTGGCCAGTCTCGGATTGGGCTGGATTGGGGAAGAGGTCATGACGAAAGTCATGCTCGCCACTATCCACACCCTGCACCTGCCCTTGAGCGATAGCACGGCACATAGCCTGGCTGTCCCGTTCGCCTTCGTGACCATCACGGTGCTGCACATCGTTTTCGGTGAATTGGCGCCCAAATCGCTGGCTATTCGATACCCTACCAAAACGACCCTCACGGTTTCGGTACCGATGAAGGCCGTGTATTTTATCTTCCGCCCCTTCATCTTCATCCTCAATGGGTTTGCCAACTTCATCCTGCGCATCATGGGCATAGAACCCGTGGCACACGGGGAAATCCATACGGAAGAAGAGCTCAAGCTCATCATTGCGGAAAGTGCGGAAGGCGGCGCTATCCTGGCTTCCGAACGCGAGCTCATCCAAAATGTGTTCGATTTTGACGATCGCACGGTGCGCCAGGTACTCAAACCGCGCAACCAGATTTCCGCACTGGATAAAAATACGCCTTTGGACCAGGCCATTGACTACGCTATCGCGGAAGGGTATTCCCGCTATCCGGTCTATGACGGCAGCCTCGACAACATCATCGGCTTTGTACTGGTCAAAGACTTGCTCGCGCAACTGCGCGCCCCGAAAGACGGCCTGGTACTGAACGATCTGGTGCGCAGTATCCACTTCATCTCTTCCAGCAAAAAAATCAGTCAGGTGTTGCGGCTGTTCCAGCACAACAAAAACCAAATGGCCATCGTAGTCAATGAGTTTGGTGGAACGGTCGGCTTGATCACCCTGGAAGATATCATAGAGGAACTGGTCGGCGAAATCCAGGATGAAACGGACAGCGAATTGCCTATTGTGGAAAAAATAGGGGAAAACAGCTTCCGCATCTTCGCCCAAAATCCCCTCGATGAAATCAACGCCGAGCTACCTTTCCCCTTTCCGGAAAGCCAAAATTATATCACCCTGGCCGGCCTTATCCTGGAATACTCCGATACCATCCCGTTAGAGCAACAGGAGCTGGTTATCTTGCCTTATCAAATCAAAATCCTGCACATCCTCCAAAATAGTCCGGACCTCATCGAGGCGGTCTTAATCCCCAGCTCCGTACCCGGACAGGAGGAACAGGAGTAAAGGTCCCCAACTGCTCGTCCATGGCTCTGCTGGAGTGCGTCCCCAATTTCAGCGAAGGCCGGAACCCCGAGGTGATCCGGCAAATCGCCGATGCTGTCCGGGCAGTGCCCGGGGTGTACCTTCTCCACGTAGATCCGGGAAAAGCAGCCCATCGCACGGTCTTCACCTTCGCCGGTCCACCGGAACAGGTCGTGGAAGCCGCCTTCCAGGGGATAAAAACGGCTTCGGAACACATTGATATGTCGCAGCACCACGGAGAACACCCGCGCCTGGGCGCTACGGACGTATGCCCACTCATCCCTCTGGAGGGGATTTCGATGGAAGACTGTGTCGTACTGGCCCAAAAACTCGGGGAGCGGGTCGGAAGGGAACTCCAAATCCCCGTTTTTCTCTACGAACGTGCGGCTACTACCCCTCCCCGCCGCAACCTGGCCACCATCCGTGCCGGGGAATATGAAGGCCTGGCCGATAAACTCCAAAGCTCGGAGTGGCAGCCTGATTTCGGCCCGGCAGTCTTTAACCCCCGGAGTGGTGCCACGGTCATCGGTGCGCGCGATTTCCTGATTGCTTATAACGTCAACCTCAATACAGATTCTGCTGAAAAAGCACACGCCATAGCCTGCGAGGTGCGGGAGCGCGGGCGGACGTACCGACAGGCCGATGGTACGCTGGTCCGCCAGGCCGGGAGTTGCCCGGCAGTGAAAGCGATTGGTTGGTACATTCAAGAGTACGGCCTCGCCCAGGTATCTATGAACCTGACCGACCTCTCCAGAACGACGCTGCACGAAGCCTTCGAGGCCTGTTGCAAAAGTGCCGCATCCCACGGCCTGCAAGTTACTGGCTCGGAATTGATTGGCATGGTGCCGCTCCGGGTCTTGTTACAGGCGGGAATATATTTTTTGAAAAAATACGGGCGGCTTTCCGCTGTCCCGGAAGCAGAGATCATCCATGCGGCGGTGTACTATCTCGGCCTGGACGCGCTCGCCCCCTTCGACCCCCGGTTGAGGGTCCTGGAATACCGCTTGGAGGACCTTCGGGTTGGAGGATAGACGTATGGCGAGGGGGATTCCTAAAGCAGTTGGCTGCCTGGCTCAAAGCACGTAACCGCGTTCGCGCAGGGTAGAGACGAGGTTTCCCAGTTGGTAGTAGAGCTTGTCTGTTCGTCGGGGGTCGGTTCCGATGTGGATGAGCAAGTGCGCACCGGCCAACCAGCCGGGGTTTTGCTGTTCTTTGTCGAGCAGTTGTCGTACGAGCAGATCAGAGCTGCGGTAGTTATCCATTCCGGGATAGGTGTAATCCGCATTGGTGCCGGTAGAGGGCGTGAAGTTGATGAGTTTGATTCCTTTTTCGGTGCACCACAGGGAAATCGTCGTATTGTACCACTCGTAGGGGGCCACGTACAGGGCGGGTTCCTGCCGTGGGACCCCGATGGCTTCCAATGCCTGGTAATTGGCTTCCAGATCAGCCAGGAACGCTTCTTTTTCGACGAGGAGAGAATCGCGCTTATCCCAGTCGCAGTACAGCAGGTGTTTGTCGGAGTGTGGCCCCACGTAGTGACCTTTCCGGTACAACTGCCGGGTAATCGTGGGAAAACGGCGGACAAAGTCGCCGGTCAGGAAAAAGTATCCTTTTACCTTTTGTCGTTTCAGGGTTTTGAGGATGTGGGCCGCTCCATCCGCAAATTCATGCCCGGTAAACAGGAGGCGGATTCTCCGCTCTGCCCGGTCGCTGCGGATGATAGCGTTCTGGTTGTCTTTGAGATAGTCCAGGGCAAACGGCTGGGCAGCCAGGTCGGTAAGCCCGGTCAGCGCAAAAAGGAGACCTGCTACCATCTGCTTCATCGGGTCCGGACGCGCATGGTGGAAAAGGAGAATATAGGCACATCCATCCCGACGAACCCCCCCCAGCGCCAGGCCGAGGCCTGCGACTGGACTCCGTTGGCGGTGATGGAGCGGACGCGGGGCCCGTACTGGCTCCCGACCCCCAGCGAAAAGGGCGAGCGCGGTATATTGAACAGGAAGTAAGCGCCCGGTGCGACGAAGTTCTCGATTTTGAGGTCGGGGAGCGCTTCGGCGTTCGGGTCGCCGAGGCGGAAGGCGGCTACGGCACCGAGGTCTAATACCGACAACAGCACGGAGTACGACAGCGCATGTTCCTTTTTGAATTTCCAGCTCACCGACAAGCCCACCGGGAGGCTCAGGCCGATGGTTCCTGCGGTTCTTTTGTCGTCTCCTGTATTATTTAGCACCTCAACCCCACCGCCGAGGCCCAGGTAGGTATTGAGGCCTATATTGAAGGGCTCCTCCCGCTTTACGCGCGAGCTACCCGGGGGCAGGGCTGCTCCCAGCAGGGCGCTTTTCATGTCATCGGCGTTTTGGGCACTGGCCACGTTGGCCATGAAGTTCCCGTAGAACAGGAGTTCCTGGCTCGTGCGCTGCCAGCGGCTTTCCACGCTTGGGCTGGATATTGCGACGGTGCTCAGCATATTGACCAGGTTCTGGATAGCCGATCCGTAGCGCTCTGCCTGTAGGTCGCTGAACAGGGAGAACGCGTGGCCAGTCACTTTGGGGAAGCTGGTCAATTCTTTTGCTGCGGCAATAGCCAGGGGGTCTTTGCGGTCGTTTGCAATCAGTGGGTTGTCTATGACCGTGACCAACAAATCCACGCCTAAGCCCACCAGGGGCAAAT
>JBEGMH010000107.1:0-5844 GCA_041183125.1 Bacteroidota bacterium | reverse complement strand
ACTTGTTCAATCCCATGGTGTAGTATTGGACGCGGGGCAACTTGGCCGGATAGCCATTTTGCTGTCCTTTGAGCCAGAAATCGAACCAGCCGTAGATTTGTTCGTCGTAATTCAGGCGGGCGTCGCCTACGTTGCGTTCGCCCACGACGGTTTGCTCTGTGGCGCGTTTAAACGAGCAGTGCAGTGTCGGGGCGATGACCAGGTATTGGTTATTGGCTATGTCGGGAGCGGCTGTTTTGCGGACATGGTTGAACAAAGCCAGGTTAGGGCTGCTCGACACGTCGTACCAGGAAACGAACCAAAAACTCGGCACGCCGAACGGCATGTTGTCGTGATAGAGGCCACCTTTGTACCAATCCGGGTCATTGGGTTTGCGGCGGATCATTTTTTCATACACGCCTACCGGGCCGTCCACATTTTTGAGGATATCCTGGATAGGCAGGTGGGCCAGGCCTTTCGACCAGTCCACAGGCGGGTTTTCCGGGGCGAGGTCGAAGAAGCGCGACGCGTGCACTAATTGTTCGCGAGTGGCATTGGCCGGGAATTGCGGCCGGATGGCATCGTTTTGCGTCCCGTAGAGCCAGGCTGTGAAGAGCATTTGGCCCGCGCCGCCGCGGTACCAGTTCCCTTGTTCGTAGTACGGCCCTACCCTACCCACGCCGGCCCCGAAGCCTTGCGGGACCATGGCCGCGTGTGCCGGATGGTCGAGGGCGGCAACCGCCATTTGCCACTCAGCGGTAGAGGAACAGCCCAGGGTACCAATTTTACCGTTGCACCAAGGCTGCGCAGCCATCCAGGAGAACGCATCGTAGCCGTCGGTCACCGGGGTGCCCAGGATATCCCATTCCCCTTCGGAGAAAAAGCGCCCGCGTTCGTTCTGCACCACGTAGGCATAGCCCCTTTGAACGGTTTCATAGGCTTCCTGGTAGGTGCGGGTACGGATTTCGCCGTTCCCCCAGGAGTTGAAATTATAGGGCGTCCTGGAAAAGATGACCGGTACGGGTTTATCCGATTTTGGGCGGAAAATATCCGTAGCGAGGCGGATGCCGTCGCGCATAGGCATCATCACTTTCTGCTCGACGATAGCGATTTCCTCCAATTTTTTTAGGATGTCCTGCGAAGCTTGCTGCGCCTTCAGCACGGGCGAGGTGCCGAAGGACAGTACAAGCAGGGCAACAAGAACCATGTTTTTCATGCTGCGTCTAAGTTTTTTGGTGAAAAAAATTTCAGGTAAGATAAAAAAGAATGTGTGCCTTCGCACAGGGTTTGTGAACTTTGTCCCCTGAAATCGTAGTTATACTCACAATGTCTACGGAAAGCCCGCACGAAATCCTCCGCCGATACTGGGGATACAGCTCCTTTCGGCCTTTACAGGAAGAAATCATCCAATCGGTGCTGGATGGCAGGGACACCCTTGCGCTGCTTCCTACCGGGGGCGGGAAGTCTGTGTGCTTTCAAGTACCGGCCCTGTGCCGGCCGGGGATTTGCCTGGTCATTTCCCCCCTCATCGCGCTGATGAAAGACCAGGTGCGGCAGCTCCAGGAGAGGGGCATATCGGCGGTGGCCATTTACAGCGGCATGCCCTGGCGCGAGATAGACCGCATCCTCGACAACTGCATCTATGGGGAAATCCGGTTTTTGTACCTCTCACCAGAGCGCTTGGGCAGCGATATTGCCCAGGCCCGTATCCAGCGCATGCCCATAAACCTCATCGCGGTGGACGAGGCCCACTGTATTTCGCAGTGGGGCTATGACTTTCGCCCGCCCTACCTGGAAATCGCACGCATCCGCGAGTGGATGCCCGAGGTGCCGGTGTTGGCGCTGACCGCCACAGCGACCCGGGAAGTAGTGCGCGACATACAGGAGAAACTACTGTTCAAAGCCCCCCATGTGCTGCAAAAAAGTTTTGCCCGGGAGAACTTAGCCTATGTGGTGCGCGAAACCGAGGGCAAAGAGCAGCAAATGCTCGAAATCCTCAAAAAAGTGCCCGGCACGGGGGTCGTCTACGTGCGCAACCGGCGCAAAACCCGCGATGTGTCCGACTACTTACGGCAAAACGGCATCTCGGCCGATTACTACCACGCAGGTCTCAGCCCTGAGGAGCGTTCCCGCAAGCAAGACGCCTGGATGGGCAATCAAACGCGGATCATGGTGAGCACCAATGCCTTCGGTATGGGCATTGACAAGCCCGACGTGCGCACGGTCGTACACCTGGAACTCCCGGACAGCCTGGAGGCCTACTTCCAGGAAGCCGGGCGGGCGGGGCGCGATGGCAAAAAGGCGTATGCCGTGCTGTTGTACAACGACAACGACCGCATCCAGTTGGAAAAGCAGTACGAACTCACTTTCCCGCCCATACCGGAAATACGCCGTGCCTACCAGGCCTTGGGGAGCTATTTCAGCCTCGCTACCGGGTCCGGGCAGGGGCAGAGTTACGATTTTGACCTGGCCGAGTTTGCCCGCATTTACCAATTTGACCCTATCGTAGCCTACAACAGCCTGGTGGAGCTGGAGCGGGAGGGATGGATATCGCTCAGCGAAGCCGTGTACCACCCCGCTACCCTTCAAATCCTGGTCAGCAAAGAGCAACTGTACGACTACCAGCTCAAACATCCCGAACTGGACAATGTGCTCAAGCTGGTACTGCGGAGCAGCCAGGGGGTGTTCAGTACCCCCGTACACGTACAGGAAAGCCGTTTATCGGAGTACCTCCGCATCCCCACGGAAAAACTCCGGAACATGCTCCTGCGGATGCACCGCGACCAGGTGCTGGAATACAGCCCCCAGCGCGACAAACCCCAGCTCACCCTCCTGCGCGAGCGCGTGCCCGTCGAGAACCTTCAGATAGACCGCAAGCGCTATGAGTGGCGCCGCCAACGCCACGAAGAGCGACTGCGCGCAGCCATCGCTTATGCCCAGGCAGATACCTGCCGCAGCCGCCTGTTGCTGCGCTACTTCGACGAAGAAGCCGCGCAGGACTGCGGCATTTGCGACCGCTGCCTGGAGCGGAAAAAAAACGGGTTCAGCGATGAGGACTACCAACGCTACCGCCAAAAAATACGGCTTGCCCTACGGCACGAAGCCCTCAACGTACCCGATCTGCTCTCCGCTTTTGCCCCTCAACGCAGGGAGCAGGTGCTGAAAACCCTCGACTACCTGCTTCAGGAAGGCTATGTGCTGGAAAAAGACCAACGATTGTACTGGAACGAGTGACCTATGCGACGAATCCTACTCTTAGCCAGTACCGACCTCACCCACGACCAGCGCATGATCCGGATATGCCGGTCCCTGGCAGCCCACGGGTTCAGTATCTGCCTGATTGGCAGGGAGCAGTTCTCCTCCGCCCCACTCAAAGAGGAGCCCTATGAGCAAGTCCGGCTGCGCTGTAGCTTTCAACGGGGCAAGGCGTTTTATATCGAATTCAACCTCCGGCTTTTTTGGCATCTTTTAAAAGCCCCCTTCGACGCGGTGTGCGCCGCTGACCTCGATACGCTCGCACCCGCTGTACTGGTAGCAAAGCTTCGCAACAAGCGGGTGGTATATGACGCACACGAATACTTCAGCGAGACACCTGAACTGCTGGGCAGGCCTTTTGTGAAGAAATGCTGGGAAAAACTCGCCGACTGGGCCATCCCGAAGACAGACGGCTGCTACACGGTAGGCCAGGAACTGGCAGCGCTCCTGGGGCAACGCTACCAAAAACCCTTCGGGGTAGTGCGCAACATGCCCTTCCGAAGCCCGGCTCCCGAGCGGGTTATCTCCCAGCCCATCCTGTTGTACCAGGGTGCCCTCAATGTCGGGCGTGGCCTGGAGCAAATACTGTCAGCCCTCCTCTTATTGCCCGATTGCACGCTCTGGTTAGCCGGGGAAGGCGATCTTTCGCAATCCCTGCGGCAGCAGGTGGTGGAACAGGGCCTTCGCGACCGCGTCTGTTTTCTGGGCCGCCTCAGCCCGGATGCGCTGAGGAAGCTAACCCTGCAGGCCCGGATAGGCTTGAACCTCCTCGAAAACAACAGCCTCAGCTACTACTATTCGCTGGCCAACAAAGCCTTTGACTATGTGCAGGCAGGGGTGCCGTCGCTGCAAATGGATTTTCCGGAATACAAGCAGCTCAACGCACAGCACGAATGCTTCGTGCTCTTAGCCGATCTCTCCCCGCAAACCATCGCCGACGCCGTACACCAACTGCTGCACGACGATGCCCTTTACCTCCGACTCCACCAACAGTGTAGGGTCGCTGCCCGGGAATGGCACTGGGAACAAGAACAGGAAAATCTATTCCTGCAATACGAAGCCCTCTTTTGAAGACGGATAGCCAGAGAAATCGCCGGAAAGGATAAAAACTGCAAAAATGGCAGACAAACCCACTCCAAGACGATAATTTTTGACAAAACAAGCTTTTGTTTTAAAAATTCCTGTAGAAATGTCAGGCCTGTGCCGGTATTTATGTGCTGGCACACCCCTTGTTAGGGGAATAGAGGAAACACACAAATTTTTTACCAACAATAAATGGGACAACAATGGGCAAAATTATCGGCATAGACCTGGGTACCACCAACTCTTGCGTAGCGGTGATGGAAGGGAACGAACCGGTGGTAATTCCAAACGACGAGGGGAAACGCACGACGCCTTCTGTCGTAGCTTTTATGGACAGCGGCGAGCGCAAAATCGGCGACCCGGCCAAACGGCAGGCAATTACCAACCCGCTCCGCACCATCGCATCCATCAAGCGCTTCATGGGGCGCCGCTTTGCGGAAGTACAAGGCGAAGCCTCCAGGTCGGCATATAAGGTGGCTAAGGGAGACAACGACACGGTGCGCGTAGATATCAACGGGCAGCTCTATAGCCCGCAGGAAATTTCAGCTATGATCCTTCAAAAAATGAAGAAGGTCGCCGAAGATTTCCTGGGCCAGGAAGTTACCGAGGCCGTGGTCACCGTACCGGCCTATTTCAACGATTCCCAGCGGCAGGCCACCAAAGAAGCAGGTCAAATCGCCGGCCTGAACATCAAGCGCATCATCAACGAGCCTACAGCGGCAGCCTTGGCCTACGGCTTAGACAAGCGCAACAAGGACATGACGATCGCCGTGTATGACCTCGGCGGGGGCACGTTCGATATCTCGATTCTCGAGATGGGCGGTGGCGTGACCGAAGTGAAGTCCACCAACGGCGATACGCACCTCGGGGGCGACGACTTTGACCACGTCATCATTGACTGGTTGGCCGATAGCTTCAAGGCGCAGGAGAACGTGGACTTGCGCAAAGACCCCATGGCCCTGCAGCGCCTCAAAGAAGCCGCTGAGAAGGCAAAAATCGAGCTCTCCTCTTCTACGGAAACCGAAATCAACCTGCCTTACATCACGGCGGTGGACAGTATGCCCAAGCACCTGGTGACCAAGTTATCGCGCTCCAAGTTCGAGCAATTGGTAGACCATCTGGTGACCCGTACCCTCGAGCCCTGCCGCAAGGCCCTCCAGGACGCCGGTCTCGGCACTTCACAAATTGACGAGGTCATCCTGGTAGGTGGTTCCACGCGTATTCCGCGCATACAGCAGGCCGTCGAGGAGTTCTTCGGCAAAAAGCCCAACAAAGGCGTAAACCCCGACGAAGTCGTAGCGGTGGGTGCTGCCATCCAGGGCGGCGTCCTCACGGGCGAAGTCAAAGACATGCTGCTCTTAGACGTGACCCCGCTGTCGCTGGGCATCGAGACCATGGGCGGTGTCTATGACGTCGTCATCGAAGCCAACTCGACCATTCCGACCAAAAAAACCAAAACCTATTCGACCGCTGCCGACAACCAGCCCTCTGTGGAGATCCACGTGCTCCAGGGCGAGCGCCCCATGG
>JBEGMH010000106.1:0-3717 GCA_041183125.1 Bacteroidota bacterium | reverse complement strand
CATCGCTTTAAGATGCGGGAATAGCTCAGTTGGTAGAGCATCAGCTTCCCAAGCTGAGGGTCGCGGGTTCGAGTCTCGTTTCCCGCTCCAAAAGCCCTGCCCTAACCGGCAGGGCTTTTTTTCGCAAGTAGCAGATGCGCACGCTGCTGCAACCACCTGCCCGGATGGTGGAATTGGTAGACACGCAGGACTTAAAATCCTGTGGGCAGTAATGCCCGTGCGGGTTCGATCCCCGCTCCGGGCACCCAAAGGAAAGGCTTTTCCTTCAGTGCTATACAAGAACAGGGCTCAGCTTTTATCCTCAAAGCTGAGCCCTGTTTTTTTGAAGCTACCTCCAAGCACTTATATTCGGCCCAAGATCGCAGTCAGGTACCGCCAGAACTTTTGTACAGACGAGACCTGTACCTTTTCATCCGGAGAGTGCGGGTGGCGTATGGTCGGGCCGAGCGACACCATGTCCAGCCCGGGGTAATGGTTCCCGATGATGCCGCATTCCAGTCCGGCGTGGCAAGCAGCCACTTTAGGCGCTTGGCCGAACAGCCCTTCATAGACGGACACGACCAGTTTGAGCACGGCAGAGTCCGGGTTTGGCGCCCAGCCCGGATATCCACCGCTGTGGGTGACTTGAGCGCCGGCCAGTTCGAGGGCAGCGCGTACGGCGAACGCGATATCCTGTATGCCCGAGGTTACGGAGCTCCTTTGCAGGCACTGCGTGGCGAACAAGCCGCCCCCGATTTCCACGCGGGCCAGGTTATTGGAGGTCTCGACCAACCCGGGTATGGAGGGGCTCATTCGATACACCCCATTGGGGACTACGTATAGGGCTTTGAGTATGTTCCCTTGCTGGACAGGATCCATTACGGATACCGGAAGCGCACAGGGGGTCGCCTCCAGCTTCATATCGGGTTCGACGTGTAAAAATTCCTGTATGATCGCTGCTGCGCGTTCGGCGAACGCGCTTTGGAAAGCCTCTTCCCCACCTTGCGGGATCACGACGACTGCTTCCGCTTCCCGGGGGATGGCGTTGCGCAGGTTGCCCCCGTTGAAAGACGACAAGTGGAGTGTAGTATGTTCGTTATACAGCAGCCGGATCAGGACCTTATTGGCATTTGCCCGGCCCAGGTGGATGTCCACGCCCGAATGGCCCCCTTTGAGGCCGCTGACTTTGATCAGGAAGGCCACCGACGAAGCTGGCGTGGGCAGCTCGGTGTAGCTCATTTCGGAAAACGCATCTAAGCCCCCTGCGCAACCAATGGTGAGTTCATCGTCCTCTTCGGAATCCAAGTTGAGCAGGATTTTACCGTTCAAAAGCCCTTCTCCCAGGTTTTGGGCCCCTGACATACCCGTTTCCTCATCTACGGTGAACAAGGCTTCCAGGGGCGGATGGACCAGGTCTTTGGAGGCTAAGACGGCGAGGATGGAGGCCACGCCTATCCCGTTATCTGCCCCCAGCGTGGTGCCTTGTGCTTTGACCCAGTCGCCGTCCACATAGCTGCGGATACCTTCCGTATCAAAATCAAACGCGGTACCTGCATTTTTTTGGTGTACCATATCCAGGTGGCCCTGTAGGATAACGGTGGGATGCTGCTCCCTACCCGGCGTTGCAGGCTTTTTGAGGATGACATTGCCTCCTTGGTCTACCAGCGTTTGCAGACCGTGTTTCTCTCCGAAGCTGCGCACGAACGCCACTGCGAGCGCTTCCTTCTTAGAAGCCCTGGGGATCGCGTTCAAATCGGCGAAATAATGCCAGAGCATTTTGGGTTCCAGTTCCCTGATCGTTTCCATAGTATCCATTTTTACGTTTCGCAAGGAGGCTTGCAACCAGTCCAAGGTATACAATCGCTGTGACTTTTTAGATGATAAAGGTCATTTTAATAATTAGTCACTAAATAATGATACTTATGTCCTCCGAGCCAAACCAAAAAAACGACGGGACGCGTGGCGCATTCCTATACTTTATGTTCTTTGCCGGTCTTTCGGCACTTCTCCTGCTGTACCTGCTGATTAGGAGTGTCCTGTAGCCATACTACCCTGTAAAAAACTACTGTTTCCAACAGTTGTGCGGACAATCTTTTGAGGCCGGCCATCAAAAATGGCCGGCCTTTTCTATAGCCTATCAGGGCAGGAGTTCTTTGATGGGTATTTTCACGAAGTACAGGTCCTTGGAGCCTTCGTACAGCAAGCCCAGCGTTTGCGGGTCTATCAGCACCAGGGAGGAATAGCCGTAGCAGTTGCGTTCGTCCACTAGGAGGCGATGGGCGGTGGGCCAGCTTTCCCCCAGGTCCAGACTGGCTTTTACGGTGATTTTCTCCCGCGGGGCTGCTTCTTTATCCGGGTTTGAGAAGAACAAGACGGGGCGCTTGGCGCCGTTCACGGTTATGTCCGCTTTGATCAAGCTCCCCATGCAGACGGGGTCCGGGAGATCTTTGCGGGAGGTGGGGTGTTCTTTCCAGGTGGTGCCCAAATCGGTGGTAGTGGCCACGCTCCTGAACTGCCCTCTGTTGTCGCGCATATTGAGCATAAGCGTTCCGGGCGTAGTCTCTACGACCTGGCTTTCCGTCGTGTTGGATTTGGGGGCGGCCACGCTGCATTGCCAGCTTGCCCCGTGGTCTTTGCTGTAGATTAGATTCGCATTCGGGATCCCGGCGGCGTCCCAAAACTGGGAAGGGAACACCAGTGTACCGTCGGACATAGCGATTCCGGAGCCCGGGCCCTGAAAAAACAATTTCCAAGCCGGATTTTTGACCTGCGGGGTGATGCTAATCGGTTGCGACCAGGTAAGGCCATCATCCGAACTGCTCACCAGGACATACTGGCCGGTTTCGTCTGGCGTAAGCCCGGGACCGGAGCCGGCGATAGAGCGATTGCCTTTGCTCCAGAGGGCGGCCACCCAAATTTTCTTGGTCGCCGGGTCAAAAAGGATACAAGGATCGCCGATGCCGTTGTTTTCGTGTGGTGGCCCCATATCCATGATGATCTTCATGGGCGACCAGGTTTTGCCGCCATCGGTACTGCGGTTCATCCCCACGTCAATATTGCCAGGAAGATCCCGGCTGTTGTTGTAGCGGATGTCGTACACAGCGATTAATGTTCCCTTATCGGTAGCGATAATGCCCGGGATGCGGTACGTATCCACCCCTTCCTGCCCTCCTTTGCGCAAGGCCACCCCTTTTCGCTTGACAAAAGACGAGGCATTTTCCTGGACTACAAAGCGCGTTCCGCTTACATCCGTCAGGGCATCTATGTGGAGTTCGACCATCCCGTCCACACCGGCGTCGTCTTTCAGCACCACACTTATCCAAAGCGTGTGCAGGCCAACCGTATAGGTCAGGCTGGCCGGGATCTCGAACGATGCCTTTTCAGGGGAAAAAGAAGCCAGCGGGGTACCGGACGGCATCTGGTCAAACTGGGAAGCGTACAAGTCCAGGCGCTGGATGTCCATGAGGGCTTCGCGGTTGAGCCGACCTACAAGACTGCGCAGGTTGAGCGGCGTTCCGCCTTCTGGTACCGAGATGGAGAGGCGCAAGAAAGGATTGACGTCCAGTCCGCGAAGTACCGGCAAAGGAGGCCCATACGCCTGTACGGTCGGAGCAGCGTTTCCACCGACTTCCGGCTTGTTTGCGCAGGTGAAACTGCTTAAAGAAATAATCGTCAAAAAGAAGAACAGACTTGTTGCGAGGGGCCAGCGAGGTGGGAAAAAAATGGCCTTTTTGACCC
>JBEGMH010000105.1:0-3819 GCA_041183125.1 Bacteroidota bacterium | reverse complement strand
TTTTTTTACCTCGCTGACCCCTCGCAATAAGTGTATTAGCCCTAAAGACGTACCATCCGGTTGCGCAATAAGTGGTCAGCTATTACAAGGGCAGTCATAGCTTCTACAATAGGCACGGCCCGCGGCAAAACACAAGGGTCGTGCCGCCCCCTCCCTTCTACTTGCACGGCGTTCCCCATGTTGTCCACCGACTCCTGGGCCGGAATGATCGTAGCCACGGGTTTGAATGCCACCCGGTAATCAATATCCATCCCGTTGGAGATACCGCCCTGGATACCTCCGGAGTGGTTGCTCCGCGTCTTTATGACCCCGTGGTCGTTGTAAAAAGGGTCGTTGTGCAGACTACCCCGCAGCGCAGTCCCGGCAAATCCGGAACCGTATTCAAAGCCTTTGCAAGCGTTTATGCTCAGCATGGCCTTGCCCAGGTCGGCGTGTAGCTTGTCGAACGCCGGCTCGCCCAGGCCCACCGGGCAGCCCGTGACCAAGCCGCTGACCACGACCCCGATCGTGTCCCCGTCTTTGCGCACCGCCTTGATCAATTCGATCATAGCCGCAGCTGTCTCCGGGTCAGGGCAGCGCACATCGTTGCTGTCGGTAAGGGATAAATCTAAGTCTTTCAGCGATTTGTTCAAAGAGATCCCGCCGACCTGGCTTACCCACGCCCTACAGGCAATCCCCTGGGTGGCCAAGAACAACTTGGCAATGGCACCGGCAGCTACCCGGGCCGCCGTTTCCCGCGCCGAGGAACGCCCTCCCCCCCGGTAGTCGCGGATGCCATATTTTTCCTGATAGGTGAAATCGGCATGGGAAGGCCGGTACTTCTCGGCGATATGGCCATAGTCCTTGGACCGCGCATCCGCGTTCAGGATCAGCATCGCAATCGGCGTACCGGTCGCTTTGCCCTCGAACACGCCGGACAGGAACTGCACCTGGTCCTCTTCTTTGCGCTGGGTCACAATGGCAGACTGCCCGGGCTTGCGACGGTCCAGCTCGGATTGTACGAAGTCTTCGTCAATGGAAAGCCCCGCAGGGCAGCCGTCGAGCACTACGCCGATCCCCCGGCCATGCGATTCCCCAAACGTGGTGATTTTGAATGCGTTGCCAAATGAATTGCCTGCCACAGTAGTCTTTTGTTGGGTGATAAATGCAAGGCGAATGTAGCGTTTTTAAACGGGTTTTGTAGTTCTATGGAACTTACAGGTCAAAATATTGTTCTATTACCTTTGTTGTGAGGTTTTACTAAAAGCACTTGAACTATCCTGTGAATCTTTTTTACCCATGCGTTTAGAACCTAAAGATATTTTCCAGCGCCTGGAATTCGACAAAGTACTGGAACTGGTCGCCCATGAATGCCAGGGCGAATTGGGCAAATCCGCTGCGTATGCCATCCGCCCGGGCACCAACCTGGACCGCATCGAAACGAAGCTGCGGGAAGTGCGCGAAATGAGGCGCTCCCTAGACCATAACGACCGAATGCACATCCCTACCTACTCCGATCTGGAGGAGGAACTGCGCATGCTCGAAATCCAGGACTATGTGCTGCCGGAAGATGGCCTGCGCCGCGTCCAGATCACCCTGGTGGCCGTCGCGGGTATCTACGACTTTTTTACCGACCCCCGCCGCGAAATGTACCCTTCCTTGTATGCCGTCATCAAAGCGGTGCATTTCGATAAAACCCTGATCCTGGAAATCGACCGCGTGATAGACCCCGATGGGAACATCCGGGCAGACGCCTCCCCGGAGTTGTCTAAAATCCGCAAAGCGATCTCGGGCAAACAACGCGAACTGGACAAAGTGTTTCGCGAAATCGTCCAGACCTATCGCGCCAAAGGTTGGCTGAGCGATACCGTGGAGAGCTTCCGCAACGGACGGCGCGTGCTCAGCGTGCCAGCAGAACACAAGCGCAAAGTACGCGGGATCATCCACGATGAATCGGCCACCGGGCGGACTTCTTTCATCGAGCCGGAAGGAATCATCCAAATCAACAACGATATCTTCGATCTGGAACAGGAAGAACGGCGCGAGATCTACCGCATCCTCAAAACGCTGAGCGCCCTCCTGCGCCCTTATGTGCCCCAAATCCGGAAATACCAGGATATCCTGGTCTATTTTGACCTGGTCTATGCCAAAGGCCGGGTGGCCAGTATGATGAAGGCCGGCCATCCGCAAATGCGCCAATCCCCACACCTCTACTTACTGGATGCCCGCCACCCCCTGCTGTTCCTGCGCAACCTGCCCCTGGCAAGAACGACCGTGCCGTTCACCCTGCGCATGGAACACGGCAACCGCATCCTCGTGCTCAGCGGCCCCAACGCAGGCGGCAAATCCATCACGATGAAGTCGGTAGGCCTCCTGCAACTTATGGTGCAAAGCGGCCTGCTGGTGCCCGTGGACGAGCGCAGCGAAATGGGCGTTTTTTCCAATATCTTCGCCGATATCGGCGACCAGCAATCTATCGAAGATGACCTGAGCACTTATAGCTCCCACCTGAGCAATATGCGGCAGTTCGTACAGCACGCCAATGAACGTACCCTCGTGCTGATTGACGAATTCGGCTCCGGTACCGACCCCCAAATGGGCGGCGCCATCGCAGAGTCCATCCTCCGCGAACTGAACCAACGGAAAATCTACGGCGTAATCACCACGCACTACTCCAACCTCAAAATTTTTGCCTTCAAAACAAAAGGCATCCTCAATGGGGCAATGCACTTCGACAAAGACCACCTGTCGCCTACCTACGAACTTAAAGTCGGTAGGCCCGGTAGCTCCTACGCGTTCGAAATCGCTATGAAAAGCGGCCTCGATGAAAATATGCTCGAGTATGCCCGCCACCGCAGCGGCAAAAGCGAAACCGCCGTGGACCAGCTGCTCATAGACCTCCAAAAAGAGAAAAAAGAACTGGAAGACCAACTCCAGGTCATGAAGGAACGGGAGGAAAAACTGGAACGCCTCATGCGTACCTACGACCAGATGCAACGCGATATGGAGTTCCGCAGCAAACGCCAAAAACTGGAGGCCAAAGAACAGGCCCTCCAACAGGCAGGCCGCGAAAACCAAGCTTTCGAAAAACTGATCCGCGAACTGAAAGAGGAAAAAAACCTCGAAAAAGCCCGCGAAATCGCCGCAAAAGTCAAAGAGGAACGACAGGTCCTGCAAGAACAGGTCGTCGAACTGAAAAAGGAAATCTATACTCCCCCCAACGCCAAATCGCGCAAAGAACGCGCTATCCAACCCGGAGACTTCGTGAAACTGATCCAGGGAGGGGCAGTGGGCAAAGTGGAAGCCCTCAAAAAAGATAAAGCCATCGTTATGGTGGGCCAACTCCGCATGACCATCGCCCTCCAAGACCTGGTGCTCTCCGGCGAACCCCTGGACCTACAGCCCAAACGCAGCATCCAAACCGATACGGTGCAACAAAACGCCGGCTTTCAATCTAAACTGGATATTCGCGGCATGCGCATGGAAGAAGCCCTCCAAATCGTGGAGTCTTTCGTAGACCACGCCCTGCTTACCAGCGCGACCAACCTGCGCATCGTACACGGAAAGGGAAATGGCGTACTGCGCAAAGCAGTGCGCACCAAACTGAAAGAGTACCGCATCCCCATGGATATTACCCACCCGGAGCCGGAATTAGGCGGCGATGGCGTAACCCTCGTGGAAATACGCTGACCGGTTGCGGTAGCCTGTAGCGGATCGGATACGCATAAAAAAACCGATTTTCGCAAAGCGAAAATCGGTTTTTTATATTTATTAAAATAATATTTCTTTTAAAGAAGAAAAACGATTTTTTATTTCGTTTTCTTAAAACAATTCTACCCC
>JBEGMH010000104.1:0-2736 GCA_041183125.1 Bacteroidota bacterium | reverse complement strand
GGGCACCCTCCAGTACCCAACCCCGACCACGGGCAACCTACAGGAGGGCCTCGAGAAGAGCAACCGCAAGGGCGGCCTGGTGGCAGTCCGCGGCCTGGGCGCCCACTGGCAGGTGGACGCCTCCAAGTTCGAACACTCCATGACCCTGGTGGGCATCGTGCAGATGGCCGGCAAGAACGTGACGGAGAAAGGCTACGAGCTGGGCGCCTTCGCCAAGGGCGAGCTGCGCGGTAGCGGCCAGGCCCTGTACATCGAGGCCCTCGGTGCACACCTGTTCTTCGTGACCATCTATGCCAACCGGGCGGGCGAGCTGCTCAACTTCAAGCTGTACAACGGCCGCGAGGAGCTGTCGCTCAAAGAGACGCTCTTCTTCTCGACGGATGCACAAACGGGCTCCGTGGCCGCGCCGCACCCCTTCCAGATGCCGGTAGCTACTCCGGTGGAGGAAGTGCTGCAAGCCACCGGCCGCTTCGACATCATGCCGAACCCCTTCGCGGGCGAGACGCTGCTGCGCTTTGACGCCGAGCGGGCCGGCCAGGCCCGCGTCACGGTGTTGGACGTATTGGGCGGCGTGAAGGGCTACTGGGATGTATCGGTCGGTACCGGCACCAACAACTACCGCTGGGACGGCAACGCCGGGGCGGGCCGACTACCCGCCGGCGTCTACCTCATCCGCCTCGAGGTGGACGGTAGGTCGCTGACGCGCAAGGTGATCGTGCAGTAAAAAATAGCCTTCTCAAACGACAAAGGCCCTGAGCGCGCTCAGGGCCTTTGTCGTTTTGGGGGACTTTCCCGCCATTAGCGCCCTTCCGTCAAAGGTGCCTGGTTGCGGAGGTGTTGTGCCATGATTTTGATCAGTTCTGTGCGTTCGGGCCCCCAGCAATGCGGTTTCCCATCGCCGTAGGTCACCGAGCCGTTGTAGGCTGGTTGGGCAGATTTTAGGAACTCCTCCATGAGGCGTACAGCAGGGTCGAGGAAATAGGTATCCATATCGCCCATGTAGATATGCAGTTTTCCTTTGAGCTTGGGGGCCAGGGTCTGCCAGTTCCGTTCGAGGTATTCCCGCAGATCGTAGTGTTCCTTCCAGTATTTTGCTACCTCGGGGTCTATTGCCCCGGTTTTTTTATCGAATAGAGGTTTGACATAGCCATCTGAGCCGATAGGCCCAAAGACAGCCTCGAAGATATCCACCTGTTCCCCCGAGCGGTTTTTAGTGCCCATAGCTAATTCCATGTGATTGCGCTGTTGGTAGGTGAGCCTCGTAAGGCCGTCTGGGGTGCGGTCGGACGGGGTAGGCACTTTCACCCAGCCAAATTCTTTGTAGTACGCGTTCTTGTCCTGATAGATATTGACCGATTGAAAATAGCGGAAATCCACAGGGTCGGGACACAGAGAGAACGCCCCCCCGAAGAAATCGGGATAAAAAATCTGCATGGCCAGGGTGATCCAGCCCCCTGTGGAGCCCCCCGACAGTACCCGCGCCCAAGGCTGTCGGATGATGCGGAACTGCTCTTCGACCGCCGGAATCAGCTCCTGCAGGATGGCATCCCCGTAAGGTCCGGTATTGGGCGAGTTCACGCCATAGCTGTCGTCGTAATAAGGACAAGGGTGCTGGAAGGTCACCAAAATCATTTCCGGACTCTCCTCCGATTGCCAAAACTGCCCAAATTCATACCCGGCACGGCTGCGGGAACCCGGTTCACCACCCGGGTCTTTTTCCGTAAAGCCATTGGGTGCCCCCGTTGAGAAATGCCCCTGGATGTAGTTGACGGGATAATACCGGTCGGGATGTTCCGCATAGCCACGCGGCAGTAGAACCGTAGCGCCCAGGTACATAGGCTGCCCCCAGAACGCCGTCAGTATCTTACTCTGGAACTTGATGCGCTTGACCCAGCGCGTATCTTCGGGCACCGCTATTGGCGGGATGACATTTTTACATACCAACTCCACTCTCTGCGCTTGTCCCGGAGCGATGGCGATTTTCTGTACATCGCTGTACAAATTGCCTGGCGACACCTGAAAGCGTTGCCCCTCCCACTGATCCTGGTGCATCCACAGCGTATGTCCATCAGCCCGCTTGAACTCAGTATATACATTGACGAAGCCCTGGACGTAGTATTCCCCTTCCGGCAGTTCTGACAAGCGCTCCAGGGGATATCCCACGGCCTGCCCGTCTATCGGCACGGCGGTGCCTGGGCTCAGCCGCTCTACGTCTTTACCAAAAAAAGGAACCCCGTGCGTACCGATCTGAAGGCGTGGCTCCCGGCGGTTATCTTTGGAAACCATGACGTACACCCGGCCTGTAATCGGCCCGGCATGGGCACTCGCTGCATAAGAAACGGAGAAAACAGTGCCCTTTTCTTTTTTCGATTGGGCTTGTACGATGCCCACGGCAAGAAAAAACACCAGGAACGTCCAGGAGAAGAAACGATAAGATGCCATTGTTATAGGATTTTTAGGTGACGCAACTATTTTAACAGCCCCTAAACATACGGCACGCGCTCGTTTTTTTGGTGATTTTATAAAAATTTGTGTGAGGCTATCTCAAAGGAACTTTATTGCCTGCATCTACTAAGAAACAGATGTTCATTCGTTATTAGACTTGTTGCGAGGGGTCAGCGAGGTGGGAAAAAAGAGCCATTTTTTATCCACACGAAGGCTTTTTGAGGGAGTATAGCGGCGCTATATGACCGAAAAAAGGCACAGTGTGGGAAAAAAAGGGCCTTTTTGACCCCT
>JBEGMH010000103.1:0-2841 GCA_041183125.1 Bacteroidota bacterium | reverse complement strand
GCTGGACGAGAAATTAGCCCTGCCCGCGGGGTACTCCATCCGCTACGGCGGGCAGTTTGAAAACCTGGAGGCAGCCCGCGCACGCTTGAGCGTCGCCGTGCCCATCGCGCTGGGCCTCATTGTTATCTTGTTGTTCTTCACCTTTGGTACCGCCAAATACGCCCTTATGATTTTCAGTGCCGTACCCCTCTCCGTCATCGGAGGCATCCTGGCCCTCTGGCTGCGGGGGATGCCGTTCAGTATCTCGGCAGGTATCGGGTTCATCGCCCTCTTTGGTGTGGCCGTACTCAACGGCATCGTGTTGATCAGCTTTTTCAACCAAAACCTCGAGGGCGATGAGGAGGAGCACCTAAAGCAGGTCATCGTACGCGGAAGCCTCACCCGCCTAAGGCCTATCCTGATGACCGCTACCGTGGCGGCATTAGGCTTCATCCCCATGGCGACCTCCACCTCGAACGGTGCAGAGGTGCAAAAGCCCCTGGCTACCGTGGTCATCGGTGGGCTCATCACCTCTACCCTGCTCACCCTACTCGTGCTCCCCATCCTGTACTACCTCGTGAACCGCCGCAAGCGCAGCAGCCCGCCCCCGGCAAGCGCCGCCTTGGGCATCGCACTTTTGCTCGCA
Organism: Bacteroidota bacterium; assembly: GCA_041183125.1. Lineage (GTDB taxonomy): Bacteria > Bacteroidota > Bacteroidia > Chitinophagales > Saprospiraceae > JADJPL01. The sequence goes on along the minus strand of JBEGMH010000103.1, from coordinate 2,216 downwards.
CTGCTGGGCAGCACCCAAACGCAGGCCCAGGGCCTACCGCTCACCCTGGATATGGCCGTCGGGAACGCCCGCCAACAACACCCAGCGCTCAAAACCGCTGCCCTCCAGGTCCAGGCAGCCCAGTTGGGCGTCCAGCAGGCGCGCTACATCCCCCCCGCACAGCTTTCCTTGACCAACGGACAGCTCGACAGCAAACTCCTGGACTATAATTTCTCGGTCTCCCAGAGCCTCGGCAACCCCGCCCAGGACCGACAGCGCCGGGAACTCGCCCGCAATACCGCCGAACTGCGCAGCGAAGAGCGACGCGTACTGGAACAACAACTCGAGCGGGAAGTGAAACAGCAGTGGCTACACTGGGTCTTCCTGGGCCAACAGGAAATACTCCTCGGCAGACAAGCTGCTTTGCTCGACTCGCTGTTGGCCAAAACCAACCTGCGCTACCAAAACGGGGAAATAGACCTGCTGGAAAAAAGTATCGTCGAAAACAAAGCCGGCATAGCCCGGCAACACGCCCGGCGTGCCGAAGCCGAAACAGCCCTGGCGCTCCACGAACTGACCCGCAGCGCCTACTTGTCGGAAACGATTTGGACCCTGCCCCCCGGCGGATACCCCCTCTTGGCCGCCGAAATGGGCACCAGCCCCGGCAACCTGCTCCTGCAGCCCAGCCAACGCCTGGTGACCGTAGCAGAACAGGAAGTACTCGTTGAACAGAAAGCCGTCGCCCCCCAGTGGAACGTCGGATACGGTATCATCAGCCTCCGCCCGGCAAGCTACACGTTCCAGAACATGACCGTCGGCGTCAATATCCCCTTGTTCCGGAAGCCCTGGCGCGCTGCGGTGGAAACCGCCCGCTTGAAGCAAACCATCGCCGAAACAGAGCTCCAGGCCGCTACTTTCCAAATCGCCCGGCAACGGGAGGCCAGCGAGGTACAACTCCGCATGGCCAGTGACTTGCTCGATAGCCAGGGCAATACCCTGCTCCAACAAGCCGCGCAACTGCGCCGATTGTCCGATACCCGCTTGCGCAGCGGGGAAAGCGATTTCATAGAAACCGTCATCAGCCTGGAATCCGCCGTGCAAAGCGAGCTGGAATACCTCACCCTGGCACACCGCTATAACCTCGCCCTCGTAACATGGGCCTTCTGGCGCAAATAAACAGACTCATTCACCTCATTTTAAAAAAAATATCCATGCGATCTATCATAGTTTCCCTGCTCTCTTTGGCCGTACTCGCGGCCCTGCCTGCTTGCAAGGGCAAACAGGAAAATACTTCCGAAACACAACAACCGGCCGCTTCTTCCGGCAATACCGTCACCTTGAGTGCCGAACAAACCCGCCTGGCCCAAATCCAGACCGGCCCCGCCGAGGTGCGCACCCTCGAACTGGCCATCACCTGTACCGGCATGGTGGACGTGCCGCCCCAGAATGTCATCGCCGTGCATGCCCCCGTCAAAGGTATCGTGCGCAACGTGACCCAACTGCCGGGCACCTTCCTGCGCAAGGGGCAGTTGCTCACCTCCCTCTCCCACCCCGACCTGGTGCGCCTGCAACGGGAATTCCTCGAAAACCAAAGCCAGCTCGACATGCTGGAAAAGGAATTTAAACGCAAACAGGCCCTCGCCGGCAGCGAAGCTACTTCCCAACGGGCCCTGGAACAGGCCAAAGCCGAGTACGACTTGGCCCGCGCCCGCAGCCAGGGGCTCAAAGCCGAACTCAAACTGATCGGGATAGACGTGGCCAAGCTGGAAAACAACCAATACATCCAGGAGCAAATCACCCTGTACGCCCCCGTCAGCGGCTATGTGGACCAGGTCAACGTCAACCCGGGCAAGCTCGTCAATGCTGAAGATCTGCTCTACACCATCCTCGACGTCAGCCATGTACACGCCGAGCTCAACGTCTTCGCCCGCGACATCCCCCGCCTCAAAGAAGGGCAGCGCATCGAAGTGCGCGTGCCCGGCAGCGACAAGGTATATACCGCCACGGTACACCTCCTCAGCCGCATGGTGAACCCCGACGACAAGACCATCCGCGTACACGGGCACTTTGAGCCGGAACCGAAAGACCTCTTCCCCGGCTCCTTCCTGCAGGCCAACATCTTCACGGAAAACAGCCGGCAGCCCTGTGTACCTGAAACGGCGATTATACGAGAGGGCGATGCGTCTTTTGTTTTTATAAAAAAAGGGGAAGGCTTTGAGAAAACACCCGTCCAGACG
>JBEGMH010000102.1:0-3185 GCA_041183125.1 Bacteroidota bacterium | reverse complement strand
GCCCTGAAGCGGGAAAAAATGCTGTTCTTAGCCGGCTCCGGGCGCTACCAGGGGCTGGATAACGCCTTTCCTGCGTTCGTCGCCGAGGTGGAGAACCTATTGGCGAATGAAAATACCCAGTGGAAAACGTACATGCGGGAGGCGGAGAAGCCTTCCAAACCTGCTTGATTTTCGCGCTGGGGCATTATTCACAGTACGCGGATACCTTTTAGCCGTATTATTTTCCTAAAATACCAAATACCCCGACTATGGAGTACGATGTGTTCATCAGCTATGCACACCACGACAACGAGACGCACGGGAACTGGATCCACGAGTTCCAGCAGCGCCTGGCAGATGATTTTCGCTCGCGTACTGGGCAACGTTTGAAAGTATTCCTGGACGAAGACGGCCTCAGGACAGGAAACGTGCTTTCAGATCGCCTGGTCCAGGCCATGGAAAACTCGGCTTTGTTCATTCCTATTCTTTCCCCTGTATATCTGTCCAGTCCTTGGTGCCGCAGGGAGTTCCTGCACTACAAAGGCCACGCAGGCGAGGGCCTGATCGTGGGCGGTACGAGCCGTATTCTGCCGGTAAGGCTTATGGACTACGACAAATTTGGGGGCGAAACGGGAGAAGGACGCCAGGAAGTAGAAGCTATCACCGGTTTTTTAAAAGCAAAGGAAATCCTGTACGCGGATTTTTACCAGAAGCCCTTACCTATACCTGTCTCGGAGCCAGACTTCATAAAAAAGGTAGCCCTACTCTCCTCTGATGTGTTCGACGCATTAGATTTGGTGCGCCGTCAACAAGAAGACATAAAAACACCTGAACATAGGGACGGGGCTGGTCTGTTCCTGGGCTATGCTTATGGCGAGGCAAAAAAATTGCGCGAGCAGTTGGTAACAGAACTACAGAAGCACCGCAAGTACAATAAACTGGCAATCCGCATCCTTCCCGAGGAGGCAGCGGATGCCCCCCCGGAGCCTAAGGTATTGTCTGAAAAGGACTTGAGGGGATTTATCCAGCGCCAGTTGGCGGCTTCCGATATGGCGGTATTTTTTTACGACGATGTGGAAGGGGCGAAGCCTTCGGACAGCCCCCGTACGCCCATCGCCCATCTGCAATACGGACTCGCATTGGAGGAAGCGGCAAAACGGGCGAATTTCCGTATTTTTTATACGGCCCAAACCAGCGAAGATTGTGCGGCCTCCCAGTTGGCGTTCCTGGATCAACTGGACGCGGAAGCGCTAATAAATCACAAGGTACTACCCCCTCTGGCCTTCGAGCTGAAGGCGGTAAGGGATTTTCTGTTGGAGTACCTTGAAAAACCAAGCCCTCCCCTTCTACCTTCCACGCCAGGTACCCGGGTATTTTATGTACACCATCCTCACGACAAAAACGATGCACTTTGGGCGAGTATTGACGACTTGATGTACGAAAACAGATATGAGGTCATCCGCTCGGTCTTTCCGGAAGATGACCCGCTCATAGACGCCGATAAGGCCATGCGGGATAGTTGGCTCGTGAGCCAGAAGGCGCTGTTACTGCTCCGTCATGCCACTACTGCTTGGTGCAATGCCAAAAAAGTGGACCTGATCAGGATGGCTACGGAAAAAGATACCCCTTATGGAATGGCTATCTGCGTGGCCGATCCGGATGTAGTAGATCGTATCCGCCAGGTGCGCAGCCACGAGTTCAAGATCATTGACTGCGCAAAAGAGGGGTTTGAGAAAGAGATCTTAACGTTCCTAAACACCGCCTTCCATGCCTGAACCGCTGAATTTCCAGATTGACGAGTACTACCTGGACTTGCAACAGAAGGGGCAGGTCATGGAGATTATAGACGAGGAAGAAACCCGGCGCAACCCCTTCCCGGGTCTGCGCCCCTTCCGTACCTCCGAGGCACACCTGTTTTTTGGCCGGGAAGGCCAATCGGAGGAGCTGATCGAGCGGCTGATACGCACCCGTTTCTTAGGGGTATTGGGCAACTCCGGCAGCGGGAAGTCCTCCCTGGTGCGCGCAGGTCTTATCCCTGCCCTGCACGCCGGGCGCAAACAGGCGCAGGTGAGCGACTGGAAAATCGTGATCTGCCGACCGGGCAACAGTCCCATTCAGAACCTGGCGGCAGCTCTGGCCGGGGCTGCCCTCAAAGATACCCGCCGGGAAGTAGTCGAGCCAGAGGTACGCCGTCTGCTGCCCTTGCTGATGGAAAGCTCTTTCGGGCTGCTCGAAGCGGAGGAAGGCAAGGGCGTGCGCGATAAGACCCTCCTCATCGTGGATCAGTTTGAGGAACTGTTCCGCTTTGGCAAGGAAATCCCTCCCGGCGAGGCAGCACATTTTGTGGACCTCCTGCTCAACGCCGTCGGGCAGGAAGGGGCACATATTTACGTGGTCATCACCATGCGCTCGGAATTTCTGGGCGAGTGCGTGCGCTACCGCGGACTACCGGAAATCATCAACTCCGGTCAGTACCTCGTGCCGCGGCTCAGCGGGGAAAACGTGCGCCGTGCGGTCACAGGCCCTCTCGCCGTGGTCCATGCCCCCGTGGGCGCTGCCTTTGCCAATCGCGTGGTCCGGGAAGTAGGCGACAATATGGATCAGCTGCCGCTCATGCAACACGCGCTGATGCGCAGCTATAAAAAATGGCAGGACGGAGGTGGTCAAAGCTCCCTCGGCCATGTCGAATATGACGCGGTGGGGGGCATGCAACAGGCCATGGGTCACCACGCCGACGAGCTCTATGCCGCGCTCGACGACAAAGGTCGCGCGATCGCCCGCCTCCTCTTCCAGCGCCTCACCGATCTCAGCGCCGGCGAGCAAGGCGGCCGCCGCCCGACGTTGATGGCCGAAATCTACGGGCTCTGCGAGGCCGTATCCGCAAACCGCACAGAAGTGGACGCCGTTATAGAACGCTTCCGCGATATCGGGGCATCTTTTCTGATGCCACCCCCCGGCGTGGCCCTGCATGACGGGAATATGCTCGATATCTCCCATGAAAGCCTGATCCGCAACTGGACCCGGCTCGGGGAGTGGGCAGCTGAAGAAACCGAAGCTGCCAGCCTCTACCAACGCCTTGAGCAGGGCCGTATGGAAACCCATGAAGAGGGGGGCGGACTGCCCCCTAGAGTGCTCGAAAACCTCTGCGAATGGCTCGAAAAATCCCGCGTCAATGCCTTCTGGGCGGCACGGTATCACCCCGGGGT
>JBEGMH010000101.1:0-25098 GCA_041183125.1 Bacteroidota bacterium | reverse complement strand
TGTCTTCATAGGAGGCTTCCGCGAAGAGGAAGACGTGTACAACATCATACAGTTGATCACCACCATCACCAATATCATTGCGGTAGCTATCGAAAACAAGCGCCTGTTCAAGCGCCAGTTGGAGCAGGAGCGCCTGCGCAAGGAGATGGAACTGGCGGCTGAGGTACAACGAATGCTCATCCCGAAAACCATGCCCGGCAACAGCCGTTACGAGTTCCGGAGTATTTACAAGCCACAACTCAGCGTGGGGGGGGACTACTACGATTTCATAGAGTTCGAGGACGGGAAGATCGTGTTCTGTATCGGTGATTTTACGGGAAAAGGATTAGGTGCTGCCTTGTTGATGGCCAACTTCCAAGCCAATTTCCACACCCTGATCAACCGCAGGCTGGAGCTGGACGCCTTTATACGGGAAATCAACACCGCTGTCAACCAGATCACGAACGGGGATCGCTTCATCACCTTTTTTATCGGTGAGTACGACGTGCACGAGCGCCGTCTGAAGTATGTGAATGCCGGCCATAACCCCCCCATTGTGATCTCGCAGGCGCAGAAATCGTTCCTCGACAAGGGGTGCATCATGTTGGGGACCTATCCAACCATCCCCGGGATCGAAATCGGTTATTGCCATATCCAGGAGGAGGAGGCCATTATCCTTTCTTACACGGATGGGCTGACGGACATCCGAAACCGGGACGGGGATTTCTTCACGGAAGAACTACTCTGCGACTTTGTGAAAAACCACTATAAGGAATCGGCCTCGCAATTCAACCAAAGCCTCATGGACCACATAGACGCGTTCCGGGGCAAGGAAACCATCCCGGATGATTTCACTATCCTGACGTGCAAAGTATATTAGTGTGCATCCCTATGTCTTTCCTTTGTCAACCGCCCCCGTTGCATGTTCTCCATGCGTTTTTGTGCGGAAAGGGAAACCCTCTCTTTCCTTCTTCGCAGGCTCCTTCTAATCGGTTTAAACGATTTATACATCGTTTTTTTTTGTGGAATGCCCGTGTTACCGGCATATTGCCGTTGTGGGCATCAAAATTCGGTACTATAGATTCGTTGTACGTTGTAACCAGTCTGATAAACAGGGAATATGAAAGATAAAAACCTGGCGGGGGTCCTTGCGCTGTTCCTCGGCACCTTCGGAATCCATCGCTTTTATTTAGGGCAAAAAGGGCTTGGCATAGCCTATCTGGTTTTTTTTATGACCGGCATACCGTCGCTATTAGGGATTATTGATGCCCTCGTCTTCTTTTCCATGGACCAAGACTCCTTTGACCTGCGCTACAACAAAGCTTATGTACAGGTGGTCAAAAACAGGTATCGGGAGCGCAACAGCCGCCCCGGGCGGCAGGAAGAGCGCCCCGGGCGGCCACCACAGCGCTCGAAAGGTGCACAGGACTACATAGACCGCGCCGCAGAACTCAAAAAATCGGGTATTGCCAAGTATAAAGACTACGATTTCGAAGCGGCCATAGAAGACTTCAACAAAGCACTGGGACTGACGCCCAACGACGTTTCGATACATTTCAACCTGGCCTGTGCCTATTCCCTCACGGAAAAGGCCGATGAGGCGTTTTACCACATAGACCAGGCCGTAGGATTGGGCTTTAAAGACTTTGAACGCCTGAAAACGCACGATGCACTCGCTTTTCTGAGGGTACAAGAAAGATTCGAAGTGTTCCAAAAGAACGGATATCGCCTGATAAACCGCTTGGAAAGCCCTTCGGAAGACCATGACCTACTGGCAAAAATCACCAATACCGACCTGCTCGAACAACTGCGCAAACTGGACGAGATGCGCAAAAAAGGCCTTCTCACAGAAGAAGAATATGCGATTCAACGTAGAAAACTTGTGGACCGATAGCAAACGTATCGCGGTTTTTGACGTTATTTACACGGCAGTATTTTCTGTCGGTGCCATACAACCCGTACCCATGATCGCCGAACAACTGATCGCCACGTCTATTATTCCGCTCAAGAGCTCCGATACCGGGGAAACCGCAATGGAGATGATGTCGGAATTTGGGGTCAGGCACTTGCCCATAGTAGATGGCCAGGAGCTCATTGGGGTCCTTTCAGAAGAAGCGGCACTGGATTTGGATACAGCACCCATAGGGCGCTTACACGGCAGCGTCGCCTGGCCGAGGCCCTGTGTCCGATGGCGTGACCACATCATAGAAGTAGTTCGCCTGACCTCGGAGTTCGAATTAACGCTGCTTCCCGTCCTGGATGAGGAAGGGCAATACCTGGGTTGTGTCACCCTGGAGCACTTGTTTTTCCAGTTTGTCAAAACGGCTTCCTTCACAGAGTCGGGCAGTGTTTTGGTGTTATGGGTAAACAAGAGCGACTATTCGCTCACGGAGATTGCCCGGGTAGTGGAATCTGAACGAATGACCGTATTGAGCTCATTTGTGAGCAGTACCCCGGATTCCTCCCGCATCGAGATTACCTTGAAGCTGAACGGGCACTATGTGCAACAGCTCCTCGCGACCCTGGAGCGTTTTCGCTACGAAGTCAAAGCTGTCTATTACGAAAACGAGTTGTTAGACGATCTCCGGGAGCACTACGAGTCCCTCATGTCCTACTTGAACGTCTGATCCGCATCTGCAAAGAAAGGAGCTATGCGGACAGTCTCCCGGATTACCTGCCCATTGGTTCCCTCCTCTTGCCTGCGCAGGTTGGCCATCTGTTTGTTGCTTGGCGGGATGAGTGCCCCGCTCTTTCCGCAAATGGCCCCTTTTTTGGTGATTGATTCCATTCAGGTCAATGGGCAGAAAAAGACACGCGTAGAAACCATCCTCAGGGAGCTTCCTTTTCGCATCGGCGACACTATACAACAGGAGCAATTGGCGACGTTGCTTTCCGACGGGGAGCGGTGGCTGATGCAGACCGGCTTGTTCAACAGTGTCCAGATTGCTCCGCAATACCCTGGAGACGACGGGAACAGGGTGCGGGTATCCATACGGGTATCGGAGGCCTGGTATCTTTTTCCCGTTCCCATTTTTGAATTGGCCGACCGCAATTTCAACGTGTGGTGGGTGGACCAGCGGCGTTCCCTGGACCGCATCAACTACGGTATGGATTTTCGGCACCGCAACCTGACCGGTCGGCGCGACCGGGCAAGGGTCAACTTCAAAACAGGGTACACCCAGCTTTTTCAGTTCCAGTATATGCTCCCTTTCTTCAACCGTGCGAAAACCTGGGGTTTTTCGGCGGGTGCCTTTTCGGCGCGCAACCAGGAAGTGAACTATGCCACGATAGAAAACCGGCAGGTTTTTTTCAGGACGGAAGAGGGGTATGCCCTGCGGCGTTTTTCCACCCAGGTCGCCTTATTGCACCGACCTGGTTTAAACCAATACCACCGCTTTCAGTTGGGCTATGTACACAACCAGGTAGACGAAAAAGTGAGCCGCGAGCTGAACCCGGAATACTTCCTGGACGGGCGGCAGTCGCAGCGCTTTTTTTCCCTGGCGTATGAATACGTATTTGACGATAGGGACGTACGCCCCTACCCTTTGTCGGGTTCTTTTTTCTCCCTGGAGCTGAGGAAAGACGGGCTCGGCATTTTCAGGGACCGGAATGCCCTCACTTTGTTTGGGGATTACCGCATCTACAAAGATATCGCGGATGGTCCGCTGAACCTGGCGTTCCTTGCCAAAGGGAAATATTCCCTGATCCGGCGTGCCCAGCCCTACAACGATAACCGGGCCATCGGCTTCCAGGAACGGACGCTTCGGGGCTATGAGTACTACATCATTGACGGACTGGATATGATTTTGGCAAACTCCAGCCTGCGCATGAAAATATGGGAGAATCAGATTAACTTTGGCAAGTGGTCGCCGGTTGAACAACTGCGCAAGATGCCGATAAAAGCATTTGCCAGTCTGAACAGCGACTGGGGCTATGTCAACAACCCTTGGAACACGTTTGACAACTCCTTCAATAACCGCCTCTTGTGGGGTGGTGGAGTGGGTTTAGACCTGGTATTTTTCTTCGATTTTGCCCTGCGCATAGAAGGCAGTGTGAACCATCTTGGGCAGGCAGGTTTGTATTTGAACTTCAAAACAGGGCTATAATGCAGGTCGTCGTCTATAGCAAGATTTCCAAAGAAAAAGACCTGTGCTACTTCCAGGCCTTGTTCGATGCATTGCACCAGGAGGGGGTCTTAGCCTATGTTTTTCGGCCGCTCTACGAGCAAATACGCGATCGCATCTCCTTTCCGCAGGATGTGGGCATATTTGAAGGGCACATAGATTTCAGCCTGAAAAAATTTGACGCCCTGATCGCCCTGGGAGGCGACGGCACCATTCTGAGTGCGATCACGCATGTCCGGGATGCGCCAATCCCCATCATGGGAATCAATTTGGGCCGGCTCGGTTTTTTGGCGAGTATTGAGAAAACGCGTATTCCCGAAGCCATCCGGATGTTGGCATTAGGCCGCTATCGCTTAGACACGCGCGCGCTGCTCTACCTGGAGTCCAACCTGCCGCTCTTCGGGAATACCCGTTTTGCACTGAACGACTGTACCCTGTTGAAGCGCGACACGTCCTCCATGATCACCATCCACACCTATATCAACGGCTCTTACCTGAACTCCTACTGGGCAGATGGCATCATCATAGCAACCCCCACCGGCTCGACGGGCTATTCGCTGAGTTGCGGGGGGCCGATTGTTTTTCCCGGCTCCGGCAATTTTGTCATTACGCCTGTGGCACCGCACAACTTGAATGTACGGCCGGTCGTGATATCGGATAGTTCGGTGATCACTTTTGAAATAGAAGGCCGCACCGAAAACTTTCTCTGTACACTGGATTCGCGTTTCGAAAGCATCTCCTCGGCCCACCAATTGGCATTGCGCAAAAACGATTTCAGCATACGGCTCATCCAGCTCGAAGATGTGGGGTTCATGGAAACCATACGCACGAAATTAGCCTGGGGCACCGACAGCAGGAACTACTGACGCGACAGCTATGGATACTTACCTGCAAATAGATGGAACGAGCTACCGGGCTTCCCTTGACGAGCCCCTGGATATCAGTATCCCGATCCGGCCGGGGGAATTAGGGGTCAACTGTTTCTATGCGCCTATTCCGGAAGCATGGCCGGTACAGGCCGGTGATTTTATCGGCGATACCCGCCAGGGGGGAGTGGTAAATTTTTTCAATATCCGCATAAACCCCCACGGGAACGGGACCCACACGGAGTGCGTTGGGCATATCAGCGTCGAGCGATACACCATTAACGACTGTCTCCGGAAATTTCACTTTGCAGCCGTTTTGCATACCGTATATCCGCGCAAACAGGAAAATGGCGATCGCGTCATAGCGGAGAAAGACCTCCGGGAGTTGTCGATCCCGAATGGTATCGAGGCTTTTGTGCTGCGCACCATGCCCAACGATGCACAAAAACGGGAGGCAAACTATTCCGGCACCAACCCACCCTACCTGGAGGCCGGAGCGGTACAATACCTGTCGGACATGGGTATCTGCCACCTGTTGCTCGACCTGCCCTCCGTGGACCGCGAAGAAGACGGTGGGCAACTTGCGGCCCATCGCGCATTCTGGGGGTATCCCGACCATATCCGCCCGGAGGCTACGATTACGGAACTGGTCTATGTACAGCAGGACATACCGGATGGTTTCTATTTGCTCAACCTCCAGATAGCTTCCCTTGCGCTGGATGCCAGCCCCAGCAAGCCGGTTTTGTTTCCTCTTTTGCCCACGGATTGATGAACGCTTGTATGGAAAACCCTTGGTCCTCATCCACTTACCACTCCCGCATTTACCGGGATTTCCGGGAAATACCCGAAAAGGACTACCATGGGAAAATCCGGTATTTCGAGAAAAAGGAAGATGAGATCCGGCAACTCGGCTTCGACGAGTTCCTGGAGTTGACCACAGCTTACACGGATGCCCTGTTTCAGTCAGGAGGGTACCGCAAACATGCGCTTATGGCGGAAGTGGTTCTGGAACTTACGATTCGGCACAATATTTTTCGCTATAAGGGCGAAGATCTTTTCCGCACCACTTTGTTCCAGAAGGCAGCTTCCCACTACAACCTTTTTGAATCGGAAACAGCCGAGCACTTGTTTTCCGAACTGGTGAAGCTCGACCCGTCGGATAGGGACGCGGCCCATTTTTTCAGAAGGTGCCGCCAGCGCCGGTACCCTGGGCTTCAGAACGGGTTTCGGGCCGCGAGTATTTTTTTGTTCCTCATGGCTGCGGGTTTGGTAGCGTTGGAAATCCTCGTAGTGCAGCCCTTTTATGGGATGTACGCACCCTTGCTGGAGTACTCCCGCAATACCTTGTTTTTCATAGGCTGTACAGGTATGGGGCTCGGGTATATCTGGGTGCGTTGGCTTGCAGAACGGGATGTACGCCTCTTGCTGAGCGTTGCAAAAACCAAAAAGGCAGACTTAGAGGATTAAAAAATCCTTACATTTAAGGCAAAATACAGGTAGTCACAAATTTATTTTGACGGAGGGTGTATTCCGGATATTCTGGCTCCGGCAGCCAATCCCGAATACGCCCTAAAAATGAACAGATACATGTCAGATCGCAGGAGTTTCATCCAAAAGAGCATTTTGGCCGGTACGGGCATAGCCCTGGGTACGGTAGCAGGCGCCACGACGCCCGAACAGGGTACGGCAGCAAAGAAGGCAGCCAATAAAAATTCCAAACTGCACCTCGGGTTCATAGGGGTTGGCTTGCGCGGTCAATCGCACGTGGACCTCGCGCTGGACCGCAGCGATTGCGTAGTGGCTGCGATCTGCGATATAGATCCCGAGATGATCCAGCGCACCCAGAAAATGATCGCTAAAAAGTCCGCTCCGGCGGCAAAAGTATATGACCAGGGCCCTAAAGATTATCTGCGCATGTTGCAGCAGGACGATCTGGATGCGGTGGTCATTGCCACGCCCTGGGAGTGGCATTCCGAACAGGCCATTGCAGCGATGAAGGCCGGCAAATACGTGGGGGTAGAGGTTTGTGGTGCCTTTTCCCTCGACGAGTGCTGGGAGCTGGTGCGCACCCAGGAAGAAACGGGCAAGCATTTGTTCTTTTTGGAAAACGTGTGCTATCGCCGGGATATCATGGCCGTGCTGAATATGGTCCGGCAAGGATTGTTTGGGGAGATGATGCACCTGGAAGGTGGATATCAGCACGACCTGCGCGGTGTAAAGTTCAACGACGGAACCAGTCCGTACGACAGTGGTGTGGATTTTGGGGAAAAAGGCTTCAGTGAAGCCCGCTGGCGCACGCAGCATTCCATCCACCGCAACGGGGATCTCTACCCCACGCACGGAGTTGGTCCGGTGGCCAATTACCTCAACGTCAACCGGGGCAACCGGTTTACCCATCTGACCTCCATGGCTACCAAAGCGCGTGGCTTGCACGATTATATAGTCAACCATCCCAAAGGAGGCTCGGGGCATCCCAATGCCAAAGTAGAGTTCAAACTCGGGGATGTAGTCACCACCATGCTCCGGACGAGCAACGGGGAAACGGTCACCTTGTTCCACGATACCAATCTCCCCAGGCCTTACTCGCTGGGCTTCCGGGTACAAGGCACCCGGGGCCTGTGGATGGACGTCAATAAATCGCTGTACATCGAAGGCAAAAGCAAGCCGCACCAGTGGGAAGCAGCCGAAGCTTACTTGAAGGAATACGACCACCCGCTTTGGAAGAAGTACGAGCAATCCGCTACGGGTGCGGGGCATGGGGGGATGGATTTTTTCCTGCTCAACGCGTTCATCGAATGTGCCAAGCGAAACGCCCCGGCCGTGATAGATGTCTATGACGCCGCTACCTGGATGGCCATAACGCCCCTTTCGGAAGCATCTATCGCCATGGGCAGCCAGCCGGTTGATTTCCCTGACTTCACCCGCGGTCGCTGGATGGCGCGTAAGCCGATATTTGCATTGGATGATGCTTACTAGGCGTTGTGAGAGGAGTCATCCAAGAAGCGAGAGGGTATTTCCACGGCTTTCTGACCATTTTATCAGGCTTATTACGAGGAGTTGTTGAAGTGGGAAAAAGGACTTTTTGCAAATACCCATTTTCTGAAACCTAGTCTATAGTCTTTCAAAATATCATTTTTCAACCTATGAAACCAACGTTATTAGTGCTGGCTGCTGGTATTGGGAGCCGCTACGGCGGCCTCAAGCAAGTGGACGGAATAGGGCCCGGCGGGGAAGCTATCCTAGAGTTTTCCATCTTTGACGCTATACGGGCTGGATTTGGCAAGGTAGTATTCATTATACGGCACAGTATCGAGCAGGAATTCCGCGAAAAAATAGGCGCAAAAGTGGAGGGCCATATCCCCGTGGAGTATGTATTTCAGGAGCTGGACTCGCCCATTGAGGGGATTTCGGAACTCCCGTTTCGCGAAAAGCCCTGGGGTACCGGGCATGCCGTATTGGTGGCCCGCGATGTTGTCCGTGAACCGTTTGCGGTGATCAACGCCGATGATTACTACGGGATCAGTGGTTTTTACAGCATGGCGAGGTTCCTGGAAGAAGCCTGTGGCCCGCGAGACTATTCCATGGTAGGCTATGAATTAGGCAAAACGGTATCGGCTTTTGGTAGTGTTTCCAGGGGCGTATGTGCCATGGACGCATCGCGCCAACTGACGAAGGTAGTCGAGCGTACGAAAATCGCGCGTAGCGACGGGGGAATCTACTTTGAAGACTCGGGGGAAACGTTTGCGTTGGAAGAAAGCACCTTGGTCTCTATGAATTTTTGGGGTTTCCATCCGCGCATATTCGATTATTTCCACGAAGATTTCCTGCGCTTTGTGCGCGAACAGGGTGAAAATCCCAAAGCAGAGTTTTTTATACCCCTGACGGTCAATCGTTTGGTGGAGGAACAGGCTGCGGTAGTCCATGTGCTGCACAGCGAGGATAAATGGTACGGCATCACCTATCGGGAAGATAAACCGGAGGTGGAAGCCGCTTTTCAGGAATTGGTTGCTGCGGGCCGCTATCCCAAAGGCTTGTGGAAATAAGGTAGCTATGTCCATACAGGAAACCGAACCGGGACGATTGAAATCTATCGCCGATGCTTTTTGTGTACGGCGGGTAGGGCAGGTACAGATTCAGCCTCTGGGAGCGGGTAACATCAACGACACCTACCTGGTTGCTTCCCCCGATTTGCCCAGGGCTTTCGTACTTCAGAAAATCAACCGCCAGGTATTCAAGACCCCCTGGGACGTCATTGAAAACTCGGGTAAGCTGTACCGGCATTTATCCGGTAAAGCCCTTGCGCTGGCCTTGCCGGAGCCCTTGCCAACACAAGACGGGACGCTTTATCACATAGACGGAGAGGAGGATTACTGGCGTGCATTTAGCTATATTTCCCCTTCTCACACGGTAGAGTACGCCACAACGCCCGATATGGCTTTTCGTGCGGGTGAGGCGATGGCTTTGTTTTTGTCAGGGCTAAGCGACTTAGATCCCGGTGACATTGTGCCGGTCATCCCTCATTTCCACGACAGCTCCCTTCGGTTGGTGCACTTCAAGGAGGTTTTAGCAGCCGACCTGGTGGGGCGTGTGTCTGTTTGTGAGCAAGAAATAGCATTTCTCCTCAAGGAATGCGACGTTTTCCGACAGGTGGATGCATCGGGTTTTCCACAGCGGGTAGTACACAACGACGCCAAGATTGGGAACATGCTGTTTCACCCGGAAACCGGTCAGGCCATCGCTGTCATTGACTGGGATACCGCTATGCCTGGGGCCATCCCCTCCGATTTTGGGGACATGGTCCGTACGATGACTACGACGTTGGGTGAAAACGACCCTCGGTATGAGCAGGTGCATCTGCGCAGGGATTGGTTTGAGGCACTGGCCCGGGGTTTTGTACCCCCCCTTCGCCAGGTCGCATCCCCGGTAGAGGTGGAAGGGTTGGTATTAGGGGCAAAATGGATTATCCTCGAGCAGATGATGCGCTTTTTAGGCGACTACCTGCAAGGGGATACTTATTACAAAACCGCTTATCCCGACCACAACCTGGTGCGTGCCCGCAACCAAAAGGCACTCTACTGCTCCCTGCTACAACAGGAAGATGATTTACAGCGCATTGTAGCCCGAAAAAACGGGTGAGAACATGAAATCTCCTTTGAGCTGCATCAGAAGGGCTGTGGAAGGTCGTCAGGGCTCGTCTACGGCCGTACCCGTTTGCCGGGCGGCTTTTTCCCAAACATGAAAATAGGCGAGGCATTGCAGGAGGAGTTCTTCGGGAGGCAATGCAGTATTTAGGCCTAGGCGTTGCAGGGCCTGGAGCTGTTCTTCGGTGAACGCGGTCCTTTGGGTGCCCAATAGGAGCATATTGTAAACCGATTGGAGTAGTTTTTCGTCCATGAGTCCAACAGTCGCTAACAAAACCAGAAAAAATCATCGCCTGCCCGCAGGCCCTGTGCGTTTAGGGCATGGTCTATCTCTTTCTGTTCATTTGGGCCGGATACGGCCAGGATGATCTGAGGGTGTTCTATTTCCTCGATGATCCGGGTGTTCTCCATACGGATACCGCAAATTACGTGCCCCCATTTCGAAGGCGTGTCGCAGCACCAGCGAAAGGGGATTTTCCGCTCTGCCAGCATAGAGGCGAGTTCTTTTCCTTTTCTGCCTGCCCCCCAGAGGACGAGGGGCCGTTCTGGTCGGTAGCTGATGTCCAGGAACCAGGGCAATTTTAGGCGGAAGTATTGTTGGTTGGCGTGGCTTTCCAGGTTTCGGGAGCTGCGCAGGGTATGGTCGCGCCAAAAGTGCAGCACTTCGGGTACGGAGAGTACGGACAATCCGCTGTGAAAAAAGCGGAAGGCCAGGTCGTAGTCCTCCGGGTTGACATCGCGGCTATGGCCGCCTGCCTGGATGAAGTTTTCCCGAAAGGTCATCCAGCAAGGGGATGGGATGGTACACTCGCGGTAGATTTCCTCCCAGTTCCTACCCGTCTGGATGACCTCGTTCAGCCAATGGGCGTAGCGCTGATAGCCTGGGCCGAGTTCAAATTCATCGGAAAAGTAGGTTACCAGGGCGGTGCTGAGGTGCCCGGGGCCGGATGCGAGCAGGGGTTGCCGCAGGGCTTCCAATTTGTGGGGGGCCATGTAGTCGTCGGCATCCATACGGGTGATAAAGGTGCCGGAAGCGGCCGCTACCGCGACGCGCAGGGCGGGGATAATCCCTTTTTCCCTACTGCTGAACACCCGTATGCGCGGATCGCGCCAGGCGTATGCTTCGAGGAGGGCGCGGGAGTCGTCGGTGGACTGGTCGTCCACGGCGAGCAGTTCCCAGTCGGGGGTACTTTGGTTGAGGATACTGTCGAGACAGAGGGGCAAATGCTTGCTTTCATTAAAAACAGGCATGATAATGCTGACCAGTTCGGGCATCTTACACGAAGATTTTTAATTTTCTTTGCTTTGTGAACTCAAAAGCGTAAATTTGCAGCGTTTTTCAGAAACCTGCTTTTATTTATTTCTCAAATATCAGTACTATGTCGAATATCGGTCACGTCAAACAGGTTATCGGACCCGTGGTGGACGTTGCGTTCCCGAATGCGGGCAGTCTTCCCGAGATTTACAACGCGCTGGAGATAAAGCGTCCCAATGGGGAGCATCTGGTGCTTGAAGTGCAGCAGCACCTGGGCGAAGACAGTGTGCGCGCCATCGCCATGGACTCCACCGATGGCCTCAAGCGCGGGACGGACGTCGAGGATACCGGTCGTTCTATTTCGATGCCGGTAGGGGAGGAAATCCGTGGCCGTTTGTTCAACGTGATTGGCAAGCCTATTGATGGTTTGGGGGAAATCAAATCAAAGCAGACTTACTCCATTCACCGCAAGCCGCCGGCATACGAAGACCTCTCCACGGAGAAAGAGGTCTTGTTCACGGGTATCAAAGTCATTGACTTGATCGAGCCCTACCTGAAAGGGGGTAAAATTGGCCTCTTCGGGGGTGCCGGTGTAGGCAAGACGGTCTTGATCATGGAATTGATCAACAATATCGCCAAAGGGTACGAGGGTATCTCGGTATTCGCAGGTGTGGGCGAACGTACCCGCGAGGGGAACGACCTGCTCCGCGAAATGATCGAATCGAACGTCATCCGCTACGGTGAGGACTTCAAGCACTCCATGGAGGAGGGCGGTTGGGACTTGAGCAAAGTGGACGGCAACGAGCTGAACAAATCCCAGGCTACCCTGGTGTTCGGGCAGATGAACGAGCCGCCCGGAGCCCGTGCACGGGTTGCCCTGTCGGGTCTGACCGTAGCGGAATACTACCGCGACGGCGACCTTTCCGACCCCACCGGTGGCCGCGACATCCTCTTCTTTATTGACAATATCTTCCGCTTCACGCAGGCCGGCTCTGAGGTATCTGCCTTGTTGGGCCGTATGCCCTCGGCAGTAGGGTACCAGCCTACGCTGGCTACCGAGATGGGTATCATGCAAGAGCGCATCACTTCTACCCGCCGCGGTTCGATCACATCGGTACAAGCGGTGTACGTTCCCGCTGACGACCTCACGGACCCCGCGCCGGCAACGACCTTCGCCCACCTCGACGCCACTACGGTACTCAGCCGTAAAATCGCAGCCCTGGGTATCTACCCGGCTGTTGACCCGCTGGATTCTACTTCCCGCATCCTCGACCCGCTCATCATCGGGGATGAGCACTACAACTGTGCCCAGCGCGTGAAGAACATTCTGCAGCGCTACAATGAGCTACAGGATATCATCGCCATCCTCGGTATGGAAGAACTCTCCGATGACGATAAATTGGTGGTACACCGCGCCCGTCGCGTGCAGCGCTTCCTGTCTCAGCCCTTCCACGTGGCCGAGCAGTTCACGGGTATCCCGGGTGTGATGGTGCCTATTGAGGAAACCATCCGCGGTTTCAATATGATCATGGATGGCGCGACGGATGAATATCCCGAAGCAGCGTTCAACTTGAAAGGTAATATTGACGAAGTAATCGAAGCGGGCAAAAAGATGCTCGCAGACGTTGCTTAAATCCCGACTTTGCCATGATGAACTTAACGATGCTCACTCCCGAGCGCGAAATATTCAATGGAACGATACAGTCTATCAAGGTTCCAGGCGCGACGGGGCAGTTCCAGGTGCTCCAGAACCACGCCCCCATCGTGTCGGCTCTGGAATCCGGTACGATTGCCGTCGTGACGGCAACGGGCGAGAGCTTGTATTTTGACGGGGAGTCCGGCTCGCTGAAAACAGTGGACCAGCCGGGCAAGCAGCTCTCTTTCCAAATCAGCGGTGGGTTCATAGAAGTATTGCAAAACAACGTCACCGTGCTGGTCCAAGGCATGCGTTGATTTCCCCTCGCAACAAGTCAAGTATTTTAAACGAGGGCCTGTTTTTTGATTTTGCGGAGCAAAATCAAAAAACAGGCCCTCGTTTATGGTTTTCACCTCATTTTTTATCCGGCTCCTTTGTCGTCTTCCTTGCGCAGTTTGGCTTCAATTTCAACAATTTCCTCTTTGTTATAGTCGGGAAACCACTGCCCTATTTTAGCTTGGGCTTTAGCGCGCACATCGTCGTTCACGTAGGAGGCGATGGTGACCAACCCGACGGTGAGGATGCCTATGTCGTCGGTAAATCCGATGATGGGGGCCAGGTCGGGGAGGAAGTCGAGCGGTGCCAACAGATAACCCAATACGCCGAGGATAATATTTTTTGCCCAAAAAGGGGTTTCTTTCCGCTGATAGGCATAGAACATGAGCAGGGCAGTATAGACAGCTTTGAGCCCGATACGCCGGGCATACCGGGCGATTTTTGCCCAAAAATCCTGCTCGGTAAAGAAACGCCGGTACTTATCTATTTTTTGGAGGTTCCATTTTTTCATCGCTCACCGAGAATTAGAGGGTAAATAAGATTAGACTTGTTGCAAGGGGTCAGCAAGGTGGGAAAAAGGGGCCTTTTTGACCCCTTGATGATTCCCCTCGCAACAAGTCTATTTACATTAGGGACGCATGGATACCCCCAATGTAACATATCTACAACTCATTTGCGATGATTTTTGATGGTGAGCGTCCGTTTTTCGATGAACGGGCGTCAGGTACTGAGGCGGCTGAGGCGCCCGACCATAACGTCGAGGTACTGTTCTTTCAGGTCTTCGCTGAGAAAGCTTTCCATGACGAGTTCCCGGCAGGGCAGGTAATTCTTTTGAAAGCCGGCGATTAAGAAGCGGATGGTTTCCGCGTTGAGGCCGAGGAACTCGCGACCTATGTTTTCCCTAAAATCTGAGCTGCTGAACCCCCGCTTGTTTCCGTTCACCGATAAGCCAAGTTCTTTTTCTGAGGCTCCGAGAGGCAATATGCTGTTGAAAAAAAGAGAGGCCTGGGCCAGTTCTATTTTATGCGCTACTTTCTGGAAGGCGAAGCAGGAGATATCCTGGGTTTCGAACCCGGTTAGCCAGGAGAACAAAAGGCGTTGGAAGAGTTTATATTTCTCGAGGACGGGAAACGTACAGGTCTCTTCTATGCGGGCTACGAGAAACTCGAGCGAATTTTCCTGCTCGTATTGGGTAGAAACCCTTTGAAGGCATTGTATGGCTGTGGGCTGTTCCACGAAACAGGTCATCGTGCCGTCTTCATCGTGTATCAAGCCGTGGAAGGGCACTGACAGCCCAAACCGCTGTGCTAACCGCAGGCTGAGGTCCAGGTTTTGGGGGATTTGAGGGTACTGTTTCGAGGGAGGAAACAAGAAGAACTTTCCCTTGTGCCGAACCGCTTCCATAATCTGCTGCCGGGTATTTACCCTGCCTAATGCCGATGCAAAAGGCCATACCGCATTGGATATGCCGGAATCAGAGGACTGCATGATTTTGGATGCGTCGAACGGAAGCAACAGGTTGAGCCCCCGGTTGAGCTTCTTTAGCCCCTGCTGGCTGTATTTCTCGGGGCTACACGGTGCGTAGGTGATAGGACACTGACTCATGGCCTTTTCCTTATGGCGTGTTTGGCTTTACCTGTTGCATCAGAAGAGGGCTGGAGAGGGAGAGGGAAATGTTCAGGGTATTCAGCAACTTGAGCAACGTGTCGAGTTGCACAGATGCTTTCCCGTGTTCGATGTCGTATAAGACGGTTTTGCCGATGCCGGCGAGGCGTGCACACTCCATGCGGCTCAACCCACTGGCTTTTCTATGCTCCCGGACGATTTGCCCGAGGTGCACCACGTTATCCAACTTTCTCAAAGCTACTTTTTTCAATTATTGCGCAAAAGTAGAGGAAAAAATAGGTTCAAGTCAATACTCGCATTCCATTTTGCCGTTTTGGCGGCAAAAAAAAGAATATTATCGCATGATAAACACATTCTTTGAGAAAAAGATGTACATTTAACCTGCTTATTATGAGTGACTAACTCGGTAAAGCGTTCTATGAAAGAACCTATAAAGCAGAAAACACCCCGTTCGTAGGAAGGAACCGCCTGGTTTTCTTGAGGTTTCTTCAGGTCAAGTCCTGTCTTTAGGTATAGATAACATCAAACATGCAAACAAAAGGATACCTCTGGATGGTCGTTTCCTTAACCTGGTGCTTTTCCATTCATGCCCAGGATCGGGAGGCGCAACTCGAATATGCAAATAAGTACCTGAACCTCGCGGTCGGGGAGATGCGGCGGGCGGGTGTGCCGGTCAGCATCAAGCTGGGGCAGGCCATCTTGGAATCCAGATGGGGTACGGGCGAGTTAGCCGTTCTTGCCAACAATCATTTCGGAATAAAATGCGGGGGCGTATGGAATGGCCCGACGTACTACAAGGAAGACGATGAGTACGATGCACAGGGGCGCTTGGTAAAGTCGTGCTTCCGCCACTTCGATGCGGCCGAAACGAGTTTCTACGCCCATTCCGAATTTCTCCGCGACCCGACCAAACTGGACCGCTACGGCTTCCTTTTCGAATTGGATGCTTTGGACTATAAGTCCTGGGCTCGGGGGCTGCGAAAGGCAGGCTATGCGACGGACAAGGACTACCACCACAAGCTCATCCATATTATTGAGTCGCTGGAGTTGTACCGCTACGATGCCCTGGCCCTGCAACAAAGCACCGCAGCCACCAGTACCGTCGTGCCGCGCTGGTCGCAGCGCACGGTCGCGGATATTGCCGTATTAGCTCCCCTGGCCATGCGCTGGATACGAAGCGTTGAACAGCAGGTGGACCATGGCCGATACGGGGCGGCTGCCCATCCCTTGGCGCTGTGGTGCTATAACCCGTTTTCGGACCACCCGTCCCGCGTGCTGACCTACCTGAAAAAAGCGCACCCCTCGACCGGAAAAAAGGGCGGTAAATCTATACCCGGTTGGCACCGGGTACGCCCCAACGAGTTGATGGCCGATATCTCCGGGCAGTACGGCTTGGCCATAGAGGGTTTGTACCACCGCAACCGCCTTTCGGAGGGTGCCGAAGTGGCGTCGGGGGAAATGGTGAAGCTCAAAGGGGGTCGCGTGGACAAAGCCCCTGCGCTGCGCCCCGGCCCTCCTCAATATACAAGTCCCGTCCCTGCCACTACGACAGCGGGCAACGACAAAGCAGATCCGTTTTTTCAACCTGCCCCTAAGGCTAGGGAGGCGAAGCCCTATCATTCTGTGCCCGTAGAGGTTAGACAGCCGAGAGGGGTGGAGACCGAATCTACCATGCCCATGGGGGCATCGCCTCCTGATCCCGGAACCGCTACGCCAGAGCAACCGACTACCCAGCGGTACCACGTCGTCAAATCCGGGGAAACCCTTTGGTCTATCGCCCGACAGTACCAGTTGTCGGTGGAGCAACTCAAAACCATGAACCGGCTGTACAACGACGTCATCGTTCCGGGGGTGGCGCTGCGGGTGGAATAGACTTGTCCGTATTCTGCCCCAACCTGCTCCTACAAAAAAACGGGTAATTCTGTTAGAACACCCTACCTTTGCACAAAATCAAGCGTATGGGCAAGAAGGGACTTATTGGCCGCCTGTTTTGTATTGCGGGAGTATGTTGTATAGCTTGGCAAACGGCCAGCGCGCAGAGCTATGCGTTCGGGTTGAAAGGAGGGCTCACGGTAGCGAGCCAGCGCTGGGACAACAGTTTCCAGCAAGAGCCCCTGCTGCGGCCGCACGGGGCAATCTTCATCGAAACGGCAGAAGAAGACGAGCCATTTGCGCTGTTTGCGCAAGGGGGCTACCACGTCAAAGGGAGCGCTATCCGCACCTATCGCTCCGTATTTACCCTGCCCGATGGCCGCCAGGTCGAAGCTCCGTCTTTCTCCTGGCCTTTTTTGTTCAACAACGCCTCCGTTTCAGTAGGTGCCAAGCAGAAATTCGATTTTCGCGGGGATAAAAAACTGTACTATGTCCTGGGCATCCGCGGTGACTACACGGTGAGCACGGACCTCCGCCCCACCGACCTCAGCGCCTACCTGGTCCCGATTTTCCCCTTCGACGAATACGTCAACCGCTTCAATTACGGGGCGATTGCGGGGGGAGGTATCGAACTGCCGTTCACAGAGCTGGTCGGTATGGTGCTGGAGCTCACCATCAACCCGGATTTTACCAAACAATACAACCAACCGCTCATCCCGAACGTCATCAACCCAAACCCGTTTGGGGGTTCAAACGTTATTGATATCCCGCAGCGGCAAATCACCAACGTCACCTTTGAGCTGACCCTGGGGTTCCGTTTCGTGAACAAAATCGTCTATATTGACTGAGCCGACCATGATCCTGCACAGCGAAAAACTCTTTAAGATGTACGGCCCGCGCACAGTCGTCCGGGAAGCCAGTGTCGAGGTACACCAGGGCGAAATCGTCGGCCTGCTAGGGCCCAACGGAGCGGGCAAAACGACGACGTTCTACATGGTCGTCGGCTTTATCAAGCCCAATGGCGGAAAAGTGTTTCTGGACGATGAAGAAATCACGGACCTGCCCATGTACCAGCGGGCCCGCCGCGGCATCGGGTATCTCCCCCAGGAACCCTCGGTATTCCGAAAGTTGTCCGTAGAAGACAACGTTCGTGCGGTCCTGGAAATGACTGTATTGAAAAAAGCAGAGCAAAAAGAAAAACTGGAAGAGCTCATCGAGGAGTTCGGCTTGCAGAAAGTGCGCAAAAGCCGTGGCGACACGCTCTCCGGCGGCGAGCGGCGGCGGACGGAAATCGCCCGTGCCCTGGCCTCCAACCCCAATTTTATCCTGCTCGACGAGCCCTTTGCCGGCATAGACCCCATCGCCGTAGAGGATATCCAGTCCATCGTGGCCAAGCTCAAGACGAAAAACATCGGTATCCTCATCACCGACCACAACGTGCAGGAGACCCTTTCCATCACCGATCGCGCCTACCTCATGGTCGAAGGTTCCATCATGAAATCCGGCACGGCACAAGAGTTGGCCTCCGACGAGATGGTGCGCAAAGTATATTTAGGCTCCCACTTCGAACTCCGTCGAAAAGTATGGTAAGGATGAAGTACCCCCACACGAGTGCCCGCACGGCGTTTTCAGCGCTGAAAGGCTTGTCCCTCGCCTCCCTGCTGGCGCTCTCGGCCTGCTCGGAACCGCCCCCGCTCAAGTTGACCCTCACCCAACGCGACCTCGTGGATACGATGTACCTGCGCCGGGTCAATGGGTTGGGGCCGCAATTAGACAGCGCATGCCAGGCACAGCGCGAACCCGAGCTGAAGCGCCTGCTGGACTCCGTCCTTCTCGTGCGCCGCAGCGAAGAGGAAAAACTGCGCGCCAAATACCAGGGAAAAAGCAATTAACTACCGATACGCTATGGCCCAGAACGCTTTTTTCAAGTCTTTTTGCCGCTGTAAGGGGAAATATAGCCCGCTTTTTTACCTGTTCCTCCTCCTCCTGCCCAGCGCTTGCCTCACCCGGGAAGAATACAGCGCCGAGGACGTGCAAGCCCTGATAGACAAAGAGGTCGAGGACCGGGTGAGCACGTACACGCGCATCAAAAAAGATGCCTGCCGCGACGAGCTGCTCAAAGAAGCCAACCGCCTCGCCGACTCCATCCTCATCGCCGAAGCGTTTTTTGAACGCGACACCACCCAACGGCCACTGAAGCCGGAGAAGCCGGAAAAACCGGCGTTCAAGATTTCAAAAGATACTACCCCCATCAAACCGCTCTTCGACCGGAAAAAACTGTTGGAAGGAGAAAAAAATTCATCCCAGGAAACGGAAAATGGACAATAAAAATAATATTTCTTTTTTTTAAAAAAATAAAAATAAAATACTGTTTATATGCATTCAATTGATATTGAAGCTATCCATCAACAGATTTACATAGACAGCGCGTTCATCGCGCGCCTGCAGGCGCAAACGGCGCAGGTCATCGTAGGGCAGGAGCAGATGGTGGAGCGCCTGTTGTTGGGCCTGCTCACGCGGGGCCATGTGTTGTTGGAAGGGCTGCCCGGCCTTGCGAAAACCCTGGCCATCAAGACCCTGGCACAATCCATCCACGCGCGGTTCAGCCGCATACAGTTCACGCCCGACCTATTGCCGGCGGATGTATTGGGCACGATGATCTACAACCCGGCGAAGAACGAATTTTCCGTCCGCAAAGGCCCTATTTTTGCCAACTTCATTCTGGCAGACGAAATCAACCGCGCCCCGGCCAAGGTACAGAGCGCCCTGCTCGAAGCCATGCAAGAGCGCCAGGTGACGATCGGCACCGAGACCTTCCGCCTGGAAGAGCCCTTTCTCGTACTGGCCACCCAGAACCCAATCGAGCAGGAAGGCACCTATCCCCTGCCGGAAGCACAGGTGGACCGCTTCATGCTCAAGGTCAAAATTGGCTACCCAAGCAAGGAAGAAGAGCGCGAAATCGTGCGCCGTAACCTGACGGGCGAAAACCCGGGCGAGCACATCGAGCCGGTCGTACAGCCGGAGGATATCCTCAAAGCCCGCCAGTCGGTGCATAAAGTCTATATGGACGAAAAAATAGAGCGCTACATCATAGACCTGGTCTTCGCTACCCGCAAGCCAGCCGACTACGGCCTCTCCGACCTGCAGGGCCTGATCAGCTACGGCGCTTCGCCCCGGGCCAGCATCAACCTGGCCTTGGCGGGCAAGGCCCATGCCTTCCTCAAACGCCGTGGCTACGTGGTGCCGGAAGATATCCGCGGTATCTGCCACGACGTGCTGCGCCACCGCATCGGACTGACCTACGAGGCCGAAGCGGAAAATATCACGCAGGAAGACATCATCCACCGCATCCTAAACGCAGTAGAAGTACCCTGACCCTTTGCTTATGGAGAGCTCCGAACTGCTTAAGAAAGTCCGCAAGATAGAGATCAAGATCAAAGGCCTGAGCCGGCACCTGTTTTCCGGGGAATACCACAGCGCTTTTAAAGGGCGCGGTATGTCGTTTAGCGAGGTGCGCAGCTATCAGTACGGCGACGATGTGCGCAACATAGACTGGAACGTCACGGCCCGTACCGGGGAGCCGCACGTCAAGGTATATGAAGAAGAGCGCGAACTGACCGTATTGTTGTTAGTTGACGCCAGTGCGTCGTCCTTGTTTGGCTCGGTACGCCAGTTCAAATCCGAAGTCGTGACCGAAATCTGCGCCCTGCTGGCTTTTTCGGCCATCACCAACAACGACAAGGTGGGCTTGTTGCTGTTCACCGACCGGGTCGAGTTGTTTATCCCCCCGAAGAAAGGGCGGGGGCACATCCTGCGCATCATCCGCGAGCTGCTGGACTTTGAAGTGAAAGGGCGGGGTACCAACCTCGCTATAGCGTTGGAGTACTTCCAGCACGTCATCAAAAAGCGCTGTATCGGCTTTGTGCTGAGTGATTTCCTCACGGAAGGCTACGAGGATGCCCTGCGCATCGCCGCCCGCCGCCACGACCTCATCGGGGTGCGCGTATCCGATGTACGCGATGAGACCCTGCCCGACATGGGCCTGGTACAAGCAGAAGACCCGGAGAGCGGAACCATTGCCTGGCTGGATACGGGCTCGGAAGCCGTGCGCACCCGCTACGCCGAGCGCTTCGGGGCGTACAGCCGCTACTTCAAGGGCGCTTTCCTGCGCGCCGGGGCGGATACCGTGGACATCCGTGCCCATACGTCCTACACCCAGGCATTGCTGCAATTTTTCCAAAAAAGAGCGGGCCAATGAACCGGATCCCTACGCCCTACGCCCTGGTGTTTTTATTTGCCCTGCTCCCGCTGGCGCTCGGGGCGCAATACCGCGCCGAAGCGCGGCTCGACAGCACCTCTATCCGCGTCGGCGACCCGCTGCGCCTGCGCCTGGACGTATGGCTGCCTCCAGGGGCAAGCCTCGGCAAGATCGGGATAGATACCCTGGCCGCCGTTCCCGATATAGAGCGCCGGAAAATGACTCCCTTGCAGTCGGAACAGAGCCCTTCCGGCACCCACTACACCCAGGAGTTTACCCTGACCGCTTTTGATACCGGCTATTTCCGCCTGCCGCCCATCCCGGTTGAAATTTTGGAAAAGGGTACGACCGCCCGCATCACCACCAATGACCTGGCGCTGCAGGTGCGCAGCACGCTGCCCGAAGGCGGCGAGTTGCGGCCCATCAAGGACATCGTCCGGGAGCCCTTGCGGCTGAGCGACTTTTGGTGGCTGGGCGCCCTGCTCCTGCTCCTCATCGCGGGCTACGCCCTGTACCGACGCCTGCGCCGCCCGGCGCCTGTGCCCGTGGACGCTCCTGCCCCACCCCGCCCCCCGCACGAGATTGCCCTGGAGAAGCTCGCGGCCCTGGCGGCCTCGGATTACCTTTTTAGCGGCAATTTCAAAACCTACCAAAGCGAGTTGACGTATATCCTGCGGGAATACCTGTCGCTGCGCCACGGCTACAACGCCCTGGAAGCCAGTACCGACGAAATCGAGCGCCAGTTCAGCAGCTGGGAAGTCCCGGAGGACTGGAAAGGCCGCCTGTCGCAAATCCTGCGCCGCGCCGACCTCGTGAAATTCGCCAAGGGCGAGTTGTCGGCCGAAGAACACCGCGAAGGCCTGGAACAGGTGCGCCGTTTTGTGCAGGCGACGGCGGTGTCCCAATAATAATATGGTTGCCAAGACCTATCTAACCTAAAAATTGTATTTTCGCCTTAAAAGCCAAAACTCCTATGGATCAGGAAAAATACCTTACAGAGCGGGTGGACGAGCAGATTGAGTGGCTGAGCAAAAAGTCCGGCTTCAACCAGGCGCGCTATAAGCGGCTGCGGGTGTTGCAGTTGTTGTGCTCAGCGTCCATCCCCTTTCTAGTAGCGACGATAACGAAGGATACGGGGCCGCTGAAGTGGATCGCCGGTGGCCTGGGCGTGGTCGTGACCATCGCCGAGGGCCTGCAAGCCCTGTACAAATACCACGAACTCTGGCTGCAATACCGCGCCACTTCCGAGGCCCTGAAGCGGGAAAAAATGCTGTTCTTAGCCGGCTCCGGGCGCTACCAGGGGCTGGATAACGCCTTTCCTGCGTTCGTCGCCGAGGTAGAGAATCTATTGGCCAATGAAAATACCCAGTGGAAAACGTATATGCGGGAGGCGGAGAAGCCCTCCAAACCTGCTTGATTTTTTTAGAGGTAATTTATTTTGGACTTCCTCACGCCCAAACCAGCTGCCTATGCACCCTATGAAT
The DNA here is from genome assembly GCA_041183125.1 of Bacteroidota bacterium. Classification (GTDB taxonomy): domain Bacteria; phylum Bacteroidota; class Bacteroidia; order Chitinophagales; family Saprospiraceae; genus JADJPL01. Next base: position 2,521 of record JBEGMH010000101.1, on the reverse strand, counting down.
ACCCCAACCCAGCCCAATGCCCTTGATACGGTCAACTGGGACGACTTGCTCGATACCCTCGATGCAGAAAAGTGCGTCCTCTTCCTCGGGGAAGGGGCGTATGAAGCGCCGGGCGGGGGGAGTATAGACAAAGCCCTGCGCCAGTGGCTCAAGGCCGACGATCCCGAGCACCCGCAAATTCGGCTGTACAACGACGACGGCTTCCTGCTCTTCAAGAAAGCGAGGTTCAAGCGGCAGGTGACGGCGCAAATCCGGGAGTTTTACCATCAGCCGTTTCCAGAGACCGAGGCCGTGTTCAGCCAGATTGCTGCCCTGCCTTTTTCGATGATTCTCACCCTGACCTGCGACAACCTGTTGGCCCGCACCTTCGATACCCTGGGCTATCCGTACCACTGGGACTTTTATTTCCGAAAACGAAAGGCTGCCGATGTCTTCGAGCGGCCGGGGAAGCGCAAGCCGCTGCTCTACAACCTGCTCGGCAATATAGAGGAGCCGGAGAGCATCGTGTTGACCCATGGAGATTTTTTCGACTACCTGGAGTCGGTGTTCCAGGGCAACAGCATGCACCCAGAGCTCAGGGAAGCCCTGGAAAGCGCGGAGCGCTATATCTTCCTGGGATTGCCCTACGATAAGTGGTATTTCCAGTTGCTGCTGCGCGTGTTCTCCCTGCACTCCGAAAAGCTCAAAGAGGTGGAGCGCATGGCGCTGCGGGAGTTTGAAAACCCCAGCTTGCACACCCTGTACCAGGAAGAGTTCAAAATCGAGTTCTTTCCCTGCGACGTGCGCTTTTTCGTGGGCGAGCTCCACCGCCGCTGTGCCGCAGCCGGTATCCTCAAACCGCAGTCCCCGCCCGACCTGCAGTGGGCGGCCCTGCCCGACCTGAGCCGATCGGAATTCCAGAAACTCATCGCCGACGGCCACACCCCAGACGCGCTAAAGCATCTGCAGTCCTTCCTGGAACGGCGCAAACCGCGCAGCCTGTCGCTGACGAACGATCTGGTCGTCCTCCGAAACCGCCTAAACTTGCTCGAGCAGCGGCAACTGCGCGGGACGATTTACCCCCAGGACGCCAACGTGGAAAACAACCAGGTCGTGGAAAGTGCCCTGGCCCTGATGGAACGCTCCCTGGAACTGCAATAGCCCGATTTTTTCACCCAAGCCCTCCGTGCCTTATGGCCCATACAAGCGAAACTGGTCTTCACGCCCCGCTGCCCGCCCGTAGCTACCGCTACCCAGGGGCTACGCCGTTCTCCGTCGAACAGGAGCATATCTTTTTCGGCCGAGCCCAGGATACCGATAACCTCTTCCGTTTGGTGCGCCGGGAAACGATGGTGGTGCTGTACGGCAAGAGCGGCCTGGGCAAAAGCTCCCTGATCAATGCCGGGCTCATCCCCCGCTTCCGGGAGGAAGGAGCCTATCACCCGGTGTCCGTCCGTTTCTACGCGCACTCCGAGGGAAGCACGGAAAGCCCTTTGGCCAAGGTCAAGGCTGCCCTATCGGAGGGCTTCTCCGGGGAAACGTTTATAGATTCCCTCTTGCCGGGCGATGATTCCCTTTGGTTCCACGCCAAGAGGCGGCAGTTGCAGGGCGGAGGGCAGCCCCTGCTCCTGTTCGACCAGTTCGAGGAGCTGTTTGGGTATCCCGATACAGAGGTCAATGCACTGCAGCTCCAATTGGCCGAGCTGCGGCATACCGGGCTACCGCTGCGGCTCCGCCGCCGCCTGGAAGATCCCCTGTTGCCCGCATTGAGCGAAGAACAAGAAGACTTGTTGGAGAAACCCCTGGACCTGCGGCTGCTCTTTGCCGTCCGCTCCGACCGCCTCCACTTGCTCAACCGCTTGAAGGACCATCTGCCCTTCGCCATGCACCAGGCCTACGAACTGCAGGCCCTGCTGCCCGAAGACGCCAAAGAGGCTATTGTACGCCCCGCAGCGGCAGTGGGCCAGTCCTTTGCTACCCCCGCCTTTGCCTTCAGCCCCGAGGCCCTGAACCGCCTGCTCGATTTCCTGGGCGACGGCCAGGACGGGCGTGTGGAGGGCATCCTCCTGCAGATGCTATGCGAATACTACGAGCGCGGACAGGTCGAGGGCAAAAACGGGCCGGTTTTGCTGGGCCTACCCGAAGTGGGTAACCCCAACGACGTGGTGCGCAACTACTACCGCAAAAAAATATCCGATCTCCCGGCTCAAAACCGCGCAGCGGCTAGCAGGCTCATCGAAGAAGGACTGGTATCGGAAAGTCAGGGCATCCGCCTGAGTCTCCACGAAGCCAATATCGCCTCCGAATACGAGGTGGACGCCACTACCCTTAACGCCCTGGTGGACAGTCGCCTCTTGCGCGCCGAACCCTTCCCGCGCGGCGGATATGCCTACGAGCTGAGCCACGACCGCCTGATACCCGCTGTGCTCGAAGCCCGCGAGGAAAGCCGACAAGCCAAAGCCCGCGAAGAAGCCCTGCGACAGGAAGAAGCCCTGCTCCAGGAAAAGGCGCGGCGGGAAGAAGCCGAAGCGCAAAGGGTAGT
>JBEGMH010000100.1:0-8341 GCA_041183125.1 Bacteroidota bacterium | reverse complement strand
CTTGTTGCTCCAAATCCGCTGTTTGGTCTATGACGACCGGGGATTTGCCGCCGAGTTCGAGGGTGACGGAGGCCAGGTGTTTGGCGGCTGCGGCCATGACAGATTTGCCGATTTGGGGGCTGCCGGTAAAAAAGATATGGTCAAAAGGCAATTCCAGCAGGGACTGGGCCACGGAGGCGTCCCCTTCCACTACGGCTACTTCCTCCGCGGGGAACAGCTCGGCGATCATTTGTTTGATGAACGCAGAGGTATGCACGGTCACCTCCGACGGTTTCACGATGGCGGTATTGCCTGCTGCGATCGCATCTACCAGGGGTGATAAAGCGAGGTTGAAGGGGTAGTTCCAGGGGGAAAGGATGAGGCATACCCCCTTGGGCTCGTAGTAGACCGAGGTATGCACCCCCGCGAGCATGAGCGGTGCATCCACTTGCTTGGGCTGCATCCAGCGGCGCAGGTAGGCGCGGGTATGGCGCAGGTGCTGGAGTACCACCGATATTTCTGAGAGCAGCACTTCTGCCCTAGGCTTGTTGAAATCCGCTTTGAGCGCTTCGAACAAACCTTCCATCTTGCCCTGGTCCAAGAGAAAGCGCTCCAGTTTGCTGAGCCGCTGCCTGCGCTCGGCAGCGCTGGTCTGCGCCATCTGGGGGGCATATTTGCGCTGCTGTTCGAAGAGCTGCGTCAGTTCGTGGTGCGAGGTAGGCTGTAGGACCATGTTAGGGCGATTTTTGATGATTTCGGAATAAAACTCAATCGAATGGGCTGGGCAGCAGAGACATTGCGCCTCTACGGGGCGCTGTATTTCTCGACATCGTAGCCTTTGAACACAAAGCGCTCATAGGCCGAGGGGAACAGGCGGGCGAACCAGTCGAGGCGCCGGGCGTCGGGGCCGATGACGACGCGCTTCTTTTTCTTTTGGATAGCCTCCAGGATTTGGCGGGCAGCCTCCTCAGCAGAAGTGATGGCCATTTTTTCGAAGACCTGGGCGAATTTCTCCACCCGTTTGGGGTTGTCGCTGGTGATGTTGCGGGCGATATTGGTTTTTATGCCCCCGGGGTGTACGCAGGTGACGGTGATGGGGCTTTTCGCCAATTCCACCCGCAGCGTCTCCGTGAAGCCCCGGATAGCGAATTTAGCGGTGACGTAGGCTCCCTGGTTGGGATAGCCCACGACTCCAAAGATGCTGGACACATTGACCAATGCCGCTTCCGGCCGCTGGCGCAACCCGGGGAGGAAGGCTTTGCTGCCGTAGATCATGCCCCACATATTGACGTTGACGATGCGCTCGAAATCCTCGTAGCCCGTTCGTTCCAACATCCGCTGTTCCAGGGTGATGCCGGCGTTATTGACCACGATATCCACCTGTCCGAAGCGTTGGGCGACCTCTTCGGCAAAGGCATATACCGATTCCCGATGGGCTACGTCGAAGGATTGGCCCCAGGCGTCGGCTTTTCCGAGCATGGCCAGCGTATCGGCGAGCGCGCTTTCGTTCCAGTCGTTGAGGGCGAGCCGTGCGCCCGCGGCGGCCATTTGCAGTGCCAGGGCGCGTCCTATACCGGAGCCGGCACCGGTGATGACGGCCACTTTACCAGAGAGGTTTTTCATAATCTATGCATTTAGTGTCCCAGGCCTTCCTGCACGACCGGGTCGAGCAGTTCCGTGATCGTCCAGCCGTGTGCTTGTGCCTGTGCGGGCACGATGCTGGCTTCCGACATACCGGGGATGGTATTGGCTTCAAGAAAGTAAAAGACATCGCCGACCAGGATATAGTCGAATCGGCTGATGCCCCGGCAGCCCAGGGCGGCGTATATTTTTCGCGTTTGTTCCTGGCATTGGCGGGTGAGGTCCTCTGTCAGCCGGGCGGGGGTGATTTCTTCACTTTCGTTTTCGTACTTGGCTTTGTAGTCGAAGAACTCGTTTTGGGAGACGATTTCGGTGATGGGCAGCACGGTGATTTCGCCGTTTTTGCGCACAGCGCCGTTCGAAAACTCGCGGCCTTTCAGGAAGGCCTCCACGACCACTTCGTCGTCGAAGCCAAACGCTTTTTCAATAGCGGCCTCTAACTGGTCGGCAGTATTCACTTTAGACACCCCGAAGCTGCTGCCGTTCTTATTGGGTTTGACGAAGAGGGGCAGCCCCATGCCGAGCAGTTCGGACGGGTCGTAGCCTTTGCCTTTAAAGACGACAGTGGACGGTGCCATGGGGATACCATAGCTGCGCAGATAGTCCTTACAAGCCTGTTTGTCGAAGGTCAGGGCGCTGACGAACACATCGCAGCCCGTGTAGGGGATGCCCAACAGTTCGAGATAGCCCTGTATGCGCCCATCTTCTGCGGGATGGCCGTGCAGCATGAGGTAGGCCAGGTCAAAGGAAACGCGGGTGCCGTCGAGGGGTACGGAAAAATCGTTGAGGTCCACGCGGGTACCGCTTTTCTGTTCGCTGAACACCGTCCCGTTGAGTTCGATCACAAAGACCTCGTACTTAGATGAATCGAGGTGCTTCGCTACCGTGGCGGCGCTTTTCAGGGAAACTTCGCGTTCAGCTACGTTGCCGCCGGTGATGACGGCGATGCGGGTTTTTTGATCGGGCATTTTATACAAATATAGTTTCGGTTCGCAACATGTTTACAGCACCATCAGGCATCCACCTTGGCGTATTTGGCATTGGCTTCGATGAAAGCGCGGCGGGGCGGCACTTCATCGCCCATGAGCATAGAGAAGACGCGGTCGGACTCGATAGCATCTTCGATAGTCACCTGGCGGAGGATGCGGTTTTCGGGGTTCATGGTCGTTGCCCAGAGCTGTTCGGCGTTCATTTCCCCGAGGCCCTTGTAGCGCTGCACCTTGACGGAATCGTCGTTTTCCCCTTTGGCGAACTCTGTGGTGGCGGCGCGGCGTTCTTCGTCGTTCCAGCAGTAGCGCTCGTTTTTCCCTTTCCGGACGAGGTAGAGGGGCGGTGCGGCGATATAGATGTAGCCCTGTTCGACGAGCGGGCGCATATAGCGGAAGAAGAAGGTGAGGATGAGGGTAGTGATGTGGCTGCCGTCCACGTCGGCATCGGTCATGATGACGACTTTGTGATAGCGTAATTTTTTGATATTCAGAATCCTACCTTCATTTGGATCCTCTTCGATGCTGACGCCGAGGGCGGTGAAGATATTTTTGATTTCCTCGTTTTCGTAGATTTTGTGTTCCATGGCTTTTTCCACGTTGAGGATTTTGCCGCGCAGGGGTAGGATGGCCTGGAAGTTGCGGTCGCGGCCTTGTTTAGCGGTTCCTCCTGCGGAATCGCCCTCTACGAGGAAAATTTCGCAGACTTCCGGGTCCCGGTTAGCGCAATCGGCTAGTTTGCCGGGGAGCCCACCGCCGGTCAGGACGGTTTTGCGTTGTACCAGCTCACGGGCTTTGCGGGCGGCATGGCGGGCGGCGGCGGCGATGGAGACTTTCTCCATGATTTTACGCGCTTCGCGGGGGTTTTCCTCGAGGTAGTGTTTCAGGGCGTCGCCGACACATTGGGATACGACCCCGGTCACTTCCGTGTTGCCCAGTTCGCCTTTCGTTTGGCCTTTGAACTGTGGTTCCGCTACTTTGACGGACACGATAGCGGTCAGCCCTTCGCGGAAGTCCTCGCCGGACACCCCTTCCTTGATTTTTTTGAATATGCCCGTATCGTCGCCGTATTGTTTGAACACCCGGGCGACGGCCATGCGGAAGCCTTTGACGTGGGTACCGCCCTCGGCGGTTTTGATGTTGTTGACGTAGGACTGGATGTTCTCGATGTAGGAGGTGTTGTATTGCATGGCGATTTCGACCTCCATATCGTCTTTCTTTGCGGAGACGTAGATAGGGGCTTCGATGAGCAGTTGCTTGGCACCGTCGAGGTATCGGACGAATTCCTCTAAGCCGCCTTCGGAGTGGAAGGCTTCGGTTTTGCCGCTGCGTTCGTCGTGGAGGCTCAGGTAGAGCCCTTTGTTCAGGAAGGCGAGTTCGCGCAGGCGCCCGGCCAAGATCTCGTACTTGTATTCCAGCGTTTCGAAAATTTGGGGGTCGGGCTTGAAGGTGATGAAGGTGCCCGTATCGCTGGATTCGCCGACGGTGCGGACATCCCCTTGCGGTTTGCCCCTTTCGTAGTCTTGTACAAACACTTTTCCTTCGCGGTGTACTTCGGCGCGCAGGGACACCGAGAGGGCGTTCACGCAGGACACGCCGACCCCGTGAAGGCCGCCGGACACTTTGTAGGTGTTTTTATCGAATTTCCCTCCGGCGTGCAGGACGGTCATGACCACTTCCAGGGCGGATTTCTGGAGTTTTTCGTGCATCCCGGTGGGGATACCGCGGCCGTTGTCTTTGACGGTGACGGAGTTGTCGTCGTGTACGAACACTTCGATGTGGGTACAAAAGCCGGCCAGGTGTTCGTCAATGGAGTTGTCCACGACTTCCCAGACCAAGTGGTGCAGGCCTTTGGTGTCGGTAGAGCCAATGTACATTCCAGGGCGTTTGCGGACGGCCTCGAGCCCTTCGAGTGCCTGGATGTTGCCGGCGCCGTATTCTGCGGCTGCCTGTTGCTGAAGGTTTTCTTTACTTGTCATATCCATTGGGTAAACATACGAAAAAAACGCTTGCCGGGTGCTATTGTTGAAACGATTAGTGGGGAGGGTTGTGGGCCAGGGCGTATGCCTGGCACTTTTCCCAGTCGTCGGAAAAGCGCTGCCGGATTTTTTCCAGTTCGCTTTTGGGCGTCAGCTCCTCTTTGCCGGCCCATTTTTCGGGCAGGAGCAGGGCAGCGTACAGGAACATATAGGACAACAGAAGCCGCGAGCGGCGCTGTAGCCAGTGTACTACCGGGTTGCGGTGCCACTGGGGGTTTTCTTTGAACGCGAATTTGCTGAACACATGGATAAAGCGCAGTTGTTTTTCGCTGTACGAAGGGTGTACCGCGTCCAGGGAAACGGCTTTTGGGTTGTAGCTTGCGCCCATATAGCCGGCTAATACCTGGAAAAAGCGTTGCGGATCTTTGCGCAGGTCTTCGTGGAACAAGACCAAAGGCTTGTGGGCGAAGGATTCTTCCAGGATTTGAACCTTATCGAAAAAGCAAGCGTCGCGGTGCTTCCAGAATCCTTTGTCCCCCTCGGCGTCGAAGAACTCGGTGAACGACTTATGCCCCCCGTTTTTGACATAGCGCCGGTACTGGGAGGCGATCCACCCGTCGTGCCGGCGCAGCAGCAGGATAGGCCGCGCCTGGGGGAAGGTTTTTGAAAAATCGAGGACTTCTTCTTCTAATTGCTGGTCGAATTCGCGGGAAACGAGGTATTTTTGGTGGCTGGTTTGGGAGATGATGGCCTTGCTGCGCTTATATCGGGTGCGCTGTATGTAGTAGATCCCTTTGAGTTTTGGGAAAAAGGCATATTGCAGGTAAGTAGAGGCAACCTTGCCCAGACCAACGTGAAAATAAATTTCTTTTTCCAAAACCAACGGCAACTTAAGGATGAAGAACTTTGTACTAAAAAAGCCTGTAAAGGTACTCTTTTTTGAGCAAAAGTAATATGCAAACCTATCTAATCCGGGAAAAAAGCGAGCTGTCGGAAGTAGCGGCCGAGCTCCTGCGCTACGCGGGCAAGCGCCGGAAATTCGTCTTATACGGCGATCTGGGGGCGGGAAAGACTACCTTCGTACAGGCTATCTGCGCGGGCTTAGGGGTCCGGGAGACGGTTGCCAGTCCGACGTTCTCGCTGGTCAACGAATACAGCTATTTCGACGGGGACACAAAGCGCAGCGCCCTGGTGCACCACATTGATCTTTACCGCTTGCGGTCCCTGGAGGAAGCGCTGGATATCGGCATAGAAGAATACCTCGACGGCCCCTATTACTGCTTCATAGAGTGGCCCCAGCAGGTAGAAGCCTTGCTCGAGGAGGATACGGTGCAAATTAAGTTGGAACTGCTTCCGGATGGCGGGCGAAAAATTGTATTTTTGTAAAAAAGGGCGTGCAGCCCGAGGGAATCCCTACTTTTATGAGTCACGAACAGGAACGTCCAGCCATCGCCATCCCCAAATCTCTCCAGAACATGCAATACCAGACGCAGCCTGAACAGCTTCAGGTGCGTCCGCAGCCCAACAAACTATACATCGGCATCCCCATCGAAAGCACGCTGCAGGAGAACCGGGTGGCGTTGGTGCCCGCCTCGGTAGCCACGCTGGCCGCGTATGGGCACCGCATCATCGTAGAAGCGGGTGCGGGGGAGAAAGCCCATTTTTCCGACCACGACTATTCGGAAGCGGGGGCGGTCATCAGCTTCAGCAAAGAAGAGGTGTTCCGGGCAGATGTCCTGATCAAGGTAGCCCCGCCTACCCTGGAGGAAATCGAGCTCATGCACCCCAGCCAGATCCTGATTTCCCCCTTGCAACTACCCCTGATCAACGCGGACTACATCAACCGCCTGTTGCAAAAACGGGTCATCGCCCTGGCCATGGAGTACATCAAGGACGACTCCGATATGTTCCCCGTGGTGCGGATCATGAGCGAAATGGCCGGGTTGAGCGCTATGCTCACCGCTGCCGAGCTGTTGTCCAGCACCGGAGGGGGGAAAGGGGTTCTCCTGGGCGGTATTTCCGGGGTGCCAAGTGCCAAGGTCGTCATTTTAGGGGCTGGTATCGTGGGGGAACACGCTACGCGGGTCGCCTTAGGCCTGGGGGCGGAGGTACGCGTGTTCGACAACGATATCTACAAGCTGAAACGCTTGCAAAACCAGGTCGGCAGGCAACTGTTCACCTCCGTGTTCAACCCCTACTACCTCGAGGAGGAACTGGTCAATGCCGAGGTCGCCATCGGGGCTATCCACGCTAAGTCAGGGCGGGCGCCCCTGGTCGTCAGCGAGGAAATGGTGGCCAAGATGAAACCCGGCTCGGTCATCATTGACGTGAGCATAGACCAGGGCGGTTGCTTTGAGACCTCAGAGGTGACCTCCCTCCAAAAACCTACCTTCGTACGCCACGGCGTCATCCATTACTGCGTGCCCAACATCGCCTCCCGCGTGCCCCGCACAGCTTCCATCGCCATCAGCAATATCCTCACCCCCATCCTCATCAACGCAGAGAGCACCGGCGATATCGAGCACTTGCTGTTCACCCATCCCGGCTTGCGCCACGGGGTTTACACCTATAAAGGTTGCCTGTGCAATGAGTATCTCGGACAGCGCTTCGACATCAAGTCCACCCCTCTGGATTTGTTGATTGTCTCGAATGGGTGAACTCCATAAGACTTGTTGCGAGGGGTCAGCGAGGTGGAAAAAAAAGGGCCTTTTTGACCCCTCTCAACAAGTCTATCGTTAGCGGTACTGCTCTCCTTTCACCAGATATCCCTGCACGTAGTCCTGAATCCCCTCTTCCAGGGAGTGGAATGGAGCGGTGTACCCTGCCGCCCGCAGCTTGGCTACATTGGCTTCTGTGAAGTACTGGTATGTGTCCCGGATGTCTTCAGGCGTGTCTATGTAAGCAATGCGCGGTTCCAGGCCGAGCGCGTGGAAGGTGAGGTTTGCCAGGTCGAGGAAGCTGCGCGCTTTGCCGGTGCCGACATTGTACAGCCCGCTGGCCGGCCGTTTTTCAAAAAGGAAGTATTCTATGTCGGCGACGTCTTTCACATAGATGAAGTCCCTGCTTTGCCCTCCGTCGGCGACATCCGGACGGTGGGAGCGGAACAACTTCATCCCGCCGGTAGCCTTGATCTGCCGGACCGTATGCAAGATGACCGAGGCCATACGCCCTTTGTGGTACTCATTGGGGCCATAGACGTTAAAAAACTTGAGGCCTGCCCAGAAAGGGGGTGCTGCATCCTGTTCGAGCGCCCAGCGGTCGAAGTCGTTTTTTGAGTCGCCATAAGGGTTCAGGGGGTGGAGTTGGGACACCAGATCGTGCCGGTCGTCGTATCCTGCTTCCCCCAGGCCGTAGGTGGCCGCACTGGAAGCATAGACCAGGGGAATGCCGTACTGCGTGCAGCGCTGCCAGATTTCCTGGGAGTAATGCAGGTTGAGGCGGTCAAAAATAGCTTTGTCTTTTTCCGTAGTATCCGTTCTGGCACCGAGGTGAAAGACAAAAGAGACGCTGTCGTGCATGCGGTCCATCCACCCGAACAAGTCATCGCGGTGTACGCGGGCGATGTAGCGCTTGCCCTGCAGGTTGCGGTTTTTGTCGTCCCTGCTAAAATCATCGGCGAGGAGGAGATTCTGGTACCCCTCCTCGTTGAGCTTGTGCACGGTGTAGCTGCCGATGAACCCGGCGGCGCCAGTTACGATGATCATAGTGTAGCAGTCGGTTTGGTTTATTCTTGGTATGCTTCTATCGGTGGGCAGA
>JBEGMH010000099.1:0-10184 GCA_041183125.1 Bacteroidota bacterium | reverse complement strand
ATATCAGTAGTAAGGATGTTATGATTTGGTGTAGCGCGAGGACGTGAAAACGAAGTAGGCGCAAATATAGTGTGCGTGTACACATATTTGCATAAATAACAGTACTTTAACAAAAAAAGAGGGCCTTGTACGGCGCGTTACTCTTCAAAAGATAAGGTTTTTTTGTAAAAAAACTCCAGGAAGAGGGCGGCAGCAGCGGGGTGATTGCCCGTGCCCAGGCCGAGATGCCCCGTGCGGGAGCGTTCCGGGTTGAAATAGAGGTGGAACCCATATTCCGAGAGCAGGGTGAGGGAGTCGCTGCGGATTTGTTCCGCGAGGTCGTCGAAGTCGAAGCGGAGGAGCCCTTGATAGAGGAGCCAGTTGTCCCAGAGGTGCAAGGCACCTTTGGACAAGGCATTGAAATCGCTGCGGTTGCCGTAGATAGAATTCGACGCGCAGAGGAAATAGTCGTGGTGCAGGAAATTAGCTTCGAAGGACAGGCGCATGGCCTCCGCACAGGACTGGTCGGGGATGGAAGACACCAGGGGCATCCATCCGCTGAGGGAGCCGGAGAGGACGGCTTTGTCCTGGTGTTGGTCGTAGCTGCAGTAAATGCCGTATTCGGGGTTCCAGAGCTTTTGATTGGCGGCAAAAACGGTCAGTTCCTGGTATTCCATGAGCTCGCGCACATCGCGGCGCAGGTACTGGCCCATTTGGAGCAAAAAAGTATTGGACAAGCTCAGCAGGGCGTTGAGGTAGGGATCCTGTACCAGAAATGGATAGTCGTGGAGCGCGTCGGGCTGACGGTAGGTCGGCATCTGGGCGGTACGCCTTTCAGCGCGCGGGCCACGGGCTTCGGCGGGTTGCGCCCAGGTGGCGGGTACGGCATACTCCTCGGCATCCCAGATGTCCCGTTCGGGAAGAGGGGCTTCCCAGGGGTGTATGATGCTGACCAAGCCCTCTTCGTTTAGGTTCCGGAAGCGGTACCAGTACAGTTGGTGTTGCAGGATCTTAGGGAAAAGCCATTCCAGGAGCTCTTCCCCTAATTCCGTGTCGGGAGCGGACTCGAAGAGGCGCCAGAGTACCGGAGCAAAGTACGGGCGTTCCAACAAACTAAAGTCGTTGTCCGGAAGGCCGGGCTCGAAAGACATGGGAATGGCCCCGTTCTCCTGCTGCCAGTCCAGTACATGCGCAAAATATTGCACCGCACGCTCCCAGTCTGCACCGGCACTGCCCAGGGCACGCACCGTCCATTGCCACGCAGTAGAACCTGCGGGAGCTGTGCACCCCATGGGATACCCGGGTGCGGACGCGAGGTGCTTTTGCGCCTCTTTGACCATCTTTTTATCCAAAATACCAACTTTGCTCAGACTCAAACCCCGGAGGTAGGCAAAAGTCCTTTCGCTGCCTCGGGCGATGCGGTTCCCCGCCGGCGGCGAGGATGGACTTTTTACACGACCCCGGTGCTAAAGCCCGATGTCTAAAAAATCTGACCTGTGTTTCTCAAGGGATGACCCTACGGGTTGCAAAGAGCAGCAAAGGGAGCAGAAAGAGCAATCTTTGCAAGCCCAAAAAGCTTTTCGGGCACCTTAGGTGAACGTAAGGGCCTCAAAACAGCAAGGGTGCACAAAAGAGCCTTCTGACCCTCGATGCTTTCCTTTGTAACCAGTTTGTAGTTTCCTCTTAGGAGTGGTATGAACAGATGCCTCGAAGCACAACAGATGGGGAAGTGCATATCAGCAGGGATACGGGGGAGCCCTGTTTGTATCTATGCGACGCAAATATACGGTTTTTTTGAAAAAAATACAGGTTCTCGATTTTTTTGTACCTTGGAAACGGTTTTCCGCCTAACTGCCCCTCGCAACAAGTCTAATTACTGGATTCTTAACGCATTGCTTGCATGTGTACCCGGATAAATGTTTGGTCCAGCCCCAGAAACGTGTCCACGGCCTTTATGTACGCCTTCGCACAGCGCCCGGACACGACCGTAGTAGATGAGCCGCTGTACGCGCACTACCTGTCGAAAACGGATTCCGAGACCCGGCACCCCGGTACGGAGAAGGTGTTAGCGGCACAGTCCACCGACGGGGAACGCGTGGTGGCAGAGGTCATCCTGGGCGATTGCGCAACACCGGTCGTCCTGTTCAAACAAATGACCCACCACTTGATCCATCTGGACTGGTCCTTCATGCGGCAAACCAAAAACGTGATGCTGGTGCGCGACCCACGGGCCATTATCGCCTCTTACGCGAAAGTGATCCCCAACCCCGGTATACAGGATGTGGGCGTGGCGCTGCAGTCCCAACTCTTTGCATACCTCCGCGAAAACGACTGCCTGAGCGCTGTGGTGGACGCGGCGGAGCTGCTCAAAGACCCGCCCGGGGTCTTGCGCCAACTCTGCGGGGCCCTCGCGATAGACTATACCGATGCCATGCTGCGCTGGCCAGCCGGACCAAAGCCCTACGACGGGGTCTGGGCACCTTATTGGTACGAACAGGTGTGGGGCTCCACCGGTTTCCAACCCTATGAGCCGGCACCGTATGCGTTGCCGCCGCACTTAGAGGCGTTGTCGGCGCAGTGCATGCCGCATTACGAGCATTTATATACGTTTGCCATAAAAGCTTTTTCCTAAAAATAGTCCGATTTGCCATGTTGCAACCGTTTAATGAAAAAAACAAGGACATACTGATCTATGTCAAAGATGGGCTCTATCCCCGCCAGGAGGCCAAGGTATCGGTGTTCGACAGTTCGGTGCAGGGCGGGGACGCCGTCTGGGAAGGCCTCCGGGTATACGATGGCCGCGTCTTCTGCCTCGATGCCCACTTGGAGCGCATGCAACATTCGGCGCACATCCTCGGGTTCCAGGAGGTGCCGTCTAGCGATGCGATAAAGGCCGCTATCTTTGAGACGCTGCGAGCCAATGGGATGCGCGACAATGCCCACATCCGGCTCACCCTTACGCGGGGCGAAAAGATCACTTCTGGTATGGATCCCCGCCTCAACCAGTCGGGCTGTACCCTGATCGTGTTGGCGGAGTGGAAGCCGCCGGTGTATCCGCCGTCCATCCGCATGGTGACCTCGTCTATCCGTCGCAACAACCCGATGTTCCTGGACTCTAAAATTCACCATAACAACTTGCTGAACAATGTATTGGCAAAAATAGAAGCCAACTTCGCCGGCGTGGACGAGGCGTTGATGCTCGACAAGGACGGCTTCGTGGCAGAAGCGAACAGCGTCAACGTGTTCTGTATCTCGAAGGGGACTGTCTATACGCCTTGTGCAGATGCCTGCCTGCCCGGCATCACCCGCGGCATCGTGCTCAAGCTATGCCGCGAGCACGGGATCCCGGCGCTTGAGAAAAACCTCTCCGTCGCCGAGTTCTATATCGCCGACGAGGTGTTCGCCACGGGTACGATGGGCGAACTGACCCGGGTCGTCGAAATAGATGGCCGGAAAATCGAAAACCGCTCCGGCCTGGACGTGTTGGAAACCTTGCAGCGCTACTTCCGCGGCCTGACGGAGCGCGAAGGCACGCCCTTGGACTTTTAAACCATATTCACATCTATGCTCCCCGAACAACATGCTATTCAGGAAACCCGTTTCCAACTGCCCGGGCAGACGGGCTTCTATCGCGGCAAGGTACGCGATGTCTATGCCCTGGGCGATGTATTGGTCATGGTAGCGACCGACCGCATCTCGGCGTTTGACCATGTGTTGCCGCGCCCCATCCCCTTCAAAGGACAGGTGCTGAACCAGACGGCGGCCCACTTTCTGGAGGCTACCCGCGACATCGCACCCAACTGGGTGCTGTCTAGCCCTGACCCCAATGTCTCTATCGGCCTGAGCTGCACCCCATTCCGGGTGGAAATGGTCATCCGAGGCTACCTTGCCGGCCATGCCTGGCGGATGTACCAGGCGGGTCACCGGACGCTCTGTGGGGTCCCGCTGCCGGAAGGTATGCGGGAGAACGACCCTTTCCCGGAACCGATCATCACGCCGAGCACGAAAGCGGAAGAAGGGCACGACGAGGATATTTCCCGCGAACAAATCCTCCGCGCCGGCCTGGTGGGCGAGGCCGACTACCTGCAATTAGAAGAGTATACCCGCCGCCTCTTCGCCCGCGGCAGCGCTATGGCCGCCGAACGGGGGCTCATCCTGGTGGACACCAAATACGAGTTCGGCAAACGCGACGGCCAAATCTATGTCATTGATGAAATCCATACCCCCGACAGCTCCCGCTTCTTTTACGCCGAAGGCTATGCCGAACGGCAAGCCCGCGGGGAACGCCAGAAACAACTGTCCAAAGAGTTCGTCCGGGAATGGTTGATGGAACATAACTTTCAAGGCAAGGAGGGACAAAAAATGCCCAACATGCCGGACGCCTTCGTTTGGGATGTGTCGCTGCGCTATGTCCACCTCTACGAACAGATCACGGGCAAAGTCCTGGAGAAACGCGATACGCGCGATATGCTGCAGCAAATCCACGCCAATATCCTGAAGGGGATCCGATGAGCGAGACGGGCTCAAACAGCTTTTTTTGCCGGAGGCTCCCAAATAATATTTTGAACGAGCGCCTGTTTTATTGATTTTGCCGCGCAAAATCAAAATGATGATCCCCCTCGCAACAAGTCTATTTTATTCCCCCTGCACGTAGTGCTGCAGGTACTGGAAATACTTCCCCAACTGCCCGCCCTCGGCGATGGTGGCGCGCTCCAGGACCAGGCTGTGGGATTTGAAGAACTCGGGGAGTACTTTCCCGATAAACATGGTGCCGAAGGCAGCCGATGCATCGCGGGGCATTTCGTTGGGCAGGTTGTCAATGGCCATGACATCAATGCTGTGGGGCTGGTAGGGCGCGGTTTCCTTTCCGGTTTGCGGGTCGAAGCCATACACGGGCTTTTCGATGTTAGAGGCGCGGATGGTGGAGGGCACCGAGGCCTCCGGTGCAATATCGCAGGTGATGTCGGCTATGACGGAGATCCGGAAATCGGGTCTGCGCATTTCTTCAAGGGTAAAAAAAGCGGGGGCCCGGTTGTCCCAGTAGATGCCGTTGATAAAGATATCGGCTTGTTGGGCGAAGGGGGCGAAGGTGCTCTGGTATGCTTCCGGGTGGGCATGGTAATGCCTGCGCTCGAAGGGGTGTTGGTCTTTGCGGGCCACATAATCGTGGGCGTGCAGTTGTACAAAAACGGCTTCCGGGTATTCGTTTTCCAGGAACTCCCGGGCGTCCACTTCCCGGATGCCCATGTCGCGTAGTACCTGGGCGGCGCCGTTGCCTACGCGGCCCGTGCCCGTGAGCGCGATTTTGAGGGCGGGCCATGCGATGTTGCGATAGCCCGCTTTTGCCTCTTCGTAGTCGCGGCAGTCTTTCATGCGCGGGAGCTGGAAGGCACCGCTGCGCTGCCCGTACGTATAGAGCGCGTTGTGTGCGCCCACCATGCCGGCGAATTTCCCGAACGCGATCAGGCGCTCGCCCTCTTCGTCGGTGAGCACTTCGTAGTCAATGAGGCGGATATGCTTTTCCAGTATGGTTTGCAGGAGTTTGCGGTTGTGGGGCTGCTCTTTGATGGTATGGGAGAAGAAGAGGTAGGTTTTGTGCGGGATGAGCAGGGCGGGCGGGACCTCTTTCACGCCGAGGATGACGTCGCAACGGTGGAGGTCTTCGCACAGGCCTAACCCGCAGGCGCGGTACTCGTCGTCGCTGTAGCAGCGGCTTGGGTAAGGCTGCACGCAGATTTCGAAGGGTGCGCGTTGAAGGATGTCGCGGCATTGGCCGGGCGTGAGCGGAACGCGGGAATCCGCAGGTATTTTTTCCTCGCGAAGGATACCCAGTTTCATATTTTTATGTGGTTTTATTTGGTGCCGCGAAGGTAGTCAAAATATGGGTATCCAACGGGGCTCGGGCTTGTATTTTGCCGGCAGGGTGCCCTTGCACCGTCAATCCAGGCGGAGGGTTTTTCGCTCTCCCGGGCGCAGGGTCACCTGTTGGCGCAGGGTGGTTCCGGGCAGGGCGACGAGGGCGGTACCGCCTTTTTCCGAAAAAATTTCCACCCGGGCGAGTTTGCCGGCGACTTTTTCAGCGGAGACCAGGAAGCCGCCCTCGGTGCGCAGGTTGCGGAAGGACAGGGTGGTCCAGGTATCGGGCACGGCGGGGAATACCTCGATGTACCCTTTGTTGCTTTGGAGCAACATTTCGTGTACCCCTTGTGCGAACGCAAAATTGCCTTCCAGGGTGAACGGGCGGTAGGTGAAGTTGGAATACTGGCCGCCTTTCTGGTCGCCATTCAGGTGGAAGCTGTTGGTAGAGACGAAGTTGGACGCGAAAATTTGCAGGTTTTGGGCGGCATTTTCCGCGTCGCGGGCCTGTGCGAAGAGGGAAGCGGCCCAGGCGAAGGAGTAGCCGGTCCAGGAGCGGGTACCCTGTTGCTGCAAGTGTGCCAGCGAGCGCCGGATGAGTGCGCTGTCGGTGGGGATATCGGGGTTGAGGATGGTCAGGGGATAGATGCCGATGAGGTGGGCATGGTGGCGGTGGGACTCGTCGAGTTCCTGGCCGGGTGCGATGGTCAGTCCGTTTTGGCTTTGGTCGAGGGCGGGCAGTTCGCTGCGCAGGGCTTGCCAGTGGGCGGCTTCTTTATCTTGGCCCAGGGTTGAGGCGAGCTCGGCGGCAGCCTGGAAGGCGAAGTGGGCCAGGGCGAGGTCGTGGTTGGTGAACCCTTCGAACCAGGCTTCTATGCGGTTGTCGTGGTATTCCGGGCTGGAGCTCAGGGGGAGCCGCCGTTTGCCGGAGGGGCTGATATAGGTCAGGTGTTCGAGGAAGCGGGCGCATTCGCGCACCCAGGGCCAGGCGCGTTTGCGCAGGAACGCGGGGTCCATCCCATATTTCCACTCCCAGTAGAAGTGCTGCGCCAACCAGGCGGATATAGCGGGCGACATGGAGTACTGGATCCACCCTCCCATGGGCTTTCCGCTGATGGTGGTCACGCCGGGCACGTTTAGGCCGGGCTTCCCGAAGTAGTGCTGCGTGTACGCCCGGGCTTCCTTGCGGATGCCCCACATCCAGTGGGTAAAGGAAGCCGCCAGGGCCAGCCGGTTGCCGGAGTAGGTGGGCCAGTAGCTCAGTTGGGTGTTGAGGTCGTGGTGGAAATCGCCTTTCCAGGGCGGCAAGCTGCCGTTATCGGCGGTCCAGACGGCCTGGAGGGTGATGGCGGGCGTATGGCTGCGCGCCACACAGCCGAGCTTGTAGGTGTCCAGGTAGTATTGGCGCTCGAGGAGCGGGTCGGGGAGGGACACGGAGGAAGCCTCCCAAAAGCGCTTCCACCAGGCTAAGTGGGCGCTGGGGTCGGGAGGGCCCGGCAGACGGGCTGGTTTTCCGTTGGAGAGGGTCCAGGTGCCGCGGAGGGTGCCGTTGGACCACTGCCAGGCAACGAGGGCCTCGTAAAAGCCCTGGCCCCAGGTGGGCTGCCGGTAGCGTAGGCTGCCGGGCGACTGCTCGACACTCCCTTTGGCGTAGCCCAGGCGCTCGAGCCCCTGCCCTTCGACGCTGTTGCCGGTGCTGCCGTCTTTCCCGGTGTGGTAGTTGGGGGGGAGGAGGGCAGGGACAAGCTCGGCAGGGAGGTTTTTCCATTCAAAATAGCCGTAGTCTTTTTCAGCATGGACGTAGGTGTGGAAACTGGCCCCTCCGGTAAAAGAGAGCGATACCTGCCCGGTAGCGATATCGAGTTCGGCCCGTTGTACCTCCCCCAGGGTGTTGAGGTCAAATTCCAGGGCAGCACCGGGCAGCTTGGTGGGGGCGGGGTAGGTCTCGTACGGCACATCGCCCAGCGCCTGAATGTCCTGGTATTGCCGCGCTTTGACTTTCTCGACCACCAAGCCGAAACTGAGCTTGTCAATCTCGGGCATGGGGCGGTCGTCCCATAGGTCGGCCCGGTCGAGCGAGAGCCGCAGTTTGCCGTTTTTTTTCCATACCAAAGCCCCCAACTGGCCGTTGCCCAGCGGGAACGCTTCGTCCCAACGCGTGGGCAGGGAGTCCAGAAGGAGATGGTGCCGGGCCGCCGGCTGGGCGAAAAGCGGGGCTTGGAAGGCTAAAAAAACACAAACCGACAGGAACGCGAAAAAAGCAAGACGCAGCATAATGGAGTTTTTTATCCGTACAAAGCAAGATACGCTACAAACTGTTTTTTTTACAAAAAGAATGTAAAATAAAATATTTTTTTACATAAAAAAACAAAATAAAATTTTAAATCATAGATTAAGTAGGCCTGCTCTGCTGCGTATTTATGCCCCCATTAAAAAATCCCCGGATTCTGCTGTATATTTGCCCCCTAAACGCCATGTTGGCTTTACCGGACATGAAAACATCCACTCACGTTGTGTTTGTGCGGCCCACCGCATTTTGGATGCTGTTTTTTACGCTCTTTTTCGGGGCCTGCTCTTCTGAAAAACAGGGGAAGCAGGAGACCCTGTTCTATTTGCACGATGCGGCCCATACGGGCATCGCCTTCCGCAACGAACTGAGCTATACGGAACAACTGAACCCCTACACCTTCCGGAACTTCTACAACGGCGGTGGGGTAGGGCTGGGCGATTTGAACGGCGACGGCCTGCTCGACGTCTTTTTCTCCGGCAACCTCGTAGCCAACAAGCTCTACCTCAACAAAGGCGGGTTCCGCTTTGAAGAAGTGGGCGCTCAAGCGGGCCTAAGGAGCGAAGGGGTCTGGACCACCGGCGTGGCCCTCGTGGACGTCAACGGCGACGGCAAACTCGATATCTACACCTGCAAATCAGGCCCGCCGGGGGGCAAGAACCGCCACAACGAGTTCTTTATCAACACCGGAAACGACGCCAACGGCGTCCCTCACTTCGAGGACCGCGCAAGGGCCCTGGGCCTCGACGACGAGGGGCTCTCCACCCACGCCGCTTTTTTCGATTACGACAAAGACGGCGACCTCGACCTCTACCTGCTCAACAACAGCCTGCGCTCCGTGGGCGGCTACGACCTGCGCAAAGACCAACGCAACATCCCCGACCCGCAAGGCGGCAACAAACTCTACCGCAACGACGGAGGCCGCTTCACCGACGCCAGCCGGGCAGCAGGTATCTACACCAGCGCGATCGGCTTCGGCCTGGGCGTTACCATCGGCGACCTCGATAAAGACGGCTGGCAGGATATCTACGTCTCCAACGATTTCTTCGAACGCGATTACCTCTACATCAACAACCACGACGGGACCTTCACCGAAAGCCTCGAGTCCTGGATGCGCGAAATCAGCATGGGCTCCATGGGCGCCGATATGGCCGATATCAACAACGACGCCCTGCCGGAAATCTTCGTGACGGAAATGCTCCCCGAGCACGACGCACGCCTGAAAACGACTACCCAGTTTGAAAAATGGGACAAATACCAGGCCGCCGTCAGCAAAGGCTACTACCACCAGTTCAGCCGCAACGCACTGCAGCGCAACCTGGGCCGCACCCCCGACGGCCAATGGGCGTTCGCAGAGCTCTCCCGCCTGGCCGGCGTCCATGCCACCGACTGGAGCTGGGGCGCCCTGATCTTCGACCTCGACAACGACGGCCTCAAAGATATTTTCGTAGCCAACGGTATCTACAAAGACCTCCTGGACCAGGACTACGTCAACTTTATCGGCAACCCGGACATGGTGCGCAGCATCCTGATGAAGAAAAAAGCCGTCATCAAACAGCTCATAGACTCCATCCCGAGCCACAAAGTGCCCAACTACGCTTTCCACAACCTCGACGGGACCCGCTTTGAAAACCGCGCACAAGACTGGGGCCTCGGACTGCCCTCCCATTCCAACGGCTCCGCATACGGCGACCTCGACAACGACGGCGACCTCGACCTGGTGGTCAACAATGTCAATATGCCGGCCTTCGTCTATGAAAACCGCAGCGAGCAATTCTTCCCCCAACACCACCACCTGACGCTGTCGCTGCGCGGGGAAGGGCAAAATACCTTCGCCCTGGGTGCCAAAGCAACCCTCTACGCCGGGGGCAAAGCGTATTACCAGGAGCTGGCTCCCATGCGCGGATTCATGTCCTCGGTGGACTACCGCCTGCATTTCGGGCTCGGCCGCGACAGCCTCCTGGATTCCCTGATCGTGGAATGGCCGAACCAACGGGTCACCCGGCTGCAAAATGTACGGGCCGACCGGGAACTGGTGCTGGCCCAGAAAGACGCCCTGCCC
>JBEGMH010000098.1:0-2620 GCA_041183125.1 Bacteroidota bacterium | reverse complement strand
CCGGTACGTACCGGCGCTCGGGCGACCAGGTACAGGATGCCGAAAAGGCAAAGCGACTCGCAGAGGACCCCAAAGAGGTGGCCGAACACATCATGCTCGTGGACCTGGCCCGCAACGACCTGGGCCGCCATGCCGTGAATGTGCGGGTGGAAAAGCTCAAGGAAATCCAGTTTTTCAGCCATGTCATCCACCTGGTTTCGACGGTGGCCGGCGATCTGGAACCCGGGGCCAACCCCATCCAGATCTTCGGGGACACGTTTCCGGCGGGCACGCTCTCCGGGGCTCCCAAATACAAGGCCATCGAATTGATCGACCGCTACGAAAACCGCAACCGGAGCTTTTACGGGGGCTCTATCGGACTGATCGGTTTCGATGGGGACATCACGCAGGCCATCGTGATCCGCTCGTTTTTGAGCCAAAACAACACGCTGTTCTACCAGGCAGGGGCGGGCATAGTGGCTGCCAGCCAGGAAGAGAGCGAGTTGCAGGAAGTAAACAACAAACTGGGGGCGCTCAAACGCGCACTGGCAGGAGCAGTAGATTTATAAGGCCGCTGGCTGAAACCGCGCACCATACAAAGAGGAATATGAATATCCTGATTTTAGACAACTACGACTCGTTCACCTACAACCTCGTCCAGTACGTCTCGGAAATCCTGGGCAAAAAGGTGGTAGTCAGACGGAACGATGCCATCGGCCTGGAAGAAGTGGCCGCGTACGACCTGATCGTCCTTTCGCCGGGCCCCGGCCTGCCTTCCGAAGCGGGGATCATGCCGGAGCTGATCCGTCGCTATGCCCCCGAGAAAGCAATCCTGGGGGTCTGCCTTGGGCACCAGGCTATTGGCGAGGCTTTCGGGGGGCGCTTGCAGAACCTCACACAAGTCTTTCACGGCGTGACCACCCCGATCTGGCAGGTCGCCCAAGACAATGTATTGTTCGACGGACTGCCGGAAGTCTTCTACGCGGGCCGTTACCACTCCTGGGTCGTCGAGAAGGGGAGTGTGCCGGATTGCCTGCAAGTGACCGCAGTGGACGTTGCCGGGGAGATCATGGCGTTCCGGCACCGGGAATATCCGGTCTTTGGGATGCAGTTCCACCCTGAATCGGTGATGACGCCCGAGGGCAGACAGATGATCGCCAATTTTTTGAACTATGCTGAAAAAGGGCGCAGCGTCGCCGCCCCTCTGGAAGCGGAACTCCATCGCTAAAAAAGGTGCCATGAAAGCTATTTTGAGCCGACTGTACGATCACGACCTGTTGAGCAGGGCAGAAGCCCGACAAATCCTGCTTGAGATCGCCCATCAGGCATACAACGAAATTCAGGTGGCCGCTTTTGCCACGGTATTCAACATGCGCCCGGTGACGCGCTCCGAGCTGCAGGGCTTCCGGGATGCGCTGCTCGAACTCTGCGTCCCCCTGGACCTCCAAGGGCAGGAGACCCTGGACGTGGTGGGTACGGGTGGAGATGGAAAAAATACCTTCAACATCTCGACTACCTCTTGCGTCGTTGCGGCCGGGGCTGGCTACAAAATCAGCAAGCACGGGAGCTATGGGGTTTCATCGGCGGTCGGCTCTTCCGATGTGCTGATCCAGTTGGGCTATCGCTTCACCAACGAGCAGGATGCCCTCCGGCGGCAATTGGAGCGCTGCAATATGTGTTTCCTCCATGCCCCCTTGTTCCATCCGGCCCTGAAAGTAGTGGTTCCCGTGCGAAAGCAATTGGGTACCAAGACCTTCTTCAATATCCTGGGCCCTCTGGTGAACCCTGTACAGCCCAAGTACCAACTTTTTGGCACGTCGAGTATGGAGTTGTTGCGGATGTACCAGTATGTGATGCAGCAGTCGGGCCGGCGTTTCACCATCCTCTACTCCCTTGATGGGTATGACGAGGTGTCTCTGACTGGGGATTTCAAAATTTGTACCAACGACAGGGAGCGCATCCTCTCGCCACACGACCTGGACCTGAACCAGGTTCAGGCGGCTGAACTGTATGGAGGCGAAACAGCGGAAGACGCAGCGGAAATCTTTTTGAACATCCTGCAGGACAAAGCCACGCCCGCGCAAAAACAGGTCGTGCTCGCCAACACCGGCCTGGCGATACACACCGTCAAACCGGAACAGTCGCTACAAGACTGTATCGGAGAAGCCCGCGAAAGCATCGAGAGCGGCCGGGCGTATGCGTTGTTGAAAAAACTGCTGGAAGAGCAAGCCTAAGAAAAACGAATTACCCCTAACATAAAAGTTATGAGTGTATTAGACAAAATAATAGCCCACAAACACCTGGAGGTACAGGCGCGCAAGGCGCAGGTCCCCGTTTCGGACTTAGAGCGCAGCGCCCTTTTTTCCGTACCGGCCCGCTCGCTGTCGGCTTCACTACAGGATCCGGCCAAAAGCGCTATTATCACGGAGTTCAAGCGCAAATCGCCCTCTAAGGGCGTCATCAACGGCGAGGTATCGGTAAAAGAAGTGACGATGGGCTATGCCGCAGCTGGCTCCTCGGGCTTGTCGGTGCTCACAGACGGGCATTTCTTCGGGGGTTCGATGGAGGACTTGCTGGAAGCGAGGCGCTGGAACGACATCCCGATTTTGCGAAAGGACTTCGTGGTAGAGGAATACCAGGT
>JBEGMH010000097.1:0-3294 GCA_041183125.1 Bacteroidota bacterium | reverse complement strand
CTGGAGTTCCTGTGCGGAAAGCGGAAGAGCGGATGCTTCGGCGGGCCCATTTTTTTCAATGTAAAAAGAAGCCCCTTTTTCATCCGTAAACAGCAGCAAAAGGGACTCCTCCGCGCCGAGCGACCCATTTTTCAACGACAACGTGCTCCCGGCAGACTTGGAGATCGGGCTTTTGAGCTCGAAATCGGCGATGGGGTCCATTTTTAGGGCAATCTCCTGTTTTTTGCCCTTTGGGTCGGTGTATTCAAAAAGCTGCTGCGCCTGATAGGGGCCGGGAAGGATGCGTTCGTAGCGGAAAGCCGACGCATCCTGGGCTTTTTCCCGCATCGCTTGTCCCTGGAACCGCACCCCGTGCTCCATCTTGAGCGGGCGGGCCGTTTGCAGCGAATCCGCGAAGAACATAACCCTCGCCTTGTACTCCCCTTCCGGGTTCAGGAACTGCACGAGCACTTCTGCGAAATAGCCGGTATCCTGTGCTGTTTTTTCCTTTTTTTCACAAGAAAAAAAAGAGAGGCAAAGCCCCAGGACAATGGCGGGGGCAAACCGATGCTTATTCTGGGACAACTGCATGGCCAACGGGATAATGCTTTTGGATATAATGGCTGAACGCCAACAGATGGGCCTCCCGCCCCTGTCCGGCCATGAACTGGATACCTAAGGGCAACCCATTGGGATGCAGGCCCATAGGGAGGGAAATCGCAGGGATGCCCGCCATGTTCGCTTGCACCGTGAACACATCGGCCAAGTACATCGCCAAGGGGTCTTTGATGCTTTCCCCCAGGTTCCAGGCCGTGCCGGGGGCTGCCGGCATGAGGATGAAGTCGTATTCGCCCAGTATTTCTGCGCTGCGCTCGTACACCAGGCGGCGCACTTTCTGGGCGCGGCTGTAATACGCATCGTAGTAGCCGGAGCTCAACACAAAAGTGCCCAACATGATGCGCTTTTTGACCTCCCGGCCAAAACCCTCTGTACGGGATTTTTTATACGTAGATTCCAGCGTGGTCGCCTCTTTGCTGCGGTAGCCGTAGCGCACCCCGTCGTAGCGCGACAAGTTGGAAGAAGCCTCGGCGGTCGTGAGCACATAGTAGGCCGGAATCATGTAGTCGAGGTACTCAAAGCCCACTTTTTCCACCGTATGCCCTTGTGCATCAAGCCATTCCATGAGGTGCAGGCAGCGTGCCCGCACTGCTGGGTCCAGGCTTGGGTGGTTTACCGCCGCATCCATCCAGGCGATGCGGACGGGCTTTTTCAAATCGAGCAGAGCGGGATAGGGTTCCACGGGGCTTTGCAGGGCGGTGGCGTCGTATTCGTCGGGGCCTGCCATCTGCTCGAGGACGCGGGCCACGTCTTCTACGTCTCTTGCGAAAATGCCGATTTGGTCAAACGAAGACCCGTAGGCCAACAATCCATAGCGCGAAATGCGGCCATACGTCGGCTTCAGCCCTACCAACCCGCAGAAGGCAGCGGGCTGCCGCACCGAGCCGCCCGTATCCGAGCCGAGGGAAATCAGACAGGTGTGCGCCTGTACCGATACCGCAGAAGCCCCGGAAGAGCCCCCCGGGATTTTCGATGGGTCGGCTGCATTTCGGGTAGGGCCATATACCGAATGCTCATTGGTGGAGCCCATGGCGAATTCGTCGCAGTTGACCCGGCCGATGATGACGGCACCGGCCTCGCACAGCCGCTCTACCGCGGTGGCCGAATAGAGTGACTCAAACCCTTCCAAGATTTTGGACCCACCGCTCACCCGGTGGCCGGCGTAGCACAATACATCTTTGATAGACGCCACTACGCCATAAAGTGGCCCTGCCGATGCGGGGTTGTCTGCATAGCGGGCGTCGAGTTCACGGGCACGGGCACGGGCCTCCTCGGCGAACACTTCGATATAGACGTTGAGGTGCCGGGTAGCTTCGATGCGTTCCAGGTAGGCCTCCACCAGGGCTGCCAATGTGAGCTGGCGGCTTTGAATGGCTTCCTGTATTGCCCTTAAACTTTGATATGCTTCCATGTAGCGATGCGCTTAGCGGTTCAGGTAGGCGATGAGCGCCTCTATCCCGAGGGCTTCCTGGGTTCCCTGTTCCATATTTTTCAGGGCGACCTGCCCGTTTTGCATTTCCGTTTCCCCGACCACCGCGACGAAAGGTATCCCGCGGTCGTTGGCGTAATTCAATTGCTTTTTGAGTTTGCCCGGGTCTGGGTATATTTCAGCGGCGATACCGGCGGAGCGCACCCGGCTCAGGCAATGGAAGGCATAGGCATGGGTAGCCGCGTCGAACGCGACGAAGAGCACTTTGAGCTGGTCGGCGGCTTCCGGAGGGAACAGGTTGAGCTCCTCCATGACGTCATAGATCCGCTCGGCCCCAAAAGAGACCCCTACGCCGGAGACCCCATCCAGGCCAAAGATACCCGTCAGGTTGTCGTAGCGCCCGCCGCCGCCCAGGCTGCCCATCTGCGCCGTTTTGGCTTCCACTTCGAAAATACAGCCTGTGTAGTAGTTCAGCCCCCGCGCCAGGGTGACGTCGAAGACGACTTCGTTCTGGGTAGGGCCTTGTTCGAGGTAGGCGAAGAACGCGCGGAGTTCGGCGATCCCTTTTTCCCCTTGGGCATTGCCCTGGAGCAGGGCGGACAGCTCGTCGAGGCTGCGCGATTGCAGCACGCGCTCGATATGCAGGATAGCCGAATCCGGGATACCCCGTTCCGACATTTCCCGGCGCACCCCCTCGGCACCGATTTTATCCAGTTTGTCAATCGCCACGGTCATGTCGGTGAGCAAATCGGGGATACCGGCGGTTTCGGCGATGGCGGCCAGGATTTTGCGGTTGTTGACCTTGATGGCCACCGGCAGTTGGAGGCGGGTGAACACCTCATCGTAGATTTGCGCTAACTCCGCCTCATAGACCAGCGAATCCGAGCCCACCACATCCACGTCGCACTGGTAGAACTCCTGGTAGCGCCCTTTGGCCGGCCGGTCGCCCCGCCACACCGGCTGGATCTGATAGCGTTTGAAGGGCATCGCAATCTCGTTGCGGTGCATGACCACAAAGCGCGCGAACGGCACGGTGAGGTCATAGCGCAAGCCGCGCTTGGAGATAGAAGCCGTGAGGCGGCGGGAATCCCGCTCAGTCAGGGCTTGTACATCTGCCTCGGCGAGGTAGTCGCCGTTGTTCAGCACCTTGAACAGCAGGCGGTCGCCTTCTTCGCCGTACTTTCCGGTGAGGGTGGACAAGTTTTCCATCACCGGCGTCTCGATGGGCTGGTAGCCGTACTTGACGAAGACCGATTTAATGGTATGGA
>JBEGMH010000096.1:0-3839 GCA_041183125.1 Bacteroidota bacterium | reverse complement strand
TTTATCCACACGAAGGCTTTTTGAGGGAGTATAGCGGCGCTATATGACCGAAAAAAGGCACAGTGTGGGAAAAAAAGGGCCTTTTTGACCCCTCGATGATTCCCCTCGCAACAAGTCTATTAATTATTTTTTTCAAAAAAACTCTTTTCGCCGTGTTCCGAACGAGTTGGGAAGCTCAAGGGTACATCAGGACACTTTGCCGCTGGGCCAGGAAAGCAGGATATCCTTGCTGTTCGATGGCGCGGAGGTCCTCTAGCGTACCTTGCTGTTCAATCCAGAGGCGGGGCTGGTCGCTTCCGTTGAGGAGGTCGGTGGGCAAGCGGTCATAGACATATTCAAAAGGAGGCTGGCGCCAGGTAAAATCAGGGCCCATAAACTGGTAGAGGGCCTGCATCAGGGCTTGCCCGAACGTCCAGGGCAGAAAAGTATGGGGATCCCGGACGTGGATCTGGAAGCCATTACAGGTTTGGCCGGCATACTTGTCGAAAGTGGGGATAAAAACGGCGGTTCGCAATACGGCCCCTTGCAGGGCAGGGTGGTGTAAGCGCTCCGCAAAGAAGTCAGCAAAAGGATAAGCGGCGAGCTGCGGATGCCCGATGAGTTCAAAGGGGCGGGTCGTACCGCGCCCTTCCGACAGACTGCTCCCTTCAAACAGGACAGTGCCGGGATAGACCTGGGCGGTATCGGTGCTGGGAAAATTGGGCGAGGGCAGCACCCAGGGCAGGCCGCTCTGAGCAAAGCTGCTTTCCCGGATCCAACCCATCATAGGCACGACCCGGAGCCGGGCGTTTATCCCCCAATGCTGAACGGCATAGCGGGCTACTTCCGCGATGGTCATCCCGTGCCGCATGGGCAGCGGGTACCAGCCTATGATAGAGCGGAAACGGATATCGGAAATATTCCCCTCCACCCGGGTTCCGCCCAGGGGGTTGGGCCGGTCGAGCACGACGACCTCGATCCCGGCATGGGCACACGCCTCCATGGCGAGCACGAGGGTCCAGATGTAGGTATAGACGCGTGCCCCGCAGTCTTGCAAGTCCACGATGAGGCAGTCTATGCCTTCGAGCATAGAAGGCGTAGGGACCCGCGTTTCGGAGTACAGGCTGTACACGGGCACCTGGAAATAGGGGTGAAAAAAGTGGGCCGACTCGATCATATTGTCCTGGGCATCGGTCGCGAAGCCGTGCTGTGGGGCGAAGAGGGCTTTGAGCCGTTCGCCGAAGACGGCTTTCAGCCCGATGACGCCATGCTGTGCGCTTGCATCCACGGAGGCGCTGTGGCAGAGGTAGGCGATATTTCCGTGGATTTGGTGCTGCAGGCTTGGTTCCTGCAGGAGGCGGTCGAGTCCGGTTTGTACCATGTTATTCGAGGGTGGTGACTTTGATTTCCACTTTTCGGTTTTTGGATTTTTCACTGCCGTCGCGCAGTTCGCCATTGCCTTTCATCGAGATGCGGTTGATGGGGAATCCTTTGTCCGAGAGCAGCAGGGCGATGCGTTTGGCGCGTTTTACGCTGAGGGAGAGGTTATAGCTATCTTCCCCGATATCGTCGGCGAAGCCATTTAGGTCTATGCGCATGAGTTCTTTGCCTGCGATTTGGCCGACGAATTGGAGGAGTTTGTCGTTTTCCCCTAATTCGAGTTCGTCGCTGTCAAATTGGAAGTACAGGGTGAGTTGATAGCGTTGTAGGGATTTGAAGCCCCCGCTGAAGCTTGCACTGTCTCCTTTGAGCTCAGGTTCCGGGCTGGGAGAGGGAGGAGGGGTGCGGATGGGCTGCAGGAGCAGCGGTGTCGTGAAGAACTGCTTGTTGTCCCATTCCGGGATGGGGAGTTTCCGGGTATAGGCATGGAACCCTTTGGCTTGGATGTTGATGTCGAGGGTATCGTTGGCGTGGAGGCATAGAAAAAAGCGCCCCTGCTCGTCGGATTCGACGAGGCGCCCGTCGCCCAGGGTGGCACTGGCTTTGACAGGGGTATTCTCCATGGAGTCGCGGATCAGGAATTCGGAGAAGGTAATGGGCTCGCTGGAGAGTTTTTCGCTGAGTTCCACGCGGTAGATATCCATGCCCCCGAAGCCGTTGGGTCGGTCGGAGGCGAAGTAGCCCGTTTTGCCGTCGGCGGATAGGAAGAAGCCGAGTTCGCGGTGCGGGGTATTGATTTTAGGGCCGAGGTTGGTGGGTTCGCCCCATTTTTTTTCGGCATCGCGGAAGCTGACGAAGAGGTCCTGGTCGCCCATGCCGAGGTGGCCGGTGGAGGAGAAGTAGAGTGCGTTTTCGTCGTTGCTGATGAAGGGGGCTTCCTCGTCTTGTGGGGTGTTGATTTGCGGGCCCAGGTTTTGGGGCTCGCTCCAGGAGCCGTCGTTTTGCCGCTTGCTGAACCAGATATCGGCACCGCCCCGGCCGCCCGGACGGTTGCTGGAGAAGTAGAGCGTGCTGCCGTCGCAACTGATGGCTGCCTGGGACTCCCACTGGGCGGAATTGGGGTTTCCACTGATAGGGCTCACTTTTTTGACTTCGTCCCGTTCCAGTTCGGCTTCCCAGATATCGCAGGGCCCCAGGATGCCTTCCCGGTTACAAGCGGTAAAATACATGCGCCGCCCATCGCGCACCAGGGTGCTCATCCCTTCGTTGAGCGGGGAGTTCAGGATATTGCCCACTGGGCCGGGGCTTTGCCAGGCACCGCCATTAGAGCGGGCTATCAGCAGGTTCTCATCGGCTTCCGGGCGTCGGCGCGTGAAATAGATCAGGCTTTGGTCATTGGATAAAAACGGGAAGTACTCGTCGGCGCGGGTGTTGATGACCGGGCCCAGGTTGAAGAGGGCGACCTCTTGCCTGAGTTGGGCGGTATCCATGGAGATCTGGCAAGCGCGCAGGTTGCCGCTGAGTTTGGATAGAAACTGGTCTTCGAGCAGCCTTTCTTTTTCTCCGTTGACGGTAAACGAGAGCTCGTCGAGCATCTGCAGACGGCGAAACATGTCAAAAAAGGCCAACGCCCTGCTGTGCAGCCCGAGCTTGAAATACATATCGCCAATTTGGTAGTAGATAGCCCTGGAGAACTTGGGGGCCATCTCTATCACTTTGAGGTAGTGGCTGAGGGCGCTGCGGTAGTCCTTCATGATTTCGTAGCAAAACCCCATACCCCGTTGTGCGGCGACCAGGTCGGGCTGCAGGTCGGCTGCCATGCGGAAGCGCCGCAGCGCCTTTTTAAAGTCGTTTTGCAAAAGCGCCAACTCACCCTGATGGTAGTATTCCGTGGCCAGGAGATGGGGCTGTGCCAAAGCCCGCTCCGCCAAAGCGGTGAGGAGAAGGAAGACGATAAGACGTAATGTTGTACTCATAGCGCACATACTGCGTGAACAGAGACTATCCCAAAAGACTTTTTTCCTATTCGGAGGCTGCCCTAAAAAGCCTTTTTCGCTTGACGCCACCAAAAAATAGGTTGGATCCGCCTTTATCCCTCTGATTTTGCTTCATAAAATCAGAGGGACAAAGGCGGATTCGTCTTTTTATTTTTCGACGAAAATCGGCGAAACGCGATTGGGACAACCTCTAATAGCCTTTGATTCAGCGATGATAAAAAAAAATTTGCTTTTTTGGAAATATACCCGGCTCCGGGTTACAAGATTTTGTGCATCTTTGAAAACAGGCTAAAAAAAAACGGTTTGTCGCGAGGGAAGTGCCCAGAAAGGAAACAGCGCTTTCGCCTGCTCGCTGGCGGTATACCACCCCCCGTCGGCCTAGCCCCGCGACGAGCCTATCAACCATTTTACAGTATGCAGACTTCCTTCTTGACCCATTTTTCCCGCTCGGGGATGATGTTCATGGCCCTTTTGGGCTTCTTC
>JBEGMH010000095.1:0-3587 GCA_041183125.1 Bacteroidota bacterium | reverse complement strand
TCCGTTATGCCGTGCGCCAAGCGGATTTCGAGCGGAACCTTGGAATGCGACATGGTGGCGGGGTGCATGATCAATGTATCTACGTCGCCCATCGTGGGGGCGAGTTTGCAGAACCTCAGCTTGTCTATACAGGCAATGGCCGCATCCCGGCCGCCCTTGAGCTCAAAGCTCAGCATCCCGCTGAAGCGCCGCATCTGCTTTTTGGCCAACGCGTGGTCTGGGTGCGAGGGCAACCCGCCGTAGTTGACGCGGGCTACTTTCGGATGGGTCTCCAGGTACTCGGCCAGGGCTTGTGCGTTGTCGCTGTGGCGCTCCATGCGAAGCTCCAGGGTTTTCAAGCCGTTGTTGATGAGCCATGCGTCGAAGGGGTTGCAGTTGGTGCCGAGCAGCTTCAAGGTGCGAAAGACGCTGTCTTCCATCAAAGTGCGATCGGCACCGATGACGATACCCGCCGTGGAATTGCCGTGGCCGTTGAGGTACTTGGTCGTGGAATGTACGATGAAATCTATGCCAAAGCGAAAAGGCTGCTGGATATACGGGGTGCAGAACGTATTGTCGGCAGCGCTGTAACGCCCGTAAGCCTTGCACAGACGGGCAATGCCTTCCATATCCACACAGTCCAGGGTGGGGTTGGAGGGCGTTTCAAAATACAGCATCCGAATACTGGGGTCTGCCGCTAACTGGCCCTCTACGGACGCGAGGTCTTTGAAATTCCCATGGATGATCTCGAAACCCAGGGGTTGCAATACGCGCGCGAAGAGTTCCATGGTGCCACCGTATAAATTGCCCTGTGTCAGGATTTTATCTCCAGGCCGCAACACGGCGATCATCAGGGTGGAAATCGCCGCCATCCCCGAACTGACTAGATAACCCTTCGGATGTATGTCCAACCCATAGCCTTCCAGCATCGTGATCTTATCGGCGACCGCATCCACGGTCGGGTTGCCAAAACGGCTGTAGAGATGCCCTTTTTCCTGCCCCTGGAAAATGGCAATGCCCTGTTCTACCGACTCGAATTCAAAAACGGTGGTAGCGTAAATGGGCAACTGGTGCGGCCTGGTAGTCTTGGGGTCTTCCAGGTCGTGTACACAAAGCGATCCAAACCCTTGCATGTCGTTTGTTGTTTTTAATAGATATTTAAGCAAAAGAAAAAAAAACCACGGTACGCTCAAAATACTGTGCGTATTTTTGAAGCCCGTATCCCATATTTCTGCCTTAAACCCCTTTTATAGACGAAGACTTGTAGCGAGAGGAGTAAAAAGAGCCTTTTTCGCCCATACAGCGCTCCGGGGAGCCAAACTCCCTCAAAAGCCTGGGTAGGGAAAACGAAAGGTCATCTTCCCAGCCATCTTTCGCCGCACGTCAAAAATATTTTAAAAAAACTATGAACCTGGACTTGGAAGCACCCAATCAAGAAAACTTCGGCGACGACCTCTACGACTATCAGCACATCAAAGTGGACCCGGGACAGGAACCCGTGCGCATTGATAAATTTTTGTTCGACCGCATGGCACAAGTGTCGCGGAATCGGATCCAGCAGGCTATCCGCGCAGGCGCCATCCTGGTCAACGACCAGGAAATCAAACCGAATTTCCGGGTGAAACCCGGACACGAGATCACCATCATCCTGCCGCAGCACAGCGGGGATCCCAAAAAGTTGATCCCCCAGCAGATGCCGCTCGATATCCGCTATGAAGACGACGACCTGCTGGTGGTCCATAAGCCGGCCGGGGTAGTGGTACACCCCGGCGTAG
The DNA here is from genome assembly GCA_041183125.1 of Bacteroidota bacterium. Taxonomy (GTDB): domain Bacteria; phylum Bacteroidota; class Bacteroidia; order Chitinophagales; family Saprospiraceae; genus JADJPL01. The sequence goes on along the minus strand of JBEGMH010000095.1, from coordinate 1,833 downwards.
GCCATACGCGCTATACCCTGGTCAACGGATTGGCCTATTATTTCAATACAGGGCACATGGACGTACCAGACGGCAATTTTCAGGAACGGGTGGGCCTGGTACACCGCATAGACAAAAACACCTCCGGCTTGCTGGTCGTAGCGAAAAATGAGTACGCCATGAGCCACCTGGCCAAACAGTTTTTCCGCCATTCTATCGAACGCACCTACTACGCACTGGTCTGGGGCGAACCTTCCCCCCACAAAGGCACCATAGATTGCAACGTGGGCAGGAACCCGCGCTTCCGCAACGAATTCACGACCTTTCCAGAGGGCGACCAGGGGCGTTGGGCGGTTACGCATTACGAAGTGCTGGAACGCTTGTACTACGTGAGCTTGATCAAATGCAACCTCGAAACAGGGCGCACCCACCAGATCCGCGTACACATGCGGCACCTGGGCCACCCTTTGTTCAACGACGATAAATACGGAGGAAACGAAATCGTCAAAGGGACGGTTTTCAGTAAGTACAAAGCATTTGTGGACCATGTTTTCTCCCTCCTGCCACGCCACGCGCTGCACGCCAAGTCGCTGGGTTTTATCCACCCGACTACCGGCGAGTTCATGCAGTTCGACTCCGAGCTGCCGGAGGATTTTCAAAATGCCCTCGAGGCATGGCGCAACTATGTGGCGGGTAGAAAAGAACGGTTAAGCCGGGAGTAATCCCGTCATCGCATGAATATGAATATTATGGATGTATCCTCCCGCCTGGACGCCCTCGCAAAACTGGGCCAACGGCTGCAAGCCCCCTCCCCCAAACGGGAGGCAGTTATGCAAAAAGCGCTGTACTACAACGCCTGGTTTACCCTCGAAAACCAACAAGCCGCGTGCTCGGCGATCGCCGAGTGCTTCCTGGAGGAAAACCGCCTGCGAAGCTGGGTATCCCAGTATCACCTGCCGGAACCTACCACGCCCAAGACGGTCGGGATGGTCCTGGCAGGGAACCTGCCATTGGTCGGTTTCCACGACGTGCTCTGCGTTTTTGTGGCCGGGCACCGCGCCCAAATCAAACTCTCGGAAAAAGATGCCCATTTGCTGCCGTTCTTGCTGTCCGAATTAGCAGAAATAGACGCTCGCAGCAGTGCATATTTCGAGTGGGTGGACCGTCTGGCTGGTTTTGACGCGGTCATCGCTACCGGCAGCAATAACTCTGCACGCTATTTCGAAGCGTATTTTGGCAAATACCCCCATATCATCCGCAAAAACCGCAACGCCGTAGCCGTACTGCACGGACGCGAAAGCGAAGCCGACCTGATCGCACTGGGACAGGACGTGTTCCGGTACTTCGGCCTGGGCTGCCGCAGCGTGTCCAAGCTGTACGTGCCCCAGGGATATGACTTCATGCCCCTCCTCGAAACCTGGCACGCACATTTTGCAGAAACGATACTCCACGATCGGTACCGCCATAATTACGACTACAACTACGCGCTCTATCTGATCAACAAAACGCCGTTCCAGATGAGCAGTTGTATCCTCCTGACGGAAAGCGAGGCCATCCCTTCCCGTATCGCCGGGCTGAATTATGCTTTTTACGACACAATAGAAGGCGTGGAGCGCGAACTACGGGCAAAGCAGGATGAAATACAGTGTATCGTAGCTCCGCCCAGTTTGCTGAGCCTCCCGGTCGTGCCGTTTGGTAGCGCCCAGTCGCCCTCTTTGTCCGATTATCCCGATGGGGTAGATGTCCTCTCGTTTTTGAAACAGATCGGGGTATGACCCCGGCAACCTTGCTCGTTCTGTGCCTATGGGCAGGGATGTTGCCCGCTCCGGAACCCCATGCGCTCTATATCGGCAT
>JBEGMH010000094.1:0-5117 GCA_041183125.1 Bacteroidota bacterium | reverse complement strand
GAGGGAGGGCGCGAGACGGCGACCTGGCTCGCCAACGCGGTCAAACCCCATTTACCTGGGGGCGACCTGGACGTGCTCGACTGGGGCTGCGGCCCTGCACGGATCCTGCGGCAACTCCCCGACGTCTTAGGGGAAGAGCACCGCTATTGCGGGGCCGACTACAACCCGCGTACCATTGCCTGGTGCCGGCACCACCTGCCCGGGTTTTCGTTCGACCTGCACGGCGTATTGCCCCCGGTGGGTTTCGCTGACGCCCGCTTTGATTTCATCTATGGGATTTCCATCTTTACCCATCTTTCTGAAGACAGCCACGGTGCCTGGCTCCGGGAGTTGGACCGTTTGGCCCGACCGGGAGGTATTCTGTTGTTGACGACCCAGGGCGACGCGTTTCGGGCGAAGCTCGACGACACCGAGCGGGTTCGGTTTGATGGCGAAGAACTAGTCGTCCGCCGTTCGGGCAAAGAAGGGCACCGCGTATTCGCCGCTTTCCAGCCCTCCCGATGGGCGCGCCGTTTTTTCGAGACGCGCTTCACCATCCTCGAGCACCACCCGGGCCAAGCACAAGCCTGGGGCATCGCACAGGACGTATGGATCCTGAAAAAAGAGGGCGATGGGTAAAAAAGAGCGGGTTTTCGCTGGGCGGATAGCCGGTTTTCGCTACATTGTAGCCCGAGATAAGAAACAATCATGGAAGAGACAGGCGAAACAACACCCAAGGCTGGGCTGGCAACGGCGATCAGCCTGGTCATAGGCAACACCATAGGGTCGGGCGTATTTTTGTTGCCCGCCACCTTGGCGGTATATGGAACGGTGAGCCTGGCCGGGTGGCTGTTTTCCTTTTTAGGGGCGCTGAGCCTGGCGGTGGTGTTTGCCCGTTTGAGCAAGCGCAAACCCGGTGCGGGGGGCCCTTACGCCTATTCCAAGGAAGCTTTCGGCGATTTCATCGGCTTCCAGGTGGCTTGGGGCTACTGGATTTCGGTGTGGGTAGGCAATGCAGCCATCGTGACCTCGGCGGTCAGCTACCTTGGCATTTTCATCCCCGCCCTGAAAGAGGCCCCTATCGCCGGGGGTGCTACCGGCCTGGGCATCATCTGGTTGCTCACCTGGGTCAATTCCCTGGGGATCCGCGAAGCGGGCTGGGTGCAAAGAACCACTACCGTGCTCAAGTTGCTGCCTTTGTTCCTGGTGCCCCTGTTCGGCATTTTTTTCCTGGAACCAGCTCATTTCCAGCCTTTCAACCGAAGCGATCAATCCCTTTTCGGAGCCGTTACCGCTACGGCTTCCCTCACGCTTTGGGCCTTTTTAGGCATCGAATCGGCGACGGTGCCGGCGGCGCATATCCGGGACCCGGAAAAGACCATCCCCAAGGCCACGGTCTGGGGCACGCTGGTCGTAGCCCTCGTCTACATCAGTGGCTCGATCGCCATCATGGGGCTCATCCCACCGTCCGACCTGCAGGTTTCGCAAGCGCCCTATGCAGAAGCAGCCGAAAAATTATGGGGCCCCTTCGGGCGCTACCTGGTCGCGGCAGGGGCAGTCATCGCCTCGATAGGCTCGCTCAACGGCTGGATACTCATCCAGGGACAGATCCCCATGGCGGCGGCGGCAGACCGCATTTTCCCCTCCTTTTTCAAAAAGACAAACAAAAGAGGCGTCCCGGCTGCTGGCATGGTGCTGTCGAGCCTGCTCCTGTCTGCCCTGATGGCCACGAACTACAACAAGAGCATGGTGAGCACTTTTCAGTTCATGCTGTTGTTGGCCACCACCTCCGTGCTGATCCCCTACCTCTATTGCGCATTAGCTTACCTGGGCCAATGCTTAGGTTTGCAAAAAGGGAAAATTGCCATCCAGCCTGGGGCGTATATCGCTTTCATAGCCTTTCTCTTCTCTTTCTGGGCGGTGGGAGGTGCCGGACAAGAGGCCGTATATTGGGGGTTCCTGCTCCTGTGCGCCGGAACGCCCCTCTACGTTTGGTTGAAAAAAGCTGAAAAAATCAGTACGCCTGGCTCAGCGGATGGATCATCAACTCGTCAATGACGACGTGGGGGGGCTGGGCCATGATATAGTGGATTGCGTCAGCCATATCTTCTCCTTTCAGCCAGCTTTCCGCCTCCGGGGAACCTTGCGGATGGCTGTGGAAGTGCGTGTCCACCAACCCGGAATATACGACGCTCACTTTGATGCCGAAGGGATGTACTTCTTTGCGCAGGGCGGAGGAAAACGCGTCCTGGGCGTACTTGCTGGCACAGTACAGCGATCCTACCGGAAAAGTGCGCTTCGCCACATCGGAGGCAATGTTGATAATATGCCCCTGCTTGCGGGATTTCATGGCCGGAAGGGCGTAGCGGCAACAGAGGAAGGTCCCCTTGACATTCACGTCCATGACCTCGTCCCATTCCCCGGAACCGATTTCTTCCACTGGTTTGAAAACCCCAAATCCCGCGTTGTTTATGAGGAAATCCAACCGGCCAAATTCCCCGATAAAGGCTTCCATAGCCGCTTTGACCACCCCCTCGTCGGATACGTCACCGGCAAAGATGCGGACCTGGGGGGCGCCATTCCCCAGACAGAGGGCCTGTAGCCCCTTCAGTTCGGTTTCGTTGCGAGCCAATAAACCGAGATGGTTTTGCTGTGTGGCCAAGCGGAGGGCAAGCTCCCGTCCGATACCCCGGGATGCCCCGGTTAAAAAAACGACCTTGTCTGTTATCATATTTGGTAGATTTTAGAGGGGGTGATGGCGGAAAACCTTTTCAACGCTCAAAGGCTCCCCCTCTGAAGTTTTTCACAGAACAACGATACGACTTTTCAGGTGCATCTCATCCCTGAAAATATCAAATAATTCTTCTATTTTGCACACGCATTGTTGCACGAGCATACAAAATTTGGACAGATAGATGGTTTTGAAATTTTTATTAAAAAAATATGATTATTAAAAAATATTACCAATTTATTTTTATATTTTTCAAAATAAAAAATAATTTGGTAACATTTTTTGCACTTTTTAGCAAACTCCTAATATCCTGTTTGTCATGAAAAGACGGATTCTATTCTTTCTGTTGGCACTGGTTGCCATTCGCTCGGGAGCCCAGGTACAGAAGGCACCCGACCGCAAAGAGGGCGACGGCCCCTATCCGCAGTTGATCATCCGCGGGGCAACCCTGATCAACGGGAACGGCGCCCCGCCTATCGGCCCCGTGGACGTAGTAGTGGAGAACAACGTGATCAAACAAGTGCGCAACGTAGGCTACCCAGGCGTGCCCATTGACCCGAAGAGCCGGCCCCAGCTCAAAGCGGGTGGCAAGGAAATCCAAGCAGAAGGCATGTACCTGCTCCCCGGTTTCGTGGATATGCACGGCCATATCGGGGGAAGGGCACAGGGCGCTGATGCCGAATACGTGTTCAAACTTTGGATGGGGCATGGCATCACGACCATCCGCGACCCATCCGCGGGGAATGGGCTGGACTGGGTGCTCGACCAGAAGCAGCGAAGCCTCAACAACCAGATTACCGCCCCCCGTATCCTGGCCTATACTGCTTTTGGGATGGGCAGCAAAGAGCCCATCGCCACCGCCGAGCAAGCGCGCGAATGGGTGCGCGACAACCAAAAACGCGGGGCCGACGGAATCAAGTTCTTCGGTGCCACCCCGGAGGTCATGGCCGCCGCCCTTGAGGAAAACAAAAAACTCGGGCTGCGCTCCTGCTGCCACCACGCCCAAATGGACGTAGCCCGCTGGAACGTGCTCCACTCCGCCCGCGCCGGCCTCACCTCCATGGAACACTGGTACGGACTACCGGAAGCCCTGTTCAATAACCGAACCGTCCAGAACTACCCGGCGGACTACAACTACTCCAACGAGCAGCACCGCTTTGAACAAGCCGGACGCCTCTGGAAACAGGCCGCCCCACCCTATTCCGAACACTGGAACAAGGTGATGCAGGAACTGCTGGACCTGGACTTCACCCTCGACCCCACCTTCAATATCTACGAAGCCAACCGGGACCTCATGCGCGCCCGCCGCGCGGAATGGCACGAGGAGTACACCCTCCCCTCCCTGTGGCGCTTTTACCTGCCCAGCCGCATTTCCCATGGCTCCTACTGGCATTCCTGGGGAACGGAACAAGAAGTGGACTGGAAGGAAAACTACCGCCTGTGGATGGCCTTCGTCAACGAATACAAAAACCGCGGTGGCCGGGTGACTGCTGGCTCTGACTCCGGGTTCATCTTCCAGTTGTACGGGTTTGCCTATATCCGCGAATTAGAGCTCTTGCGCGAAGCGGGCTTCCACCCGCTCGAAGTCATCCGGGCAGCTACCCTCAACGGGGCAGAAGCCCTGGGCATGGCCGATAAAATCGGCACCATCGAAGTGGGTAAATTGGCCGACATGGTCCTGGTGGAGGAAAACCCGCTCGAAAACATTCAGGTGCTCTACGGAACGGGGGCGATCAAACTCACCGATGCCAACGAGACCGTGCGCGTGGGCGGTGTGCGCTATACCATTAAGGATGGCATCGTGTACGACGCCAAGCAACTGTTGGCCGACGTACGCAAAATGGTCGCCGACAGTAAAAAGAAAGACGATTACGAAATCGAACAGCCCGGAACGGGCAAAAAGAAGGGATAACGTCCTCCTATAAATCAAACAAGCCTTCCGGGAGCTCCATCAGGATTTCCCGGGAGGCTTCGTCTACTTTTTTGATCAACCCCGGGTGCATGGGGATCAGCACCTCCCTTCCTTCTTCTTCCCTTTCCGCATACGCCAGGTATTGCTGCGGCATAGCCACGATTTCCACAATTTTGGCCCGTTGGCCACTGAAGGTATCCACGACGGAGTATCCAACGAAGCGCTCGAACTGCCACTCGGTGGAGCCTTCCCGCTCTTCTTCCTGCAGCAGGTCGGCTTCCCGGAGGAAGACAGGCAAACCGGCCAGTGTCCGCGCCTGTTCCGGGCTGTCGGTATCTTCCAGTTTTACCAGGACGTCGTTCCCTTCGCGGATTGCTTCGATGAAGTACGGGAGTTTTTGCCCTTTGGTTTCGAGGAACACCACTTCCGCTTCCAGAAAATCCTCTAAGTAGCGTTCGTCCACATGGAATTTAAGTTCGCCGCCCAGTCCGTGGG
>JBEGMH010000093.1:0-4038 GCA_041183125.1 Bacteroidota bacterium | reverse complement strand
TCCATCCACACGTCGAACAAACCCTGCTGGTCACCCGCTTCGGCGTCACCCACCGCCACTTCCTGAACCTGGCCGAGGATACCTACCAACACAAAAAACTGCCCAAACTCGGTATCCTCCTCAATGGGGTCAAAGCAGACAGAAGATACGGGCACGGGTATGGATATGGATACGGGAATGGGTATGGGTATGGGTATTACGAAGAAGACCAGCAGCACAAACCTTGGTACAAACGAATCCCCTTCCGCCAGAAAAAATCCCGCAAAAAACGGCGGGGAAAATGGTAGGGACAGGCAGAACCCCAGACGTATACGAAAAAAAAGCATGAGGTATAAAAAGTATGTTTAGAGAAGAAGCTAAATGGATCCGCGAAGTTCTCTTTGATCTTCCGCTAAAGGGATGTACCATCGTCAACTTAGGCTCTTCAAGCGCTGCATTTCGCCAGGTCGTACAACCGCATATTCACGAAGAAGTCATCGCACCTCTCGTAGCCATGGGTGCCCAAATCACCCATGTGGATATGAAACCAGACGAAGGGGTGGATATAGTCGTTGATTTGACGGCAAAGGTATTTACCGCGCATTTCCACAAGAGATACGATCTGGTACTCTGCACGAATATGCTGGAACATGTAGAAAACATCGATGAAGTCGTTGAAAACATCCTGCAGGTCGCAGCGCCGGGAAGCTACATACTACTCACGGTGCCGAGAAGATATCCGCTGCACTTCGATCCAATTGACAATGGGTTCAGGCCCAGACCTGATGTACTGGCAGCCTTGTTTATGAGAAAGACTCCGTGCAAAGTGCTGAAAAGCCAGGTTATCTCCATCAAGGAGCCAGGGTACTATCCAGTTAAATTTTCAAAGTATCCACTTTGGGGATACAGGGTACGACTCAAATACTGGGTTGGAAGGTACTACAAAGTAACCGGGGTACTTTTGCAGAAGACGAGTTGATGCGCTCCTTTATTCAGGGCATAAAATGGACCGTCGCGCAGCAGGTCGCCAACATGGCCACTAACTACCTGTCCATGATCTTGCTGGCGTGGTACTTGTCCCCGTCCGACTTTGGGCTGGTAGCCCTCTCTACCGTACTGGTCGGGTTATTTGAAGTGTTGAATGGCTTCGGTATCCCCCAGTTGATTATCAAAAACCAAGTCACACACAGGCCCACATTGGGATATTATTTGGTTATTTCGTTATTTTTAAGTATAATATTGGCCTTGCTTTGTATATTCAGTGCGCTGGCCTACGTTTCCTGGTATAGTGGAAAGAATCAGGACGATCTTTTCGGCATTATTGCCGCGAGCAGCGTTGGCTTGGTGTTCAACAGTACCAATGCTATATACAACGCTCAGTACCATAGGGATTTAGATTTCAAAACGCCCATAGTCTTTGCTCTGATCAGCACGGTATTGGGCAATGTACTGGCCGTAGGGTACGTCATGGCCAAGGGGGGGTATTGGGCCTTGGTCGTTCGCAATATTGCACCTTTGGTCTTATTGACCTTGGGGTTTGTCTTTTTTTCTGCCCATCGGCCACTCCTTAATGTCCGGCACTCTTTTTTGCCACAAGAACGCAGGTTCACGTTTTGGCTGAGCGGCAATCAGTTGATCAACTACGTTTCGCGCAATCTCGACTACGTGGTCATTGGTCGTTTTTTTGACATTGGGATCGTGGGCCAGTACAGCCTCGCCTACCGATTGATGCTCTTTCCGATGAAGTTCCTGAGTGCGCGGGTACAAGCCGTACTGTACCCAACCCTGGTTGCCATGAAACCGGATCCGGCCGGCCTATTGTCCTTTTATACCAAAGTGGTGTCCAACCTGGGGTTTGCCGTTTTCCCGCTCATGGGGCTGGCGAGTGTCACCGCACCTGTATGGATGCCCTGGATGTTTGATATGGAACGCTACGATATGCTTTTGCCTTTGATGCAATGGCTTATCCTGGCCGGGGCATTCCAGGCGGTCACCTCGCCTATTGGCACCCTGTACATGGTGCACGACATGGTTCGCCTCATGGCAACCTATTCCACCTTGAGCGCCTCGGTTTTCTTGTTGGGATACGGAGCGGGGGCCTGGAGCGGCAACATCGTGGTTTTCGCCATGATTTATGTCCTCTTGAGTGTCCTCATGAATTTTTTTGCCTCTAACTATTTGCCCCTGAGCCGATTGGGGTATCCCTTTACGGCCTTTCTCCAGCAAACTTTAGAGCCGCTCGTTCCAGCAATAACGGCATTCGGGGCCGTATGGCTTTTTTTGGGGGCAACCCCTACCTACCATCAGGGCGCAGTGATGGGTGTCGCCGTGCTGCTCTACGGTCTCGTTTACATCCTGGCGTATTTCTGCTGTTTCCGGGTGTCGCTGCGCAATAAATACAGCAAGCTGAAAGGCCTACTCTATTGAGCGCATGTGCGGAATAACCGGTTCGTTCACCTTTGGCGGCCTGATGGCCAGCGAAATTCCTTTTGTGCGGTGGAGCACGGACCAGATGCACCGACGTGGCCCTGATGCAGAAGGGTTTTTGGCAATGGGGCAAGCCGCGTTCGGCTTTCGCCGTTTAGCTATCCGGGATTTGCGCCCGGAGGCCAACCAGCCCATGAAAGACCCTTCCGGAAGGTACTTTCTGGCCTTCAACGGCGAATTGTACCACACGGAATCCCTGAAGGCGAAATTGAGCCCCGCCACCGTGTACAGGACGCATTCCGATACCGAAGTACTGTTGCATTGCCTGGTGCAGTGGGGCGTAGAGCGCACCCTGCCCTTATTAGACGGCATGTTTGCTTTTGCGTGGTATGACTCCGCAAGCAGTACCCTCGCGCTGGCGCGCGACCGGTGTGGCATCAAACCGCTGTACTACGCACGCAACCACCGCGTTCTGTTGTTCTGCTCGGAATACGATCTACTCCTTTGCCACGACGATTTTCGAAACGCGTCCCTAAACCTCCACGCGCTCTCGCATTATTTGCGCTTGGGGTTCGTCCCCGATGGGGAAGCGATGTACCAACAGACCTGTTTGCTCCCACATGGATACTGGCTGACCGTACAGGGCGAGGGCAAAACCGAGTTGAAAAAATATGCGGACTATCCCTGGCACCCCCCCCATCGTGCTGCCTGCCCTCTGCACGAGAGCATACAAGCCTCCGTACAAAGCCAATTGGTTGCCGATGTCCCGGTCGGTGTGTTTCAATCGGGCGGCATAGATTCCTCTATAGTAAGCGCAGCCGCCTTTCACGCAGACCGGAACGTGGAAGGTTTCACCATTGGCGTAGAATCCTCGGACGAGATGGACGAGCGCCATGTCGCGGGCCGGCATGCCCAATCGTTGGGGATGCGCCATCATGTCCGCACCATCTCGAGTGCCGATGTGCTCTCGGATTTGATCGCTCAAAACACGCGTGCATTTTCTGAACCCTTTGCCGACTACTCCTCCCTGCCCACCCTTTTGCTCTCACAGTTTGCCCGGGGGCAGGTGAAAGTTGCCCTATCGGGCGACGGGGGCGACGAGCTCTTCTGGGGCTACCCCCGAAACCGGGAAGCAGCAAGTTATTTGTCTTTGTTTGCCCACGGTACCCTTCCCCGGGCGCTGCGGATACTCTGGAAGCGGGCGGTGGGAAGCGACAAACCGATTCCGTACAACTTACTCAAATACCGGGACTTTGCCGATTTTTCTTTTCAAAAGACCTTTATCACCGGGTCCAAAAATTGGGCTGGCCGAATTTTCCCACACCAAGCCGACGCCCCCTTTTTTCTGCAAAAATTATTGGCCGAACTAGAGACGGCCGGCGATATATCGGATTTTGATTGGATGAACGTGCTGCGAAAGATTGAATTTGACTTTCATTTGCAAAGGGTCTTGCTAAAAGTGGATCGCGCCAGCAGCTACCATGGACTGGAAGTACGTGTACCCCTGTTGAGCAATGCCATGCTGGACGCATCCTACGCTTACCCTTATACGGATTGCATTCAGGGTGAACAGGGCAAGGTGCCGTTACGGAACCTATTGGCAAAAAACACCGCTTATCCCGGCATCAGCCA
>JBEGMH010000092.1:0-6486 GCA_041183125.1 Bacteroidota bacterium | reverse complement strand
GTCCTGCACAGGCAAAGGCACCATCTGCAACATGGGTGCCGAAATCGGGGCCACCACCTCGACCTTTGGCTACGACGAATCCATGGGCCGCTACCTCCGCTCCACCGGCCGTGCCGAAGTGGCCGACTTAGCCGATGGCATCCGCGAACACCTCACCGGCGATGCGGATTGCTACGCCCACCCGGAAAAATACTTCGACCAGGTCATCGAGATTGACCTCTCTACGCTGGAACCGCACGTCAACGGCCCTTACACGCCCGACCTGGCCTGGCCTATCTCGCAATTTGCAGCCGCCGTCAAAGAAAACGGCTACCCGCAGAAGCTGGAGGTGGGCTTGATCGGATCCTGCACCAACTCCTCCTACGAAGACCTCGACCGCGCTGCTTCGGTGGCCCGGCAGGCGGTGGCGAAAAAGCTCAAAGCCAAAGCGGAGTTCACCATCACCCCGGGCTCGGAGCAGATCCGCTACACCGTTGAACGCGACGGCCAGCTCGCTGCGTTTGAGGAAATCGGCGGCGTGGTGATGGCCAATGCCTGCGGCCCTTGCATCGGCCAGTGGGCCCGCCATACCGACGACCCCACCCGCGCCAACTCCATCATCACTTCTTTCAACCGCAACTTCTCCAAGCGCAACGACGGCAACCCGCAAACGCGCTCCTTCGTGGCGTCCCCGGAGATCGTGACGGCTATGGTCATCGCCGGCGACCTGGCTTTTAACCCCCTCACCGATACGCTGCTCAACGAAGACGGACAAGCCGTCAAGCTCGATCCGCCCGCAGGGGACGAACTGCCCGCAAAGGGCTTTGCGGTGGAAGACGCTGGTTTTGTGGCCCCCGCTGCCGATAGCGCGGCTATCTCGGTGCGCGTCGCCCCGGACTCCAATCGTCTGCAACTGCTCGAGCCCTTCCAGCCCATCACGCAGGCGCAGCTCAGCGGCATGCGCATCCTGATCAAGGCGAAGGGCAAGTGTACGACCGACCATATCTCCATGGCCGGCCCCTGGCTGGAGTTCCGCGGCCACCTGCAAAACATCGCCCGCAACTCCTTCATCAGCGCCATCAACGCCTTCAACGGGGAGATGAACCAGGTGCTCAACCTCGTGGAGAACAAATACCTGCCTGTACCGGAGTCTGGCTTAGCTTACCGCGACGCGGGGGTCGGCACCGTCGTCTTTGGCGAGGAAAACTACGGGGAAGGCTCCTCCCGCGAACACGCCGCTATGCAGCCCCGCTTCCTCGGGGTGAAAGCGGTCATCGTGAAGTCGTTCGCCCGCATCCACGAAACCAACCTGAAAAAGCAGGGTATGCTCGCCCTCACCTTCAGCAACCCGGAGGATTACGAGAAAGTGCGCCAGGACGACGCGATCTCCATCCTCGGCTTTGAGGAAATGGCCCCGGGCAAGCCCCTGCGCGTAGTGCTCCACCACGCCGACGGCAGCGAAGACGCGTTCGACGTCGCCCACACCTACAATGCGCAACAGATCGAATGGGTGCGCGCGGGTTCGGCACTCAACAAAATCCGCCAGGAGATGGGCGTCGCCTAATCGGGCCCGCTCGTTCAGATATACCTTCCAATCGCAGGGATGGGTCCCGCCTTTCGGGCACCCATCCCTGCAACTTTTTTATGGGTTTTTGGGTTCTATTCCCCGGGCACCGATGCTTTTTATCGCTTTTTAGAAAAAAAATTCTAATTTTCGGCTGAATACAAAATATCATGCGCCCTAAGTTCACCTTGTGCAAAAAAACGTATGCCCGGATGCTCGATGCGCTGAACGGTCTGTACCTGAGCGACAAGCTCGGTTTCAGCAGCGATTTGAAATTCATAGCGGACGATTACTGGCTGGGGGATACGGCGGTAATCGAGCAGGTATGCCTTCGCCGTGGCCTTTGGGAAGTACACCTGGTATTTGCCCATCCGGTGTTGCCCATGCGTTTCTTGAAGCGGCGCATCACCGCCCACTCCAGTCCGCAGCGGGCGGCACAACTGGCGTTCTACATGCGCCGCCTGGCGGCAAAAGACCAGCGGGGCACCATCAGTGTGCGCATCGAACAATTCCAATTATCCCTTAATTGAGCCGCCGATGTCCGCTAACACCAAGCAACGCATTTTGGACGCTGCCGTCTTTTTGTTCAACCGGGAAGGGGTAGCCAATGTACGCCTACAACAGATAGCGGACGAGACAGGGATCAGCGTGGGCAACCTGGCCTATCATTTCAAAAACAAAGAAGCCATTGTATCGTCTGTCTATGAATACCTGTTTGAAGAGCTCAAGCAGGTGTTGTCCACCTACTTGTCGAGCCCGAGCTTGACGGATTTCGACGATCAACTGAGCCACTACTACGCTTTTTTTGGCAAATACCGCTTTTACCTGATTGACCTCTTCGATGTGGAGCGCGCTTTCCCCGACATCATCGCCCAGTGGCACGAGTTTGTGGGCAAAATGGTGCTGCAGATCCGGCACCGCATCGCCTATGGGGTGAGCCGCGGCGTGCTGGTGCCCGAACCGTCCAAAGGCTTGTACGACACCCTGGCCGACAACATCTGGATGACCATCACGTTCTGGATCCCCCAGCAAGTGCTCAAAGGGCAGCCCCTCGACGAGTCCAGCTTCAAAAGCGCGCTTTGGGCGCAGTTCCAGCCCTACTTCACCGACAAGGGCTGGGAGGAATTCTTCAACGTCATTTCCCCTCTTTTTGTCGGTGGGGACAAATAATCCCGCTGGCAAGGGGGTTAGGAACGACCCTTTTTTCCCAGCTCGCGGATGCCTCGCCAGAGGCCTAATCATCCCGCCCACTCCATCACCTTCTTTTTTAGAAATAATTTTCTAATTTTTTTTAGAAATAATTTTCTAATCAAAATGCGCGGTATATATTTGTTGTTACGGCGCGAACACCGCTATTATTCGGATTTTTTACCAGAACGCAAAAAATTATTATTGTATGGCAAACGTACTCTGGCTTCAGGGCGGGGCTTGCAGCGGCAACACCATGTCGTTCCTCAATGCCGAGGAGCCTACCGTAGTGGAGTTGATCACCGATTTTGGGATCAACATCCTGTGGCACCCCTCGATTGGCCTCGAAATCGGGCATCAGGTCAGCGACCTCCTGCAGGACATCCTGGCGGGGAAGGTCCAGATGGACATCTTTGTGTTTGAAGGCACCATTGTGCAAGGTCCGAACGGAACCGGCACGATGAACTTCTTCTGCGACCGCCCCATGCAGGACTGGGTGCGCGAGCTGTCCAAAGTAGCGGGTTTTGTCGTTGCCATCGGCGATTGCGCCACCTACGGGGGTATCCCTGCTGTGCCGCCCAACCCCAGCGAGTCCACGGGCATGCAGTTCCTGAAGCAGAAAAAAGGAGGGTTCCTGGGGCCTGATTTTGTATCCAAAGGCGGCTTGCCCGTCATCAATATTCCGGGTTGCCCGGCCCACCCCGACTGGATAACGCAGATTCTGGTCGCTATCTCCACCGGTCGCATTGGCGATATCCGCATTGACGAGTTCCATCGCCCCAAGACGTTTTTCACCGATTTCGTGCAAACGGGCTGCCCCAACGCCATCAGCTTCGCCCAAAAGGTGGACGGCGGCTTCGGAAAGCGCGGTGGCTGCCTGTTCTACGAAGTGGGTTGCCGCGGGCCTATGACGCGGGCCAGTTGCAACCGCATCCTCTGGAACCGCCAGTCGAGCAAGACCAGGGCCAACCACCCCTGCCTCGGTTGTACCGAACCCGGGTTCCCGCACCACGACCTCAAAAAGGGCAGCGTGTTCAAAACGCTCAAATACCTGGGCTTCCTGCCACAAGACGTACCCGCCGGCACCTCCAAACTGGCGTATTACACCCGCGCCGGCTTCGAAAAGGTGATGGGCGGCGTAGAAAGTATGACGGGCACCAACAAGGTTCATTTCGAAACATCTAAATAATTATCGCCATGACCATGGTAAAAGAATTAAATATTTCGCCGGTTGGCCGCGTAGAAGGCGACCTCGACGTAAAGGTATATATGCAGGACGGCGTGGTCACCCGCGCCCATACCCAGGCGGCGATGTTCCGCGGGTTCGAGCAGATCATGGCGGGCAAAGACCCCCAGTCGGGCTTGATCGTCACCCCGCGGATCTGCGGGATCTGCGGCGGCTCCCACTTGTACTGCGCCTCTTCTGCGCTGGATACGGCCTGGAAGACCCACCTGCCGCCCAACGCACTGCTCCTGCGCGCCATCGGCCAGGCTGCCGAGACCATACAGAGCATCCCGCGCTGGTTTTACGCCATCTTCGCCACGGATATGGCCAATAAAAAATTCGCCAACAAGCCCCTCTACGAAGAGGTCGTGCGCCGCTGGGCGGCCTACGTGGGCACCTCCTTCCAGAAAGGCGTCACCGCCAGCGGGCGCCCGGTAGAGGTGTATGCCATCTTCGGTGGCCAATGGCCCCACTCTTCCTACATGGTACCGGGCGGCGTCATGTGCGCCCCCACGTTGAAAGATGTCACCCGCGCCCATGCCATCATGAACCACTTCCGCATTGATTGGCTGGAGACAGTCTGGCTGGGGTGCTCTATCGAGCGCTACCTACAGATCAAGTCCTGGGACGACATGTTGGCCTGGCTCGATGAAAACGAGTCGCACCGCAACAGCGACCTCGGCTTGTTCCTACGGGCCGGCATCGAGTTTGGGTTGGATAAATTTGGGCAGGGCGTGGGCAAATTCATGGCTTACGGCACCTACCTGCACAAAGACAAATACAACCACCCCACCGTAGAAGGCCGCCAGGATGCCGTCATCAGCCCGGGCGGGTTCTGGGATGGGCAACAGTTCCATAGCCTCGACCACCGGCAGATCACGGAGCACGTCAAGCATTCCTGGTACAAAGACGTGGACGCAGCCCACCCCTGGAACGAGCCGCTGCCCTCTCCCCTGCCCTCGCAGAACCTCGAGCAGACGGATTTCAACAACAAGTACTCCTGGTCAAAAGCACCCCGCTACACTGGCTTTGCCGCAGAAGTGGGACCGCTGGCGCGCGTCATCATGAACGCCAACCCCAACAACCTGGCGCACCAGAATCAGGATCCCCTGTTCCTGGACATCATGCACCGCTTAGGCCCAAGCGTATTCACCCGCGCATTGGCCCGTCTGCACGAGGCACCGCGCTTGTACCTGTACATCAACGAGTGGCTGAGCCAAATCAATCTCGACGGCGAGTTCTACGTCAAACCGGAGGAAAAAGACGGACGCGGATGGGGCGCCACCGAAGCTGCCCGCGGCGCACTCGCCCACTGGATCGAAGTGGAAGGCGGAACCATCAAGAACTACCAGGTGATCGCCCCCACGACCTGGAACGTAGGGCCCAACGATGAGTCGGGCAATCCCGGCCCCATCGAAGCCGCCCTGGAAGGCATCGAAATCGAAGACCCGCACGATCCGGTAGAAGTCGGTATGGTAGCCCGCTCCTTCGACTCCTGCCTGGTGTGCACCGTACACGCCCACGACGCCAAAACCGGCGAACAATTGGCAAAATTCAAACTTTAGGTTTTTTTGAATGAAAAAAACGGCAGTCCTGGGCTTCGGGAACCCCGTCCGCAGCGATGATGGTATCGGGTGTTTCGTAGTGCAGGAGTTACAACAGCGCCTCGGCGACCGGGAAGATATCCGCGTCCTCGACATGGGGACTTCGGCGTTCGAAGTATTATTCCAGTTGCAGGGACATGAGCGCATCTTTTTCGTAGATGCCGTCATCCATAGCGGCGAGCCCGACGGCACCCTCTACGCTTTGCCCGCAGAAGAGGTGGCCGCTGCTGTGCAGGAAGATCCCATGGTCTTCCTGCACAGCCTTAAATGGGACCAGGCGTTGTCCTATGCTAAAAAAATTATGGGGCCCGCTTTTCCAACCGATTTGCGGGCCTATCTCATCGCGGTGAGCGATACCCGGCTTGAGGTAGGGCTCAGCGAGCCCGTCCGGGAAGCAGGGATGCGATTGGTGGATATCCTGGAAAACGAATTGTAAGCATGGGCCAAGTGAAACTGAGGTCGCAGCACCTGCTCATCG
Organism: Bacteroidota bacterium; assembly: GCA_041183125.1. GTDB lineage: Bacteria > Bacteroidota > Bacteroidia > Chitinophagales > Saprospiraceae > JADJPL01. Next base: position 448 of record JBEGMH010000092.1, on the reverse strand, counting down.
AAGCCCCCTTAGCCGCAGCGGTTTTTGGGGATGCCCCGCAAGTACACACGGTGTATTACCCCCAACAGAAATCCCTGCTCCTGGCGCCGATGGACGACGAATTCTTCGCCAAACTCCACAAGACCGCACTCCAAATGCTCAAAACGAGAAACCTGCAGGGAGACAAAAGCGTTTCCCTGCAAGAGCTCCTCATTGACCACGAGCTCGACGATTCCGACCGCGACCTCGCCTTTTCCCATCTACCCGGCACGAACTTGCTTCAAGTACTGTTTTGACCATGATCACCATCTACGCTACCCCCGAACAATTGGATGCCGTGCGCGACATCGTTTCCCGCGAAGAACGCCTCGACGAATGGGTGCAAATCCGGGATTTTCTGCTGGAAAAACCCCAGCTGAGCGCTTACAGCCTGATCGTCCGGCAACATGCGATTGCCCAGCCCATAGAC
>JBEGMH010000091.1:0-9416 GCA_041183125.1 Bacteroidota bacterium | reverse complement strand
CTGAACCTCAATCTGCGCATGCGCATTGAGCCACAGGACGAATGGGCGCAGATATTCCGCGAAGGCTGGCGTTTCCAGCGGGACTTCCTCTACGTGGACAATGTGCACGGCGCTCCCTGGAAAGAGATATACGGCTGGTATCAGCCCTGGATAGCCCACGTTCGTCACCGCAGCGACCTAAACTACGTGGTAGATATTTTGGGCGGGGAGGTAGCCGTAGGGCATTCTTATACCAGCGGGGGAGATTTCCCAGAACTCGAGCGCGTTCCTATCGGATTATTAGGGGCAGATTTTGAGTTGGTCAACGGTTTTTACCGCATCAAAAAAATTTACTCGGCGGAGAGTTGGAACCCGGACCTGTACGCTCCATTGGCGGTTCCGGGGGTAGATGTACGGGAAGGCGATTACCTGCTTGAAATCAATGGTGTTCCGCTAAAAGCACCCACGAACTTGTACCAGTTGTTCGAAGGAACAGTAGACAAGCAAACCAAGATCCGCGTTGGCCCTGCGCCGGGCACAGAAGGAAGCCGTCTGGTGACGGTGCTGCCGATAGCAAATGAGGCCGGGTTGCGCACGAGGGAGTGGATTGAGTCCAACCGCCGGAAGGTGGACGTGCTTTCCAAGGGGCAGTTGGCATACATATATGTGCCGAACACCGGGCAGGGGGGCTATACGGCATTCAACCGCTACTATTTTTCACAACAGGATAAAAAGGGCGCCATCATTGACGAGCGCAACAATGGCGGTGGCTCAGCGGCGGACTACATGATTGACGTCATGGCGCGTCGCCTGCACGGGTATTTCAACAGCCGCACGGCAGACCATAGGCCTTTTACAGTACCTATGTCGGGTATTTGGGGGCCTAAAGTCATGATTGTGAACGAGCGGGCAGGCTCTGGAGGGGATTTGCTGCCGTATCTGTTCCGGCGTATGCAGATAGGCCCGTTGGTGGGTACAAAAACCTGGGGTGGGCTTGTACACACAGCCGATACCCCTCTGTTCATAGACGGTGGCCGCATGGTAGCCCCTCGGGGTGGTTTTTACGATGTCAATGGCCAATGGGCTATTGAAGGGGAAGGGGTTGCCCCGGATATCGAAGTGTTCCAGGATCCTGCCAAGGTATTGCAGGGGCAGGACCCACAATTAGAGCAGGCGGTACAGGAGGCGTTGAGGTTGATGAAAACACAGGGCGTAGAACTAAAACCTGAGCCAGTAGCCCCGGTCAGGTGGAAAAGACCGGGAAAGTAATGGGTAGGCTAAGTACGCTATTGCTATTTTTGCTCATCGGTATCTTATGGGTGGTCAAATGTGATTTTTGGCCAGCCCCGCGTGAAAATGCGAAGGATACCATTGAGAACCCTTACCTCAAGGGTTTTGTACAGGATTACGCAGCGTTTGTGGCGGCAGAGATGCGGCGCACCCAAATGCCGGGGGCAGCGGTTGTGATCGTAAGGGATTCCACTATCCTTTTTGTAAAAGGTTTTGGGGTAAAGGAGGTACACGGCCGCGACTCGGTGGATGTACACACGCTGTTTCGGGTAGGGTCTTTGTCGAAGGGCTTTGCCGGCATACTGACCGCTATGCTCGATCAGGAGGGCGTGCTCCGCCTCGAAGATCCGGTGGTAAAATACCTTCCCAACTTTCAGTTGCGCTCCCCGGAGCAATCGCGCCGCATCACGCTGCGCCATCTGCTTTCGCACAGCACGGGGTTGCCGTACCATACCTATACCAACCTCATTGAAGCAGGGGAAGATATTCCCCATATCGCGGCGCGGTTTAAGGAAGTGCGGCTGGTGGGCCGGGAAGGGGAGGTGTTCAGCTATCAAAACGCCGCTTTTTCCGTCATCGAAGAAGTTATCCGAACGGTCATGGGTCGGCCCTATTCCGAAGTGTTGCAGAAGAGAATTTTTGAAAAAACGGGTATGCGCGACGCTTCTGCCACCTATAGCGGTATGATGGCCTCCCGGAACAAAGCCTATCCGCATGAGGGCTTTGACAGCGCCTGGGTTCGAACCGATATCACGCGCCGATATTACAATACTGCCGCTGCCGGAGGGGTGAATGCCAGTATATCGGATATGGGACAGTGGTTGCTGGCATTATTGGGCAATCGCCCGGAGATCCTCCCCAGGGAAACGCTGGACAAAGCATTTGTCCCTTTGATCAAAACCAACAACGAACGGCGTTTCTTCGGGGCCTGGACCGGGGAAAAAGAAGCCTCTTACGGATTGGGCTGGCGTATTGTCAAAACCCCTACGGATACGATTTTATACCATGGGGGCTATGTAAACAGCTATAAAGGGGAAATCGCCCTTCATCGCCGCGACCGCATCGGCGTATGCGTGCTCATGAACGGTGCCGGCAGTATGTCGGAGCGTTTGGTGCCCCAATTTTTTGACACCTATCGAGCGTATGCCGACTCTATACAGGCATGGAAGCCAAAGAATCGGCTATAAGAGTGCCCTTAAAACTTAACTTGAAAGCTTAGATTGGGCGTGAACCGCAGCATCTCCAGCTCAGCACCTATGACGGTATTGACAGGGTTTTTGGAAGAGGGGTTTCCCGGTTCTGACGGGGTGATAAAGGAATAGATGAACTGCCGATATTTGACATTATTGTGGTTGGTGACATTGAACAAGTTGATCCCAATGATCCCTTCGGCTGCCCGCATGGGGAAGGTGTAGTTGCCGTATAGGTCCACCCGATGGTAGTCGTCGAGATAGCTGACCCGCTCATCTGGTTTCAGCAGGGTACGGTCATTTACCGGAGTATTGAGGAGGGAGAGGTCGGTATAAGGCCGGCCACTGGAAAAGATATAAGAAGCGCCCAGGTTGAATCTTTTCAGGCTGTACTGTCCGTTGAGCTTGAGTTGGTGCCTACGGTCATTAGGGGCCGGAAAAGGGGAGCCTTTCAGCACGGTGGGAAAAGACTGGGTAGCCTTGCTCAGGGTATATGCGACCCACCAAGCGGTTTTAGGGGTAGATTTCTGCAACAGGATGTCAATTCCCTGAACGCGCCCCTCGCCTAAAAATAGACTGTATCTGGGCGTCACGGGCTTTCCGTCGTCTACCGACAGGCCGGTGCGCTGTAGGGCGTGTTCCATAACCCCTTTGGTATCCTTGACATAGCCCTCTACATCGAGGTCGAACCATTTGTTTTTGTGCGAAAACCCCAGCATAAAGCTATTGGACACGGCCACGGGGAACCGATTGTCGCTAAGTACCCAATACTGGAAGCTCCGGCCAAACCGGTCTTCGTGGTACAGTTGCCGGACGAATTGTTGGTACTGCCCGTAGGAAGCTTTCATGGAAAAATCGGGTGCAACGTCATAACGGGCATACACGCGCGGAGAAAGATAGCCCTGCCCTCTAAAGCTGGTCAGGCGCAGCCCGGCATCGACGGACAATTTTTTTAACCATTGGCCAGACAGGTACTGCGCGTACAAAGCATGTTGGGGGGCAGTCTCGTCGCCATTCAGCCGACTGACGCCGTCTTCTCCTATGCTGAAGCGCACCTGGCTTTGTGCGCCCTGGTATCCAAAGAGCAGGGATTGCCCCTGGGGTAGCTTCAGCGTATTTTTCAGGTTGAGGTTTGTTTCGCCGATACGGTTGAAGTGGAGGTTTTCCAGTGATAGGGTAGGGATGGACCTGGAGTCGAGTACCCTGGAAAAGGCAGTGTTGACAACGGTGCTGCTTTCGTACCCGGTGTGCACCAAAGTAGTGTGTGTGCTGAGGGAGGGGCTCCAGGATTGTTCCCACTGCAAGCCGATGCCATCGTTTTGCCACCGGGCATCTTCGGAATAGTTTTCTTCGATATAGTTGACCGTACGCCGTATGGGGGGATAAGTGGTGCGTTTGTAGTCGAGTCCGAAGCGGTCTCGTCCTCTGAAGTAGCTGAGCAGGAGATGGGTACGGGTGGACGGCTGCCAAGTCCATTTCAGGTTGGCATCGTTGAAATAAAAATCCGGTTGCTGTGAGGTGACGGTCCGTGCGCTGGGGCGGCCCTGTACAAAGGTGGCTACTGCTTCCCGGTTGAGGTTGGAGCGGTCGAAGAGGCTGCTGTTGCCGAGGTTCTGGTTGGCTGTCCGAAAGCCCAACAGGAGGGCAGACTTTTTTCCCGTGGGGGCTTCCACGACACCGCTGGACGTGAGCAGGTTCACGTCGAGTATTCCCTTCCAGCCTTCCTGGCGCATGGGTTGGGTGCGCATATCTATGACGGCAGCCGTACGGCCTCCATATTCAGCAGGGAAGGCATTTTTATAGATTTTGACCTGGTCGATCAAATTTGGGTTGACAATGCTGAAAATGCCGAAAAAATGGGTGACGTTATAGAGGGTCATCCCATCCAGGAGCACGAGGTTCTCGTCGCCGTTGCTGCTTCGGATGCTGAGGTCAGCGGATAGGTCGTTGCTGGCATCCACTCCCGGGAGCATCTGGATACCCCGAAATAGGTCTTTACCCCCTACAAAAAAGCTCATCCGGGCCAATGCGGGTACCTGCATCCGGAGACCGTCCTGGCCATTTTGCCGAGAGAAAATAGGAGCGCGTTCTTTTACCGTTATGCTTGGGAGTTTTTCAATCCGGGGGGCGAGCCGGATGGAGAGGTTACGCGGCCCCCCGGATTCGTCCAGCCGTATCTCTTTAGTCTGATAACCAACATATTGAATGCGTAGACTAGTGCTGGTTCCGCTCAGGGGCGCCTTACAGGAGAACCTACCTTTTTCATCGGCAGCGATTCCCTGTCCGTCGGGGAATACGAGATGGGCAAACGCGAGGGGTGAGCCATTCCAGGCATCGCTTACCGAGCCCTGGATTTCGATGAAAGAGGGTGTCGGTGCCGAAGCCTTATTTTCCTTGCGCAACAAGACCTGTCCGGGGGCGGGGATTTGATACACCAGGCCTGTGCCGGCACACAGCTGATCCAGGGCATCTGCCAGGGATTCCGCCCGGATGGTGCGGGTGATTTTTAGGTCTGCGAGCGCTTCTTCATCGTAGGCGAAGCGAGTGCCAAACTTGCTTTCCAGTATTTTGAAAACTTCCGGGAGAGAGGACTGGGAGAAGGAGTGTTGAAAATAAGCGAGCCCCTGTCCTGACGAGGCATGCAGCACGAGCAGGAAGCAGGAGCTTGCTATCCAACGGATACAAAGATTTCGCATAATTTATTCCACAACGACCAGGTTTCCGGAACGGGTGGCGTTCAGTTGCATAGGCCAGCAGACCTTGTAGAGCGCGCTGTCCAGGTTCCCTGCTTCGAAGAATGTTGTCGTTTTGCGTTTTAATACTTCAGGCCGCGCCTGTACCTCGATATCATACTGACGGGAAAGTTCGGAAAAAACCACCTGTAAAGTAGCATCCCGGAAATAAAAACGTCCGTTTCGCCATCCTGCGGCCATATCTGGGTCAGAGGGGCTGGGGTTTTCGAGGGTGGTGCCTCCCATCAGGCGGGTGGACAGGCCGGGGGTGAGTACCTGCCGGGAAGCCCCGCTGCTGACCCTGACCTTGCCGGTACGGCAGCTCACTTCAAAAATACCGTCGCGGGATTTGACATTGAAGCTCGTGCCCAATACTTCGACGTTTCCGAGTTTTGTTTCCACTACGAAGGATTCCCCTTTGGCCACTTCAAAAAAGGCTTCCCCGTCGAGTTGGATCCGCCGTTCTTTTTTCCATTTCCCCGGCGTGTAGCGGATTTCGGTAGCGGCATTCACCTTTACTTTGGAGCCGTCGGGTAGGCTTAGGGCTAACTGTTGGGCATTTTCCGTAAGCACTACTTTGGTCGGGTCCCTGAAGATGAAGAACAGCAAAAAGGCCACAGAAGCAGCGGCGACATAGGGCAGTAAGCGCAAGACGGCGAGGCGGCGCACGGGTTTGTCCTGCGATTGGGTAGCGGCGTCAATATTGCCCCAGATGCGCTGTAGCGTTTCGGGTGAAGGCTCGGATTCCTGTACTTTGATAGCCAATACAAGGCGTTTTGCCTCCTCTAATACAGGTCTTTTCTCGGGATGAACCGTCAGCCACCCTTCCCAAAAGGGCATACTTTCCTTGTCCGGATAGCGTACCCAGCGGATAAAAGCAGGGTCCTGGGCAAAATCCAGGGCAGTGAACTCGGTGTAGTTTTTATTCATAGGCATGGTGGGATCCTCATTTGAAAAGTTCATCTAAATACTTGGCCCGTGTTTGGGCATTATAGGTCATTCGGCAGGTACTGTTGCCGCTTTGCATCATGCTGGCGCAGGTTCCGTCGGCGTTTTGGTCTTCCAGGTGTCGGCGGTTCAGCACGCAGTGCCCCAGTTCGTGAAACACCACGTATTCCCGCTGGTAGGTATCCGCTTTCCGCCAAAACGCATCGTCAATGGTGACGGTGCGGGTTTCGGAACTCTGTTCGCAACGCCCCAGTACGTTAGCCCCGGGTAGGTCGCCCAACAAGCCGTTGAGCGTTTCCAGGTCGAGTTGTTTGCCTCGGGCACTGCCTTCCATGTAAAAGCGGTCAAAATAGGGCTGTAACTCCGATTGCACAACGTATTGTATGTCCGTTTCCTGCTCGCAGGCAGGGAGGAGGATTTGCAGGGCTCCGATGCCAAATATTCCGAAAAGTATCTTTTTAAGTCGCATACGCAATCGCCAGTGGAGGGTTTTATACAATCCTATATACATGAGAGCCGGGAAGGTCGTTTTTGTACTCATTTTTTTTAAAAAAAACGCATTGCCCATAAAACGGCCAGGAGCATCAATTCCCGCAGGGCTTCCAGTGCCCGGAAAGCCAGGTTTCGCGCGGATTGGTAGTTGAGGTCCATGATTTCCCCGATGGCGTGGTAGTCCAGATCGGTGTAGTACTTGAGGTAGAGGATTTCCTGTTGGCGTTTGGTCAGGCCTTCGAGGGCATCTTTCAAGCGCTTTTGGCGTTCGGCGTCTATTTCGCCCCCTATAATTTCCTGCTCAATATCGAATACTGCTTCAAAGGCACCTTCCTCGGGCTCGTTCGTGCTGTAGCGGGAGGTACTCACCATCCGGATGATTTTTCGGCGCAGCGAGAGTAAGAGGTATTTGCGGATGGAGTCGGTCATCCCCAACCCTTCCCGGTGGTTCCATAGTTCTATGAACAAATCCTGTACGCAATCCTCCACGAGTTGCCCGTCAGAGGAAAAACGGCGTCCGTACTTGAGCATGACCGCGGCGTGTTCAGAGTAGATCTGCTCTAATGCCGATTTTTCCCCTGATTTTAATTTTTTCCATAAAATACTGTCCATGAATATTTTATAAGATAAATAAGTTTTTTTTCAGAAATATTTTTTCCAAATATGGGTACAAAATACGCATTGTGCGCTTACCCAAATGAACAATCACATTATCCAAAACAAAAAAGTGAACCGACTATGTTTAACCGAATCTTCAAATTTAGCACATTAGCTGCTATCGGCGCAATGGTATTCCTGGCTGCTTGCCAGCAAGACGATGGCCTTCTTACCGAGGACTTTACGGGCAACGACCAACTACTTTTCCGCGGCTGCGATCCTGGCCAACGCGGCCTCGGTGGTCCTGGTGGCCCTGGCGGCCACAGGGGCGGCCCGATGGAGGGCGAGCGTTGCTTCGACCTGGTTTTCCCGGTAACGCTCCAATACCCCGACGAGACGACCAAGAAGGTCGCTACCAAAGAAGAATATACGGCTGCTATCGCCGCTTGGGTGAAAGCGAACCCGCGCAGCAAGAACATGCCTAAAATTGCATTCCCTTACGAGATCATGCTGAAGGACGGCACCGTTCTGACCATTGAAACCATCGAAGAGCTCAAAGATGTGCTCGATGATTGCCGCCCGAACAGCCGCCCGGAAGTAAACCCCTGCTACAGCATCGTGTTCCCGGTCACGGTTAAGTTTCCCGACAGTACGACGGCAAAAGCCGGTAGCGCCGCTGAAATGGCCCAGCTGGTCCAGGCATGGCGTACCAAAAACCCCACAGCGGAGGGTCGCCCAAGTATCGTGTTCCCCTACAGCGTGACGCTGGCAGATGGTTCTACGGTGACGATCAACAACATGGACGACATTCGCGAGCTCAACCACTCCTGCCGCGAGAACCGCCCCAACAACCACGACTGCTTTTCCATCGTCTATCCGGTGACGGTGGTGTTTCCCGACAGCACGGAAAAACAAGTAGCCGACCGCGCTGCATTCCTCGATGCCGTCCGGGCATGGCGTACCGCCAACCCGAGTGTCAAAGGCCGCCCGACGCTGAAGTTCCCGTTCTCGGTGAAGCTTGAGGATGGCACGACGAAAGTGGTCAACAACAAAGAAGAATTGCACGCCGTGGCAGCAACTTGCAAAGGGTAAGCCTCGCCATATCGTTGCAAAAGGCCTGCTTAGATTGAGAGAGCCCTGTCCTGTAGTGGGACGGGGCTTTTTTTTGCCCCGGCCGAACGATTGACAAAGATCATTGGCCCTCCTGCCAAATGGCATCGGCAAGTGGGGTGTTCTGCCCCTACTTTCGCAGAAAATTCTGTTTGTCATGGGAAAATCGAATCCAACCACCAAATTCGTATATTCTTTCGGCGGAGGAAAAGCCGACGGCGATGAATCTATGAAAAACCTTTTGGGCGGCAAAGGTGCCAACCTGGCGGAAATGGCAGGCCACCCCGAACTCCAGTTGCCAGTGCCACCGGGGTTCACGATCACCACTTCTGTGTGTACCTATTACTACGACCACGGCCGCAGCTATCCGTTTGAACTGGATCAAGAAGTCCAGGAGGCGCTGGCGCAAATTGAATCCCTGACCGGTAAAAAATTTGGCGACCCCAAAAACCCGTTGCTGGTATCGGTGCGTTCAGGTGCCCGTCGTTCTATGCCGGGCATGATGGAAACCGTACTCAACATAGGCTTGACGGAATCTACGTTGGAGGGGCTCATCCAGCAAACGAACAACCCGCGCTTCGTATATGATGCGTATCGGCGCCTTATCATGATGTACGCCGACGTCGTCATGGAAAAAGCAGCGGGCATAGAACCCAAAAACGGCAAAGGCATTCGCAAGGTGCTGGATGAAAAATTGGAAAAAGTGAAGCATGAAAAAGGCTATCGCTTCGATACGGAATTAACCGTAGAGGAACTAAAGGTCCTCGTGGCCGATTTCAAACATACGATAAAGAAAAATTTGGGCAGCGAATTCCCCGAGGACCCCATGGCCCAACTCTGGGGCAGTATCAGCGCCGTATTTGCTTCCTGGAACGGGAAACGGGCCATCGAATACCGCCGTATCGAACGCATCCCCGACGAGTGGGGCACCGCAGTGAACGTACAGGCCATGGTATTTGGCAACATGGGCGATGACAGTGCGACGGGCGTGGCGTTTACGCGCAACCCGGGCACAGGGGAAAATGCGTTCTACGGCGAATTCCTCGTCAATGCCCAAGGGGAAGACGTAGTAGCCGGT
>JBEGMH010000090.1:0-9903 GCA_041183125.1 Bacteroidota bacterium | reverse complement strand
CCATACTGAAGAGGACATACGGCTTACCGTGGAGGCCTTCTCCTCCATCAAATCCAAGCTGGAATCGGGCGTGTACAACAAGGAAATGGAAATCATCGCCTAAGAAGGGGATAGGCTTTGGCGGGGCCCTCAAAAGGCCTTTTCCGCCGGGGGCTACCCGAAAATATTTTGAAGGGGCACTTTTTTTCCTGATTTTGCGTCGCGAAATCAGGAAAACAAGCGCCCCTTCACATGATTAGACTTGTTGCGCGGGGTCGGCGAGGTGGAAAAAATCATGCACCCACCCGCCCACTTTTGCCAAAAATTCGCCAGGCCAACCAAGCGATGACTCCCGCTGAAATGGAACCAATCAAATAGTACGGAACCAAACTGCCCTCTTGGAAAATGTGGAACGCCGCATCCAGGGCTAATCGGATGTTGTGCAATCCCAATAGCGTGGTAATCCCTACAATCGCCAAGGTGAGTACATTGGCCAGCCATCCGTTGGCATACTGCCCTAACAGGGAACGATCATTGGCCGCCAACAGCAAAAATGCCGCCATAACGGGAAGTAAAAACCCATTTAGCGCTTGTGCCAAAATAATGACCGGGATCGGACGAAAATCCAGTATTCCGAAAACTAGCCCAACGAACAGTACCATGCCCCACACTAAGCGAAAACGCCAGGAGCGGGAAGTCCACCGACCGGGAGCTGATTCTGAAAATAAACTGGCGCCGGCAACGGCTGCCGCCAAAGGGGCGGTAATCGCCGAGCTAAAGCCCGCTGCAAACAGACCGAGTCCAAACAACGCTTTGCCCAAGTTTCCCAGGCGGTTTTCCAAGGCCATGGACAGCGATTCAAAGGAGTACTCCCCCTCCACTTGCGTTCCGCCTAATAAGATAGCCACCGAAATCAATCCTCCTATCGCAACCGCCAGGGCAATCCCTACGCGCATTTCCCTTATTTCCTGTCCCTGCCCAATTCCAGAACCGAGAAATAGGTTGTACGGCACAATGGTCGTACCAATCAATCCGATGGTCAGCAGGGCAGATCCCGCCGGGAACGAGGGCAGCAAGGCTCCTTTCAGTATTTCCCCGCCGCTCAGGGGAGTATAAAAAGCGGCATACAGGAACGCAATACCCATTACTGCCACCAATCCCCCCATCAAGCGGGCAATCAATTGAAAATTTCCGCTCCACAGCAACACCGCCCCGGCAAGCCCCAGCATCCCCGTCAGTATCGGCCGGGGGATATCCAGGAAAAGGCCCAAGCCCGACAATGCCCCCAATAAATTACCTGCCTCATACGCCGCACAGCCGAAGGCAAGGGCAATAAATACCATCCCTGAAATGACCTCCCCTCGTTTCCCCCTATTCTGGCGGGCGAGGATACCACCAAAATTACTTCCGGATGCGATGCTGATGCGGGCAGCTGTTTCCTGTAGCAGGATAGTGGCGAGGGTGGAAAACGTCAATGCCCAAAGCAACTTGCCCCCGTAAAGCGCCCCCGCCCTGGACGTTGTCGTGACGGTTCCCGGACCGATAAAAGCGGCAGAAATAATAGACCAGAACAAGACGCTTGAAAGTCCCTGGCCCAGCGAGAGTCGCTTACTCATAATGACAGAATTTTAGGTGCGTTCAGGAGCCCCTACTGGGTGGCTGGCCGAATCACATTCCGGATTTTATAGGGTTTCTTCTTTTGCGACTCAAAATACGTACGCATTTGGATTTCTACCGTAATCCCTATCGTAATAAATTGAATACCGGCAAGCAACAAGATCATGCCCAACAAGAGCAGTGGCCGGCCCCAGATATCCTGGCCCGATAATTTTACCCCGAGTAAGTATAGGTTAATGGCCATGCCCAGCCCCAGGAGAAAAAGACCAGTATTCCCAAACAGGTGCATGGGCTTTTGCATATATTTTTTAAAAAACAACATCAACAATAAATCACTGACTACTTTCAGGGTGCGGTTAATCCCGTACTTCGATTTCCCGAACTGGCGGGCGTGGTGCGCTACGTCTACCTGCGTGATTTTACCTCCTTCCAGTTTTGCCAAAACCGGGATGAAGCGGTGCAGCTCACCGTATAGCCCCAGATCTTTTGCTAAGTCAGCCCGCAGCACTTTAAGCGCACAACCGTAGTCTTTCAAGTGTACCCCAGAGCTCGTGCGGATGATGTAGTTCGCCATCCGGCTCGGCAGCTTGCGCAGAAAAAAGCCATCCTGGCGATGGGCGCGGTTGCCCGCTACCATATCCCAGCCCTCCGACTCTGCCAGGTGGAGCATGGATGGAATATCCAGGGGATCATTCTGAAGGTCGCCATCCATAGTGGCAATATAACTCCCTTCCGCTTGATCAATACCCGCCATGAGGGCGAGGCTTTGGCCGTAGTTTTTCTTCAGTTCCACTACTTTCAAAGCGGGGTGCGACAAAGACTTGAGCACAGAGAGCGTTCCGTCTGTGGAACCATCGTCCACATAAATTAATTCATACGCATATCCCTCCAAAGCAGCACTGATGCGCGCTACCAAAGGGACTATATTTTCTTCTTCATTGTATACGGTGACCACCACCGATAACTTCGGGGAAGAAAGCCCTGATGGGTCAATATTTTCTGTATTCATATAAAATAATAGTCTAATCACCTTATTACGAGGGAACCTACCGAGGGGTAAAACGGGATTCCCTGCGGGTATCCTCCTTGGTCAACACACCGATATCAAACGTACGCCTTCCATGGCGCACCAAAATGGAATCTATTCTGGTATAAGACACCCGAGGATACGCTTTTCCCTCTATGATATAGCCTGCCTTTTTGTCAACAGCGCCCGAGGACCTCCGGATAATTTTTCCCCTTGCTACCGTGAGGTAGAACGAGTTCGTAGGCTGCATATCCGTTTCTTTATAGACCAGCAGCTCTTTTTCCTTCCATTTAGCCCCTACCGTTTTAGAGGATACCCGACACAGGTTCCCAAAGTCATGTGCATTGCGGTCGGGAATTACAAACCAGTCAAATCCGATACGGGCTAATAACAACGCCAGCACAAGCGCAGTAATCCGGTTTTTTTTATCCCGCCCTAAAAAAAATAGGACTGCGAGCATCGCTATACCCAAAAATAGGGTTTTTTCCACACGGTGGGCTATCCCACCCAGACGCTCCAAAAATAAAGGTGCCCAGGATACCAGCGCAATAGCAATCAGTAGGATCAGAAAAAAAATATGCATTACCCGAAACAGCCTAGTCTGACGCGCCCCGTGCCATTCATGGAGCCGGATCCCAATCCCGAATACCAATGGGGCAAACATCAGTAGGTACCGAGGAAAAACCCCGGGAGAGATCCAGTAAATAGACACATTCGCCAGAAAAACCAAGGTCAAGAAAGATAAAAAACGGTCTTTTCGCAGCCAACCCAAAAAAGTCCGGTCAAAGGAGTAAAAAATCAGGAAAGACCAGGGAAAAAAATGGTACAACATTTCCGCCGGGAACGTGAAAACATGGCGAATCGTCTTCCATATACCGTGTACGGCCACCGTGCGCTTAGAAGACTCCCGCAATAATGTCTCAAACACCACCTCCAGACCGTTGTACTGCGCGTACACCGCATAATACGTTCCCACTGCGGATACAAACAGCGCGACCCCTGCCACGTGGGCCCAGGAAAACAAGCGCCGGAAGCTGCCCTGCCAGCTCAACACCACTACCAAGGTGATGCCTTGAAAAACGAGGGCAGGCAGACCTTTTAAAAGAAACGCCACAGCGGTAAGCGCGTACGTCCCTAAAAATAAAGTACCCCATTTTTCCCGGGATGAATACTTAAACGTGAAAATGAATAAGGAGAAAATGAGCCCACTGAACAGAATATCAATCAGTGCCAGCATAGAATCCCAAAACAAGATACGTCCGCAGGTGAGCGTCGCAAACGCCACCAGAAAGCCGGTTTGTACCCCGTAATGCCTACGAAAAACTACAAAAACGATCCACGCATACCCTAACAGAGCCAGTACGGTGGGCATGCGCGCAGTCATCTCGTCGAATTTCCCGGAAACTTCAAAAAATGCCAAGAGCACCCAGTTGAACAACGGTGGCTTGTTGTAGTAGAACGCCCCGTGCAGCGTAGGGGTAATAAAATTCCCTGAAAGCTTCATTTCCAGCGCTACCAAGGCCCGGATCGCTTCATCATCAATGAAGGTCATTGTACCCAGGTTGATGAGGAGCGCGGGGAACAACAGGCACAGTGCTATCAGAAATATCCCGTTTTTTTCAAGTGTGGTGCGCATGGGAATCGAAATTAACTCTTACCTTACTTTTATCGTTATGTATCAGGCTTGTTGGGAGGGATTGGTATGAAAGGGAAAAGAGGTATTTTTGACCCCTCGCTGACCCCTCGCAACAAGTCTAACCCACAAAGGTAAAAGTACTTAGAATAAAAATATAAATAACTGAATATGAATTTTTTATATTTAAAAAATCATATTTTACCCCTTTTTTTTCTTTTGCTGGGAATATTGGGCATACTATCCTTTGGAAACGCCTCTATTCCCAGAAGGTATGTTGCCCCGGCCGCGCAACTACCCGGAACAGACAGCAGCCAGTGGAGAGAGCTCATCCGGATGGATCCCACCTTTATACTGGATATCCGGTATGCGAGTACCCGAAATTTCGTAGGAGAAAAGATATACGACTGTCCGAAATGCTATCTAAGGCCGGCGGTGGCGGAAGCCTTGCTCGAAGTACAGCGGGCCCTTCGAAAAAAAGGCTACGGATTAAAGCTATTCGACTGTTACCGTCCGCATCCTGCACAGTGGGCCCTCTGGAAAAAAGTGCCCGACCCGACCTATGTAGCCGATCCGCGCAAAGGCTCTATGCACAACCGAGGCTCGGCCATTGACTTAACGGTTGTGGACAGCAAGGGAAAGGAACTGGACATGGGTACGCCCTACGATTTTTTCGGCGTGGAAGCGCATATTGACTATGTCGGTATGACCTCTACCGTTCGGGCCAACCGAAAAATACTTCAGGATTTGATGATTGCCCATGGCTTTCGGACTACCCGTACGGAGTGGTGGCACTTTTCCTATACCCGGGCCTCCTACCCCATTTCCAGTATGGTTTGGGACTGCCCTTGATCAGACGAATCCTCTATAAGGGTTGCGTAAAAAGACCTTTTTCGCCTGATGCCACCCAAAAATATTTTGAACGAGCGCCTGTTTTTTTGATTTTGCCGTGCAAAGTCAAAAAAACAAGCGCTCGTTCATTATTTTATTCTTCAGGCCGGGGCGGTGAAATACTTTTTACACACCCCTCTTACCGACCCCTTGCAACAAATCTGCCTTTCCATGAACTGAATGGGCTGGGTCTTCGTTTTGAAAAGCAGGTCAGTTTTTCTGGACTTTGCCCCTTCAAAAAAGCAAAACCAGGCAGCAAGCCCAAAATCATCGTATAATTTTCTATTTTTGGACGCCCATTGCACATACTGGGCAAAGCCAACTTATCAAGACAAAAAACATGCAATACAAATCCGATGTAGAAGCGGTGGACGCCCTGGCACAGTCCTACAGGGATCTAAAAGCCGAGATTGGGAAAGTCATTGTCGGGCAAGACGATGTCGTCAAGGGCGTCATCATAGCCTTGTTCAGCAACGGGCATAGTTTGCTGGTCGGCGTTCCCGGTTTGGCTAAAACACTTTTGGTCAGTACGATTGCCGATGTACTGGATCTCGAATTCAAGCGCATACAGTTCACCCCGGATTTGATGCCCTCCGACATTACCGGCTCTGAAATCCTGGATGAAGACCGCCACTTCCGCTTTAACCGCGGCCCTCTTTTTGCCAATATCGTCCTGGCAGACGAAATCAACCGTACCCCTCCCAAAACACAGGCCGCCCTGCTCGAGGCTATGCAGGAACGCTCGGTTACGGTGAGCGGGGTACGGCATACACTGCCCAGTCCGTTCTTTGTGTTGGCCACACAGAACCCGATCGAACAGGAAGGCACTTATCCCTTGCCAGAGGCACAGCTCGACCGCTTCATGTTCAACATCCCGCTCGACTATCCGAGCTATGAGGAAGAGCTGGAAATCGTGCGCGACACGACATCCATCAAAAAACGCGATTTGAAGCACGTGGTAACCGCAGAGCAGATTCTCTACTTTCAAAACCTCATCCTGAAAATCCCCATTGCGGAGAACGTGCTGCGCTATGCAGTAGCGTTAGCGGCCAAAACGAGGCCAAACACGGCCATGGCGACCCCACAGGCCAACAACTACCTCGCTTGGGGCGCAGGGCCCCGGGCTTCGCAGTTTCTGGTGTTGGGGGCGAAGTGCCATGCTGTACTTCAGGGAAAGTATTCTCCGGATATCGAAGACGTAAGGGCTATTGCCCACTATGTGTTGCGCCACCGCATCGTGCGCAACTACAAAGCAGAAGCCGAAGGAATCTCTGAGTTACAACTCATTCAGGGTTTATTGTAGTCCGATACTCGAAACTCGGGAATTAGCGGTCTTGTGTGGTATCTGCCATGCGCCAAACAGGCCGTATCCTGCATCTCTCAAATAGATGCCCTGCAGCCTTGTTGCCAGGAATCCATCCAAATAGAAAACCTAACGCTATGTGCTCATCCCTCTCCAAATCGTTCCGGACCTTCGCATTCTTGTCTGTGTTCCTCTCCCAACTGAGTTGCACGGGCGAGATGATGGAGAACATGAAAACGCTCCCGTATGCGTTTGGCGACATTAATATGCTGGCAGTTATTGCCGATGAAGATGTATTGGAAAGCCCCATGGCAGACAGCATTCTGTTCTACTATGCTTCTTCCTTCCCCATTCTTCCCCAGCCAGAGCCCATGCTCGACCTCCGCTTCCTGAAGCCTGCCGATTTAACCGCAGACCCTTTGCGCAAACAGTTTCGCACTTATCTCCTGTTAGGCGACCTGAGCAACCCGGAGTCGGCCACTACGAAAATGATGATACAGTTAGCAGGGGAGGCTTCTATTGAAGAGGTACGCCGCAACCCTGCCAATAATATTGTCATTGGAAAGGACAAATGGGCGCGGGACCAGATGTTGATCCTGCAATTTTCGCAAAGCCGGGAGGAACTTTTGCAGAACCTCAAAAAAAATGCCCCAGGCATTATCCGGAGAGTCTATGACCATGACGAATTCAAGATAGATGCCACCGTCTACCTCACCAAGCGCAACCCCAAACTTGAACAGGAAGTACGGGATAAAATCGGTATCAATATCGAGATACCCGGCGATTATTTTCAGGCCCTCAGCGACGGCGAGGTAATCTGGTTCCGAAAAGAAACACCGGAGACCAGTTCTAACCTCATGTTCCGGAAGTTGCCGTACACCGATAAAAAACAACTGAGCCGTGAAGGGCTAAAGGCCATCCGCGATTCCATCGGTCTGAAATACGTATCGAGCCGTATCCAGGGAAGTTATATGAAAATCAACGATACCGACCTCCCCATGTTTGTCAACCCCATCGCGTTCAATGGCCAGTATGCCCTGGAGGCACGTGGTATATGGGAGATTGAGAACGATTACATGGGAGGGGCTTTCATCAGCTACCTCATCTTGAACCCCGTGAAGAACGAACTCATCTTCCTGGACGGTTTCTTGCACGCACCCGGCGAGGAAAAGCGCAATTTCGTGCAGTATATGGACCATATCCTGCACACTGCGAAGATCCTTTAGGGTAAGCCGAGGAGTTTCTACAAGATATTATTACGTATTTTTAACCCCAAAAAAATAATATTTTTTTGGGGTTAAAAATACGTAATAATATTTCAAAAAACTATTAGGCTTGTTACGAGGGTCAGCGAGGTGGGAAAAAAGAGTCATTTTTTATCCACACGAAGGCTTTTTGAGGGAGTATAGCTATGCTATATGACCCAAAAAGCACAGTATGGGAAAAAAAGGGCCTTTTGACCCCTCGATGATTCCCCTCGCAACAAGTCATTATACCCTTTTCAGACTCTGTGCGGTAAAAGCGGCGAGGTCGGCCCCTTTGAGCATTCCCTGATTCAGTAAGGCCAAGTGGTACAAATAGGCAGCCAGTTCCTGGGCTGCTGTTTCGTCTTCTACTTTCAGAAGGCGGTTAGCGACCAGGTTGTGGTTTGTATTGACCACTACGTTGTACATATCTCCAAAGCTACCGAACTGTCCGCCCTGGACAGATTGCATTTCTTTCATACGGCGCATGAATTCCGAGCGGGTAATCAGCACGGGCTGTTCGTCGGGGGACAGTGCTTTGGTCTGTACGGAAGCCTCTTTTTCCAGGACGACTTTTTTGAAGATTTCCTCTACTTTTTGGATATCCGATTCGCTCAACACCGACTCACGCGGGGTGTCTTTTTCAATGAGATGGTCGGGGGTATCCGAGTCCACGCGCACGAAGGATACTTTTTCCAGTTTGTACTCCAACTGCTGGATAAAGTGGTTATCAATGACCTGGTCCAATTTGAGCACGCTAAAGCCGCGCTCCTTGCAAGCTGCCACCTGGGTGAAATGTTGATCGGGAAAAGGAGTGTACAGGACTACGACACTCTCCTGCTTATTCGTCTGCAATGGCTTGATCTTCTCGATGTATTCCTCTACGGGAGTATATCCGCCATCTACTTCTTCGAAAAGGGCGAATTTGATCCCGCGGTCGTAGAATTTTTCATCTGACAACATGCCATATTTGACGAAGACCCCCAGGTCTTTCCACTTCGTTTCGTAGCCTTCCCGGTCTTTTTTAAAGAGTTCTTCCAGTTTATCGGCGACTTTTTTGGTGATGTAGCCGGTAATTTTTTTGACATTACTGTCTGCCTGGAGGTAGCTGCGCGACACATTCAGCGGGATATCGGGTGAGTCAATGACCCCGTGGAGCAGCCGCAGAAATTCCGGTACGATATTTTCCACGTTATCCGTCACATACACCTGGTTGCAGTACAGTTGGATTTTATTGCGCTGGAGTTCCAGGTTATTGCCGATGTGCGGGAAATAGAGGATACCGTTGAGCGTAAATGGGTAATCAATATTGAGGTGGATCCAGAAGAGCGGTTCCTCGAACGAGTATGGATAGAGTTCGCGATAGAAATTGCGGTAATCTTCGTCGGTAAGTTCGGAAGGGTTTTTCTTCCAAGCGGGGTTGGTGTTGTTGATAATATTGGGTACCTCTGCTTTTTTACCGTCCTCTTCCCCTGTGTCCTCGGCAGGTTTGGTACCCCTTTGGATTTCGACGGGCAGGAATTTGCAGTATTTGGTCAGGAGTTCATCAATGCGGTGGGTTTCCAGGAACTCCAGGCTATCCTGGCTGATGTGCAGTACCACTTCTGTCCCGTGCTCTGCTTTGCTGTTTTCTTCCAGGGAGTATTCCGGGCTTCCGTCGCAAGTCCAGGTAACCCCGATGCTGTCTGGCAGGAAGGATTTCGTTTTGACCTCTACCCGGTCGGCGACCATGAAAGCAGAGTAGAAGCCAAGGCCAAAGTTTCCGATGAGCGTAGCATCCTCTTTGTATTTGTCTAAAAATTCCCTTGCGCTTGAAAAGGCGACTTGGTTGAGGTATTTTTTCACCTCTTCTTCGGTCATACCGATGCCGTGATCCTTGATGGTAAGTGTTTTGGCTTCCTTATCCGGTATTACTTCCACGCACAGACCCTCTGTGGGGACGGCAGCTTCACCGCGCAGTGCCAGGGTTTTGAGTTTTGTGGTGGCATCTACCGCGTTGGAGACCAATTCCCGCAAAAAGATTTCGTGATCTGAATACAGGAACTTTTTGATGATGGGGAAGATGTTTTCTGTCTGTACAGAGATGTTGCCTTTTTGCATTGCTGTATGTTTTTTGGTAAGACCACAATAGACTTGTTGCGAGGGGTCAGCGAGGTGGGAAAAAAGAGTCATTTTTTATCCACACGAAGGCTTTTTGAGGGAGTATAGC
>JBEGMH010000089.1:0-19538 GCA_041183125.1 Bacteroidota bacterium | reverse complement strand
GTACCGGCGCGCGTGCGCGTCACCGGGTTGGAAGCCGTGTTGAACGCATTGTTGTCCATGTCAAAAAACTGGGTCACCGTAAAGCTGGAGCCCGAGGGCTGCAACATATAGATGCCCCCGCTTCCCATCGCACCGAGGCCGATGTGGCGCTTCAGGAAAGCACTGGTGAAAATCTTTTGGGCCTGGCGGCTGTAGGCCACCCCCCAGGTGCTGCCGATGACCTGGCCCGAAAGTTTAAAGGGTGGCCCCGATGTACCGGTACTGTTGTAGGGCAGCCCTACAAACCAGTCGCTTGAACCCGAGTTACCCCCGGCCAGCGGGTCGCCGTTCACGTAACAGGGAATGTAGATCATGGGGTTGGAAGCGCCGTTGTTGTAATCTGCCGGGTTGTGCACGGCAAAGTTCACGTTGGTGCTGTTGCCGTTCACAAACTGCATCGAGGAACCATAGGAAGCTCCTCCCATGCCTGGGTAATCAATGGCATCCGTCACGCAGGCGTTTCCCGACGATGGCAGGATGAACTCTACCCGGACAGGGCCGGTACCGCATCCGTTTAAGGTGTAGTTGGGCGAA
This sequence comes from Bacteroidota bacterium, assembly GCA_041183125.1. GTDB lineage: Bacteria > Bacteroidota > Bacteroidia > Chitinophagales > Saprospiraceae > JADJPL01. The sequence goes on along the minus strand of JBEGMH010000089.1, from coordinate 18,965 downwards.
GTACTCCCGCCACTGACGGCCGAGCCGCACAAGGTTCCCGCAGCGTTGTAGGCGTTCACGGTAATCCCGGGCATCAAAGGTTCATTGGCTTCTTTGCTGCCGTTTCCGTTGAAATCCCGGAACACGCTGCCGCTGACCTGGGCCGCCAGGTCGGTCGGAAGAAACGCCAAACAGGCCATGAGCGGAATGACCCCTTTTACAAGGCCATAGAAAAATCTGGATAATTGCTTCATGAGAATGGTTTACAATTTGCTTTTCAAAAAAGGTTGTCTATGTTTTTCGCAGATACGTGTGTTTGCAGACGGGCATGGCTGTCCAGGGCCCGGTGCGTACCGGACCTGGCAACAGGTGGCCTTTTTACATCCTTAATGCTTGGAAAAATAGCGGTTAGCGCACGGCAGTGCGCGTGGGACGGAATCGTGGAACCTACTAAGGAGTCCCAGCGTGTTCATAGTGCGAAGGGCGTGGTCAGACCTCGGAAGTATCCACGGTAATCACCCTGTGGCCCTGCGAAAAAAGTTTCGCCTTGTAGTACGGTGTTTTCATGTCTTTTTGATTTTTTAGTGAAGCGAATTAAGACCGGTGGTGTAAAGGATCGCCGCGAGAATGGTTAGACTTCCTCGACAACCCCTCGCCACTGCTCTATCACACTACAAATATGGGGTCGCCCTTCGTATGCCCCACTAAAAGAAACCAAGGCCAAAAGAAGCGTTTTTTATCAAATATTATTTATTTTTACTATTTAAAAAATTGATATTCAATTATTTAAAGTTTTATATTTATTCGAATACGTTACTTTTGCGCTCGTAAAAAATCACGACAAAAGTGCCGGGCACCCAAAAAAAATCCGGTCGCCTGTATGGGGCACCGGATTTTGTTACCTTAAACCAATAGACTTGTTGCGAGGGGCTTATGCCCTTACCTGTTATCTTTCTTGCCAACTGAAATCCACGAGCAGCCAGTCCTGTACCGACCGGATGGGATAAGTGCCGGAGGGTATGTATATGGCCTCTTTGCCGAGGGCGCCCGCTATGCTCCCGCCGAGCTCGAAGGCTTCGGGCATAGCAAAGGAGGGCCCTTGGAACACTTCCAGCAGGAGCTCCGCGCTCAGGTTTTTACGGTTGATCCAAAAGACGGGGTACCCACCGTCTTGCATGACGATCAATACGTTGGCCCGGCGGGGGTTTTCTTTCAACCTTCGGGCACCTACCATGGTAAACACCCGGCAGATCCCGGAACCCCGGCAAGCATCTTTGGGCGATCCAAATTGTACTTCGGCATATACTTTCGGCAGGCCTGCCGGAGACGCTACTGTTTTTACGCTGCTTCTCATGTTGTATCGTATTGGAGGGTTTACCAGACTTGCTGCAGGCCGTTTGGCACCGCGTTCCTTCCCGCTTGTGTCCCTTTTAGGGCAGCTCATCTGAATAGGCAGGCAAGGTAGTGACTTTGAGAAGCATACCGAAAAAAAAAACCGGCATTTGTGAGGTGGGAAAAATAATTTATTTGTATATAAATTATACGTAAATATATGATTTTAAAAAATTTAGAATTAAATAAGTTGCTCAGAAATCAACGAATAAAGTACCTCGTAGGGAATGATTTCATAGGTGCTGTTTTGGAAAACGGAGTCCGAAGGGGTTGATGCGAGGCCAGAGAACAGCTCACGGGTCTTGTCCAGGAAGTTTTCCTTCTTAAAACCGCAGAGGGGGATTTTCAACAGTATCTTCATGAAGTAGTGGTTGCGCATATTGTGCTTGTTGCGCAGGTATTTATAGTTGTACTGCTCCAGGGACTCCAGCTTGTCGAGGTACGCCGATTTTTTGCCTTCGGCGAGCAGGAGCAGCAACTGGGCGATGAGGATGGGGATATTCATTCCTTTTTTATCCTTAGAGTAGAGCGGGGTTTCATTTTGGAATCGGCTGGCTTTCAGGGTTTTTATCCGCTCGTTCTGCACGGCGCCGAGTTTTCCGATTTGTGCCAGGAAGGCCAGGTAGGCGGCAAAAATGGTCCAGATTTCCTGTGCGCTATCCGGGAGATGGGCAAAGTACTTGTTCTTGGTGACGGAAAAATACACCTTATAGGCGGCCTGGTACTCCCCGGTGTGCATAGACAGCAAAAACAGGGACTCCTGGTATTTGAACCAGTTGAAACTCCCTTCTTTTACCAGTTGGCCGCACTTGTCCGCACAATTTTGGCCTTCTTCGTAGTGCTTCAACTGGATATGGCACAGCAGTTCCTGGTAATACAATACTTGAAGGGGCACCTGGGTCTCGTAGTTTTTCTCTTCGAAAAAGGAAATGTACCTCTTGCAAACGTCCAGCGCTTCGGCATAGGCGTGCACGGACGTATGGCTCGCCAACTCGATGAGCGCCCCGTAAAAATACAGGCGGTAGGTTTTGTACCGCTCGAGGCCCGGTTTCAGAGCCGTCAAAAACTGCTTGCTCAGCTCAGGGAGCTCTTCCCGGGTGGCTTTCGCGTTGACAAAGGCGGAGCTCAGTTGGATGTAGTATTCTTCTGCCAGGGATTCCCATTGGTGGATGTCCCGGAGCTCGTTGTATTGGGCGTTGTATTCCTCAAACTTGGCCATATTCCCCAGGCGGGCTCCGTAGTACAAGCGCAAGATGCCGCATATATCCTGCGCGATCAACGTAAATTCGTACTGATAGGCCTGCTTGAGCAGTTTTGCCGCCAAATCAGCCGCGACGTCGCCGTTGCCGTGGCTCATCAACAATTTTACGGCCGCCCACTCTTTGTGGCATCGAAAATACGCCTTCTGGTACCCGTTGTATTTCCCCCCTTCAAATCGGAGTGCCAGGACAGCCTCGAGCATGCGGTCCCTCAGGTCCGATTTGAGCTTGCGATAGGGCACCGACGAGGGCTCGTCCGGATAAAGCGCCCGCGCCGCGTCTTCGTCCATTTGCCACTCGTCGTTTAATATGCCTTCGTACAGGCTTTGCAGCTTGGTAACGGTACCCGTGCCCCCTTTCCGCAGGGTAGAGTGGTCGAATCCATTCTCATGGACAAAGAGAACCAGTTCCCTTAGTTTTTTCATGCACAAAAATTTATACTCCGTATTTTTTATTCATATTAGAATAAATTCACCTATGATGGGCCAATGTAGCCCCTCAAGCGAAAAACGGGGGTATAGCATAGTCTCAATTGTGTTGGAATTCCCCGTTCAACGCGGCACAACGCCCATTTCGCCCATTTCAGGGCTCCCCGATGTTGGTAATGGTCTCAAACTGTATATTTGCGTTTCATTATTAGGCCGTCCTGTATTTCAACAAGCCTGTTTTTAAATTATCCCCAGGACAGGATTATATTTGTCATACCCGAGCGGTTGTCAGGAACCTGCCAACTACTGCGCCACCCGGGTAAAAGCCCTGCTAACATGACCCTTATGCCCTGCCTGCGCTCCCTCTGCTTTTTCCCCCTGCTGTTCTGTATGTTGGCAAGCCATTCCTTGCTTTCGCAGGAATTGCCCGTCAAGCACCTGGGCTCCAAAGACGGCTTGTCCATGGATTACGTGACCACCCTGTTTCAGGACAGCCGCGGGTATGTCTGGATGGGCACCTTTTTTGGCCTGAACCGCTACGACGGCAATGAGGTCAAAGCTTACAGGCCCAACCACCTCGACCCCTGGGCCCTGCACGGCAACCAGGTCAACTGGATCCTGGAAGACCCCTACGGCCTGCTCTGGATCGGAATGGACAATGGGCTGGCCATCCTGGACCCCCACACCGAACGCTTTCTACACCTCGACCAGATCAATGGGGACACCCCCATTCACGAGGTTCGAAAAGCCCTCCTGGACAAAACCGGGACGGTGTGGTTCTACCAGGGCAGCCGCGACGGACACCGCCTGTTGGGCATACAAACCAGCGCGGCCATCAAAGACCAAATCCGAAAGGGTATCCCCCCCACGCGCTTCCGCACCTCCCAAATCCCCCTTTCAGATGCCTTCGACGGGGGCATCCATGCCTTGTTGCAAAACAGCGATTCGACCTGTATCGCCATCAACTTCGAAGGGAAATGCACCGTCGTCAACCTTATAAAGAAGGCAACTGAACAGAAACCCATCGGACAGGTAGCCCTGCCTTTGTCGGAAACCACCCAGCACTTCCCGGAACCCCTCCGGAACTCCGGTGCCCTACTGCTGCCTGGGCATGCCTTCCAGAATGGCCTCCACCTGGACCAGATGCACCAGTACCTCCAACTGCCCGACGGTGGATACCTCGTTTTTCGTTTTTTTGATAAAAAAATATACCGGATCAACCGCCTGGAAGACTTTAAAAGCCTAACGGGCGAATCCCCCCTGGACCAACTCCCCGTCTTCTACGAACTGGAACACCCCAGCACTTTTTCCCGCTTGATAGACCGCAACGGCGACCTTTGGATAGGGACGACCGGATATGGCGTACTCCGCATCCCCAGTAAAATCAAAGGGTTCTCCCAACTGGCCCAGGGCAATAGCCTGTACAATTTTGCCACTCTCCCCGGCAATCGCCTCTGGATGGGCTACCTGGCCCCGGAAACTATACTTGACCTACGCACCCAAGAAATCACAAAAGCCCCCTGGAATGCCTTCATCCAACCCGGCGAACAAGTGAAAGCCGTCCTCACCAATAGAAAAGGAGCCATGGCCTACCTGGTCCTCCAATCTAAAAATACCCCCTTGCTCCAAGTACTGCAGTATTCCTTCAATACCGGAAAAATCCGTACCCTCCCCCAACAGCAACTGATGACAGTCGGTGAAACCCCGCCCTGCGTGAAGGAAGATAAGGATGGGAATATCTGGATATCCGGTAACCAGGGCCGCCTACTGCGCTATTCCCCCAAAGCCGACACCTTCTCCGCCTGGACCCTGGATCGCTTTTTTCCCAATGAAATCGCCCGCCAACTGACCACGACGAACTTACTGCAAACCCGAAACGGCAATATCTGGCTCGCTAATAACTACGGCCTCGTCCGAATAGATGCCCGCCCAGGAAAAAATCCCACCTTCAAAGCCTTCCATAACTACTCCGGAAAAAAGAAAATCTTCGCCAACAACGGCATCTTCGCCCTCTGCCAAGACCCCCTCGACCACGATGTCCTCTGGCTTGGTACCCTCGGCAACGGACTTGCTAAGTTCCACATGCCTTCCGAAACGGTTTCCTACCCGGACCAACAAGACGACCCCCTCAACGGCAAAATCGTGCTCGGAATCGTCCCTGACAAAAACCACAAGCTCTGGATCAGCACCGACCGGGGCATCTCCTGCTTCGATCCCAAACACCAACAGTTCCTGAGCTACGACCTACAGGAAGCCCTGCTGGAAACCCCATACAATGCCACTTCTTTTGGAAAAACAGATAAAAATGAAATTTTATTTGGAGGGGCGAATGGGCTTCTCGTGCTGCGCCCTTCGCAGTTGCTCGACGAAAACCCACCACTGCTTTCCCACACCCTCCAGATCAGCCGGATAAGAGTCAACTCGCTTTCGCTACAGCAACTCCTCGAAAAAGGCAGCGTCTCCTTCTCCCCGGAGGAAGCCCTGCAACTCCGGCTGAGACATGCCGAAAACAATATCGTCATTGATTTTTCCGCCCCCTTCGCACACAACCCAGGTAGTTTGTACTACCGATACAAAGTGGAGGGCCTCAGCGGCCAGTGGATCGGGTTAGGCAAGCAGCGGAGTATCCACCTCACCGGCCTCTCACCGGGAAAATACGAGGTCCTCATGCAGGTCGCCACCCCTGGGGCAACCCAGTCCAAACTCCCCACTGCCCGCCTCCTCGTCCATATCCGTCCACCCTGGTACCTCAGCCGCGTCGCTTACCTGAGCTACTTGCTGCTCCTCGGAGTCTCCCTCCGCGCCTGGGTGCTTTTTGACCGAAAAAGAATCGCCGAAAAATACGAAGCCGACGTCAAACAACAGGAAGTGAAACGCCTGCAGTCCCTCGACCAGCTCAAGAACAAGCTGTTCGCCTATATCGCCCACGAAGTCAAAACGCCCCTGAGCATCATTATGGGCGTCAGCGCCAAACTGCGCCAACAGTCGCCCTCCGGCCAATCCCCATCCTACCTGGATGCCATCGAGTATGAGGGCCGCAACCTACAAGGGCTCGTAGACGAAATGATCGACATCACCCGGCTCCAGGAGGGCAGCCTGCAACTGAACTACCTCCACGGGGATATGGCCCACTTCCTGGAAAATACCCTCTCCGCGTACCAGCCCCTGGCAGAGTTCCGCGATATCCAACTCATCTTCCATGCCAACCCCGCGGAAATCCCCGCCGACTTCGACCCCACACGGGTAAAACATATCCTCAATAACCTCATCAACAATGCCCTGCGGCATACGCCCGCCCAAGGGACCATACGCCTGTCCCTGTCAACGCCTCGTCCCGACGAGGTACAGATTGCTGTTTCGGATACCGGAGCCGGCATCCCGGAAGCAGACCTACCCTTCATCTTCGAAAAGTACTTCCAGGGAGCCTCCTCCAAAAAGGACGAACACCGCTTCGGACTGGGCCTGAGCTATGTCAAAGACCTCGTCGAATGGATGCAGGGCAGTATTTCCGTCAGCAGTACGCCTCATACAGGTACCGCCTTCACCATCTGCCTGCCGGCAAAAACCCCCTTGGAAACAGCCCTGCCCAACTATCTGCCCTCGGATTACCCAACATACAGCGCCTTGCCCGATGCTGCACCGTCCTCCGACGAGCTCCCCCTGCTGCTCATCGTCGAAGATAACCCCATGCTCGTATCCGTACTGAAACTGACCCTGCAACCGCATTTCCGCCTGCTCATCGCCCGCGACGGAAAGGAAGGCGCCGAATTGGCCACCCGCGAAATCCCCGACCTCATCCTAAGCGATATCGTTATGCCCGAAATGGATGGCCTGGAGATGATCCAACTGCTCAAAAACCAACCCCTCACCGCCCATATCCCCATCGTGGCCCTGAGTGCCAAAAACGAAGCGCAAGACCGCCTGCAGGGCCAAGCCATCGGTGCCGACGCCTACATCGGCAAGCCTTTTTCAGCACCCGAACTCCTCTTTACCCTTCAGAACCTCCACCAACTCCAAAGCCGGTGGAAAGAGCGCTATGCCCATTTTGCCCAGGGCTCCGATCCCAGCGCTCAAACCCCCACCCCACTCTCGGAACCCAACCTGTCGGCGTCGGATGCCTTCATGCGCTCCCTCTACGAGGTGTTTGAGGCACATTACCCCTCCGATACGTTCGATATCGCCCAGCTTTGCCGCGTTTTGCACATCAGCAAAGCACAGTTGTACCGGAAGCTCTCTGCCGTCTCCGACCAGGGTGCCATGGAGCTCCTCCGCGATTTCCGCCTCCAAAAAGCCCTGGAACTGCTCGAAAATAACCCAGGCCTGAATACCAGCGAAGTCGCCTTCAAAGTCGGCTTCAAAGAACGGACCTACTTCTCGACGCTTTTCAAGAAAAAATTCCACATAGCGCCCTCAGAGGTGAAAAAACGAGGGGGATAGCCATGCACCGAACGAGGGAGGGGGCAAAAAACGCGTTTTTTGCCCCCTCCCCCGTTCGGTGCGGTAGTTGAACCAAGCCTGGAATCAACCTTCCTTTTTCATCCACTCGCCGCCCCGTATCCGCATCCGCTCCACTTTGCCGTCGGCCCCGAGCGCAAACTGCACCTGCATGGGGTCGTCCCAGAACAAGCTGGACGTGCCCTTGAAGGTGTCGTAGTGCCAGTGCTCCAGGGTCAGTTGCAGGGCTTTGGTCTCCTGCACCACCAATACCCCGTTGTTGAACTGCACGCTGACCGTGCCGTACAGCGGGTGCGCGTATTTCCCTGCATACGCGCTCAAGGCCAGGCTGGGCTGCGTATTGGGTACGCGCTGTTGCTCGATGGCCGCCCGCCGCTTCGCTGCGTCGTCCGCGATACCGCCGTAGAGCGTCAGGAGCTCGCTGCTCCAGTCGCGCTCCGCCCCGAGGCCGCCAAAATGGTCAAACGCCTTGAGCATCAGGGCGTGGCGTACTTCGGCATGGTCGAGGTTGCCCAACACGAACACGCCTAACTTTTTGGAGGGCAACAGGCCGTGGATGGCGATGGTGCCGTCCATGCTGCCGGTGTGGAACACCACGGCCTGCCCCCGGTAGTCTTGCTGGAACCAGCCGAGGGCGTAGCTCGTCCAGGTCGGCTTGGTCAGGGCGACGGTGGGGTAAAAGTCGTTTTGCGGCACCAAGGTCTGTGGTTTGAGCCACTCCGCATAGGTCTTGGGCTGCAGGAGGCGCCGGTCGCCGACTTTTGCACTGTCGAGCACAAAGCGCATCCATTTGCTCAAGTCCTCCACATTGGACCAGACCGAGCCGGCAGCGGCTACTTCATCCACCGACATATCGGTGATGGGCACTACTTTTCCCTTCACCCGGTAGTGCGGAACGGAGCGGTTTTTCTCTGCGAGGCTCGTCTTGAGCGTCGGGTAGGTGTTCGTCATCCCGATGGGCTCGAACAGTTCTTTTTTCACAAAATCGCCCCAGGACATACCGCTCACCCGCGCAATGACCTCACCGGCGACGAAGTACATCACGTTGTGGTAGGTGTAGCCCCCGCGCAAGGGGTACACCAGCGGCAGGTATTCCACCCGGCGCAGGATCTCCGCTGCGCCGAGGTCGTTGCCGAACCAGAGGTAGTCCGCGTTGGGCAAGCCGATGTTGTGGGTGAGCAGGTCGCGCACGCGCACCGCGCGCGTCACGTGGGGATCGCTCAGGCGGAACTCGGGCAGGTGCTTGACCACCGGGTCGTCCCAGCTCAACTTGCCGCGGTCCACCAGGATACCCATAGCGGCAGCGGTCATCGCCTTGGTCGTCGAGCATATCCCGTAAATCGTGCGCGTGTCAATCGGGGCTGCTTCGCCTAATTTCCGCACGCCGTAGCCTTTTTGAAAAACGACTTTACCGTCTTGTACCACGGCAATCGCCAGCCCGGGCACCTCCCACTGGGCCACCGCCTGGGCCACATAGCGGTCGAAAGCGGCTACGTCCGCCAGCGTCGCCTGCGCCGACAGCAGGCGATAGGCTACGCAGAATAAAAATAAAAAAATTCCTTTTTTCATGATATTTTATTTTTTTGGTATATACCCCTGCCCTTTCACAAAACGGCCGGCGGGTTTGCGCGTAGCCTCCCCATCTTTGAGGACCTGGACACCGTTTACAAATACGTCCCGCACGCCTACCGCGTACTGGTGTGGTTTCTCAAACGTGGCGCGGTCTGCTATTTCCTCCGGGTCGAACACGACGATATCGGCGAAATAGCCTGCCTTCAGCATCCCGCGGCGCTGGATTTTGAGGTGGCCACAGGGCAGGGCGCTCAGCTTGTGGATGGCTTCTTCCAGGGAGATGACCTTTTCCTCGCGCACGTATTTGCCCAACAAGCGCGCGAAGTTGCCATACGCGCGCGGGTGGGACGACGATTTCAGGAAGTCGCCTTCTGCGGCCAGGGCACCTGCATCGGAGCCAAAGCTCATGTAGGGCAGGCGGATCTGTTTTTTCACATTTTCTTCCGACATCAAAAAGTACGCTACCCCGACCCGGGTGCCGTCGTGGACGACCAGGTCAATCGCGGTTTCTTCCGGGCTTTTGCCCTGCAGGCGGGCTACCTCGGCTAGGGTCTTGCCCGTGTATTTTTTGAGCGAATCCGTTTTGAACTCGAGGAGAAGCAGGTTGTCGGCACTGCCGGCTGCGTAGTAGAGGTTTTCCCAGTCCTGGGCGTCCATCCGCATTTCGGCGATGACTTTGGCGCGTATCTTCGGGTCTTTCAGGCGGGCTGCCCAGGCGTCGTAGCCGCCTTCCTGCACCCAGGGCGGCATGGAGGCGTCCAGGCCGGTAGCCCCTGCCACGTAGGTGTACATATCCGTGGTCAGGTCGAGCCCGGCAGCGCGGGCGCTGTCTATTTTGGCGATGGCCAGGTCCATCTTGGGCCAGTTGTTCTTTCCCCCGGCCTTGAGGTGGTAGATCTCTGCCGGTACGCCCGCCTCGCGCGCGATCTGGATGGTCTCGTCAATGGCTTCCAGAAAGCGGTTGCCCTCGCTGCGCATGTGCGTGATGTAGCGCCCGCCATACGGGGCCACGGCTTTGTTCAGGGCGATCAGCTCGTCCGTGCCGGCGTAGAAGGCGGGGGCATAGATGAGGGAGGAACCGATGCCGAGGGCGCCTTCTTCCATAGCTTCGCGGGCCAATTGCTGCATGCGCCCCAACTCTTCAGCGCTGGGCGGGCGGTTGTCGTAGCCAATCTCGTGGATGCGCAGCGTGGTAGCGCCCACAAACGAGGCCACGTTCATCGAGACGCCGCGCTCCTCTAAGCCCTGCAGGTACTCGCCCAGGGTGTTCCAATAGACGTCGAACTTCAGGTCGCCCTGCTGGGCGAGCATCCCCTGTTTCATCTCAGGACTGAGCGGGCCCATGGACCAGCCTTCGCCCATCACTTCGAGGGTGACGCCTTGTTTGAGGTCGCTCAGGCCGCGGCCGTCCACGAGAAGGCTTTCCGTGGCCCAGCTCAGCATATTGACAAAGCCCGGGCTGACGGCCATCCCTTTGGCGTCCACTTCCTGCTTGCCCACCGCGCCCCCAAGGTCGCCGATGCGGGCAATGGAATCCGCTTGTATGGCAATGTCGCCCGGATAGGGCTTCCCGCCGGACCCGTCGTAGATCAGGGCGTTTCGGATCACTACGTCGAAACTTTCCTTTTTCTGACAGGAAAAAAGCGCCAACAGGCCAAAGGCAAGCGCTTTGAAGGGTAGGTGTTTTCTGTACATCATAACATTAGGTTGGTGAAAAAAACGCGAAGCCGGAGGCCTCGCACCTCCCCGGACAACAAAAAGGGCATCTTTTTCCCACTTTTCCGGCCCCCTCGCAATAAGTCCGGCGAAGAAATGGAGAATCCCATGCTTTTGCTTCCTGTACGAAAAAAACAAAAAAAATTCAGGAAAGTACTATTTTGCGAATCGCTTTTTTACCGAACCAAACCTAAAATTCTATTGCATGTCTTCCAACAAATATCTTGTCCCCCTGATGCTGGTCACCAGTTTGTTTTTCCTCTGGGGCCTGGCCAACATTTTCAACTCGGCGCTCATCGCGCACTTCCAGCCGGTATTCGAGATCAGCCGCGCACAGGCGCTGCTGGTGGAAACCGCTTTTTACCTGGGCTATTTCACGATCGCCCTGCCGGCGGGTATTTTTATGGAAAAATATTCGTATAAAAAAGGCATCATCCTGGGCCTCCTGCTCTACGCCATCGGGGCACTGCTCTTCGTGCCCGCTGCCAAATCGCTGACCTTCGGCTTCTTCCTGGTCGCGCTCTACATCATCGCCAGCGGACTGGCCTTCCTGGAAACGGCGGCCAATCCCTACGTCACCATCCTGGGCGACTCCAAGAACGCCGTGCAGCGCCTCAACTTTTCGCAGTCGTTCAACGGGGTGGCGCTCGTCGTGGGCCCCTGGCTGGCCGGCATGCTCATCTTTTCCGGAAACGAGGGCGACCTGAGCTCTATGGAGGCCAAACGCCAGGCCGCAGAAGCGGTCATCGTACCCTACGTCGGGCTCGCCGTAGCGGTGTTGCTCATCGCGCTGTTGTTCTGGAAGTCCAACGTACCCGAACCCGATAAAGGCGAAGGCCTGCATTTCGACTGGCGCATCTTCCGCCACCGCCACCTGGCGCTGGCGGTCCTGGCGCAGTTGGTCTATGTAGGCGCACAGGTCGGCATCTGGGGGATCACCATCAACTTCGTGACCGAGCTCATCCCCGGCGTCAGCAAAGAAGTCGCCTCCCGGGCGTATATGATGGGCGGTACGATTATGTTCGTCATCGGCCGCTTCCTGGGCACTTACCTGATGGGCATCTACCGCGATAACCGCATGTTGGGCATCTACGGGCTCGCCGCTGCCGCGCTCTGCGTAGGCGCCGTGCTGCTGTCGGGCGCACCGGCCGTGTACGCCCTGCTCGCCGTCAACTTGTTCATGTCCATCATGTTCCCGACGATTTTTGCCCTGGGCATCAAAGACCTGGGTGCGGAAACGAAGCTGGGCTCTGCCCTCATCATCATGGCGATCGTGGGCGGTGCCATCCTGCCGCCTATCATGGGCGTGTTGGCCGACAACTTCGGTATCCAAACTTCCATCCTGCTCCCCGTGGTCTGCTTCCTCATCGTAGCCTGGTACGGGTTCAAAGGATATGTGCCCCAACAAAGCACCTCAGCGAATTAACACCACTTCCCCGCTCAGCCGCTCCGTCGTTCCATCCGTGAACCGGAGCATGGCCGTCCAGACGTAGGTTCGGGCAGGCAATGCAGCCTGCCCCAGCCTGCCGTCCCAGGACAAGGACGGCGAGCCGGGCGCTGCATCTACCGCGCCAAATACCATGCCCCCCTGCCGGTCATATACCTGAAACGACAGCACCCGCAGTACGCCCCGCCCCAACAACAGGGAAAATTCATCGTTGACGCCATCGCCGTTCGGGGAAAAAGCAGTGGGGGCATATACCTTGCGGACAGGCACTACCTGTACCCGCACCGTTTTCGTAGCGGTACAGCCGGCGCCGTTGTACGCCTTGAGCACAAAAGTAGCCGATGAGTCCGGCGAGACAAAGGGGTCGGGGCAATCCACACAGCTCACCAGGGCCTCCGGCGACCAGAAGTACGCCACAATCGCCTGATCCGAACCAGCAGAAAGCCGAATGCGCTCCCCTAATGCAATCGTAAACAGGGTATCCGTATCGGCCAACGCAAAAATCGCCGGGTTATCCAGCGACAGCGGCAACTCCCGGGCACACCCGCCCGCTTCCTCCACCCTCGCCCGGTAAAGGCCGGGGCCAAGGCCGGACAGTTCCGGCACCATACCCATCGCAGCACCCGCAACCCCAAAGCGGTACGGTGGAGTACCTCCTGAAACGCTGCTGAATAGAATCTTCCCGTCCCGCGCATCCCGGCAGGAGGGCGCTTGCGCCTCTGCCCGCGCTTCCAGGGCGACTTCTGCCAGTTCCAGCGTATCGGAGGCCGAGCAGCCGAATACAGAGGTCACTGCGACGCTGTACGTCCCGGGCCGCGTCACCCGTATGGATTCGCCGACTTCCCCTGTGGACCAGACGACCGACCCGAAAGCGCCCGCCCGCAGCGTTACCGTATCGCCCCGACAAAGCTTTTCCGGGCCTGCGATGCGGAACCCGCTCAGGTCTTCTATGCGTACATAGATGGTCACGATGCGGTCGCCTTGAAAATTAGAGGGAAAAAAGAACTCGTACTCGCCCGGCTCGCGCAGTTGTTTTCCAAAGGCTTCGTACGAACCGCCCGGGCAGATCGCGACGCGGAACGTGTCCCGGTAGGCGTCTTCCCGCACCAGGATACTTTTCGATTCCACCCGGCAGGAGGGGTTGCCCAACTGGGCAGGCCCGTCGCCGACCAGGATGCGGTAGCGCGTGCCGTGTTTGGCTTTGGGCACTGCCAGTGTCGTATCGTTTGCCCCCGGCACGTCTTTCCAGGTCAGCCCGTCGTCGGTGCTGACCTGCCATTGGTAGCGCGGGTCGGCGTACACGGAGTCCTGCACCTGTGCCGAGAGGAAGGCGGTGGAGTCGCGGCGGTACAGGATGGTGTCCCGGGCGCTTATTTTGGGGCCGCAGGGCCGGAAGGCGATGTTGTCGAGCCCCAGGTCGTTGCCGTTGCCACCCGGAGCGTTGTTGCGCAGGGCGAGCACCAGTTTGTTGGCGCCCGGCGCGGTGCGCAGCGCAAACCCGTAGGAGTGCCACTGGCCATCTATAGGCACATTGCCGGAGGAATAGACCTCTTTGCCGTCCACCAAAAAGGAGATATTGGGCCGGATGAAGCCCGCGCTGACCGCCGGCAGGTTCATGGAGATGACGTCGGCGCTGAACAGGTAGTTGGTGTTGCCGCACACCTCCACCGTATCGAGGTAAAAGAGCCCTGGCTGCAGGCTTGCGTTGACCACCATGAAGTACCCGTAGGGATCCAGGCTGTTGTCGCCCCTTTTTATCCACGACGTTTGGGCAAAAGAGCCCCAGGTTGAGGTGTTGTTGGTGATGGTATAGAATCCGTCGTTGGGCGGCGGGTTGAACTGATAGACATAGCCCGGGGCCAGCTTGGGGTCCACAGGCAGGATATTGGCGAAGCCGGTGCCAAAGTCGCCTTTTTGGAAAACATTGGCCCCGATACTGCCCGTGCAGCCGCTCACGATGCTGATTTGGGCGCTTATGGCGCAGGGCAATAGCAGGGAAAAAAGAAGAATACCTCTGAACACTGGTTTTTTCGAAAATATAGGGGATTTTTTTTAAAATGCCAAAAAGATAAAATAACGAATAAACCTTCTTTTGTTTTGTTTTTCAAAGTAAAACAAAACAAAAGAAGGTTTATTCAAAATACTTTTTATTGGCATCGGACAAAAGAGGGTCTTTTGACAACATCCAACGCGTTTTTCGGTGGTGTCGGGCAAAAGAACCGTTCCCTGTATTGGGAGGAACAGAGGGGTATTTACCCGTTGCCGCCGTTGCTGATGATCACGGTGCGGGTGCCGGGGCCTCCGCCGCCGGGCATACCGCCGCGGAACTGCTCCCTCATTTCCTTCATGCGCTCATCCACGATTTTGCGGTATTCCTCGCGGGTCACTTTCTTGCCTTTGTCCGGGGCGACGAGGAGGCCGTCTTCCAGTTTTTTCATCTCGATAGACTTAGCGGTGATGACGACCTGGCCCTGGTTCGTGTCCATTTCCAGGATCATGCCCGGGAGGCCGCCGAACGCCTGCGGTCCGGAGTGGACGGGGATCGTGGGGGCGAACCAGGCGGTGATTTCGCGGGGCCGGCCCATCGCGGAATCCGATCGGGTAGCCGACATACAGGGGTAGCCGGCGATCATTTTTTGCTTGCCGCTGATTTTCCAGTTGCTGGAATTGGCGGGATCAGCCCCTTCGATCAGGAACTCTTTGTCCATGAACACGGTGTATTCGATGTGTTTGCTGTTGGCCAGGTCGCGGTACACGACCGTGTTGTCCCTGCGGCGCGACATCATCATGCGCATACCGCTCCATTCGCTGCCACCGGCCTGTACCTCCTGGGGCTGGTCTGATTTTTTGGGCTTGTACAAGGTAGCCGTAGGCTTGAAGAACAGTTCCGACTCGAAGGTCTGGAACTCGGGCACGTATTGTTTCATCTGCTCATTGGGCAGGTTGCGGTGCATGTTGATCGTTTGTGAATAAACGATTACCCCTTCGTTGTTTTGGGCGAAGACCGCCAGCGGCAACCACGCCATAAACAGCAATGCGCTTTTTGTTTTCATTCTCTTTGGTTTTTAATAGTGCAAATCTACGCCTGCAATCCGAGCCAGGAAGTTAAACGACCTAGAAATATGGTTAATAAAGGTTAATAAACCCCCTACCATACGATAACAGCACGTAATTTTGTGCGGTTCCTTTAGAACGACCAATATGCAGCAAAAAACCTACGTGTACCGTTTATTGATGGGGCTGAGCCTGGGGCTGCTCGTCTTGTTCCAGGCGTACTGGCTGCGCAGCGTCTACCGCGAGCAAAAAGAACTCCTCGAAGCCGACCTCGACAACCTGTTCACCCAAAATATCCGCAACCTGCAAGATTCCCTGTTCCGCGAGAACTGGATAGCCATGCGCGACTCCATGGTCCGGCGGGCGACGATACTCATCGACCGGCCCGACACGCCCAAAGCCGACGACAAGCCCGTCGTCCAGGTCGTCGCCGTCGGCCATGACACCGGCAGTATGGAAAACCGCGATAAAAAGAGTTTCCCGCACCACGTCCGGCAACGGGAAGCACGCTTGGAGCGGCGCAAGCGCTTTTTCATCAATAACGTGAACACCTTCAAGGGGAAAGCGTCGGAAGATGGCGCTATGGTAGGTTTTTTCAACAAAAAAGATACCCTGCACATCGAAACCTTGCGCAACAGCCTGCAGGAAGATATGGACCGGGCCCACCTGTCCTTCCCCTTCGCCCTCAGCCGGCACGATACCGTCCCGGACATCGAAAGCGACCCGGGCATCGTCACCTACCACTCCGGTGGGTTTCCACCCATCCATCTCTACCTCGTCTCCTTTTCCAGTTACGAGGGGTATTTGTTCACACGCATCGCCCCCAACCTACTGTTCGCCTTCTTCTTGTTGGGCATCACCAGCGTTTCGTTCAACACCATTTTCAGGAGCCTGCGCCAACAACAGAAACTAGCCCTGCTCAAAAACGATTTCATCAGCAACATCACCCACGAGCTCAAGACGCCCATCGCCACCGTCAGCGTAGCCCTGGAAGCCCTGCAAAATTTTCAGGGCATCAACAACCCGGAACGGACACGGGAATACCTCAACATCTCCCAGCACGAGCTGCAGCGCTTATCCATCCTGGTGGACCGGGTCCTCAAAATGTCCATGTTCGAAAACAACGCGCTTCAAATGCACACCGAGCGCTTCGATGTGAAAAAGACCCTGGAAAAAGTGATGCAATCCATGGGCCTGCAGTTCGAACGCGCCCACGCGCGGGTGGCCCTGCACGTGGGCGAAGGCGACTTCTTCGTGGAAGGCGACTCCGTACACCTCACCAATGTCGTGTACAACTTATTGGATAATGCCCTGAAATACAGCCCCTCCCATCCGGAAATACAAATTTCCCTGCGACAAGCCAACGAGCAGGTGCTCTTGTCCGTACAAGATAACGGCGTGGGTATCCCCGAAGAATACCAGAAAAAAATCTTCGAACAGTTCTTCCGCGTTCCGCAGGAAGGGCAACAGCACAACACCAAGGGCTACGGCCTGGGGCTGAGCTATGTGGCCGAAGTGCTGCGCCGCCATTCCGGGAGCATCGAAGTGAGCAGCCAGGCAGGACAAGGTAGCCTGTTCACCGTGACGTTGCCCAAAACACAGCCTTCAAAATGACCGGTCGTATGCCCAAACCCAAGATACTCTACGTAGAAGACGAACCCTTCCTGGGAAAAATCGTCAAAGAGAGCCTGGAGTCCCGCGACTTCATCGTCCGTATGGTGGACGACGGGGCCGCCGTTGCGGATGCCGCCGCCGAATTCGTGCCCGACCTCTGCATCCTCGACGTCATGCTGCCCCACAAAGACGGCTACGAACTAGGCACCCTGCTCCGACAGCGCTACCCGCAACTGCCCATCATCTTCGTGACGGCAAAAACCCAAACGGAAGACGTGCTCAAAGGGTTCCACTCCGGGGGCAACGACTACCTGCGCAAACCCTTCAGCATGGAGGAACTCATCGCCCGGGTACACAACCTGCTCCAACTCGCCGGCCAACAACAATCCCCCCCCACTGCCGACGACGGCCCCCTGCGGCTCGGCCGGTTCGAATACGACCCGCGCAAATACGAGCTCCGCCTGGGCAACCAAGTCCAGAAACTCTCCTACCGCGAGGCCGAACTGCTGAAAATCCTCGTCCAGCACCGCAACTTCACCGTGGAACGGAAGTACATCCTGCAGAAAATCTGGGGCGACGACTCCTTCTTCAACTCCCGCAACCTCGACGTCTATATCGCCCGGCTGCGGGAGTATTTCAAAGAAGACCCCGATATCCAAATCATCACGCTGAAAGGGGTCGGGTACCAGTTTGTGTGCTGAGGGGACTTTTTATAAACCTCCCCTCCGTTCCAAAAGAAGCGTCATCAACCCACATAAAGGCTCTTAAAAGCAATCCCCCAACTTTTCCCGATAAATTGGATAAAATCTTCCCCCTGACTTGGAATTTCACCAAATTCCCTTAACTTTGCATCACAAAGTACTTTTGAATTAAAAAAGACCTTGCGACTTCCCCCTCGAATTTTTTTTGTTCAAATACTTTGTTTTTTAAAGTACTTTAAAAATAAATCAAAAAATGGGTTCCAAGGGGGCGTTGAGGAGGGGAAAAACCCTTTTCCACCCTCGATGGCACCCATCTCAACCCGTCATCAAATGGAAAAAATGCAGATGAAACCAGAAAATCCAGTAGCGCTGCCGATGGTCAGCTTGAGCGTACTGAAAGGCCCGATGTTAGTGGGCGCGACCATTGCTTTGATTCTGATTGTTTTGTTCCTTCTGGGGGTCAACGACCCCGACCCGGCCTGGGGAAGGTTCTGGATGGTCCGGCCGCTGGTCATCGTCCCCGTGGCGGGGGCGGCAGGGGCGGTTGCCAGTTTCTACGTCCGGCACTTGCTGTTTGCAGCGGGTTGGAACAAGGGCCTGCTCTACATCCTGGGCTTTTTTATCTATGTGGTCGCGCTCTGGATGGGCACGGTGCTCGGATTAGACGGCACGTTGTGGAATTAGCGGAGTTTACCGCGCACAAGCAGACTGTTGGACGTGGTGGGACGCCCCACATGGGGCTGCCCGCCCCCCACCGCGACCTGAACTTTTCCGCTGGGATGAAACGTGTTCCCCTGCTCGTCCGGCAGCGCCCACTGCCCCGGCAAAAGGCTGAATTCGAGTTCCCTGCTCTCCCCCGGCTCCAGGCGGAAGCGCCCAAAGCCTTTCAGGGCGCGAATGGGGGCATGCCCCGGCAGACCGGGGTACGCCAAATAGACCTGCGCCACTTCTTCCCCGGCCACCCCGCCGACGTTCTCGACCTGCACCCGGACGCGCAGCGCCTCGCCCGCCCGTCCTTCTGACAACAGGCGCAGCCTGCGGTACCGAAATTCCGTGTAGCTCAGCCCAAATCCGAAGGGGTACAACGGCCGGCCACGGAAATAGCGGTACGTGCGCCCCTCCATCCCGTAGTCCTTGAAATCGGGCAGGTCTTCGTCTTTTTCATAGACCGTGACGGGCAGCCGCCCCGCCGGGTTGTAGTCGCCAAAGAGCACGTCTGCAACGGCAGTACCCGCGCTTTGGCCGCCATACCAGGCCTGCACGATGGCCGGCAGATGGCGGTCTTCCCAGGGTATGGCCACTGCGCTCCCGCTCATCAACACCAAAACCACGGGTTTTCCCGTGGCAT
>JBEGMH010000088.1:0-7010 GCA_041183125.1 Bacteroidota bacterium | reverse complement strand
ATTCGGAGATTTGTCGTATATTTCCCCATGGAAAATACGCGCACATGAAAAAATTTAGCCTCTTCCTGCTGTTCCTGTTGCCCCTGCTGCCCACAGACAGCCTCTCCGCACAGCCTATTCGCCCGCCCAAACGGGAAATGCGCGGCGTCTGGGTCGCATCGGTAGCGAATATTGACTTCCCTCTAAAACCGACCACGGATACCGCTCAACTCAAAAAAGAGTGGCTCACCATGCTCGACGGCTTTGCCCAGCATGGTCTGAATGCAGTCTACGTCCAAATCCGGCCCGCCGCAGACGCGCTGTACGCCACTCCCCTCGCCCCCTGGTCAGCCTATCTCAGCGGCAAACAAGGGCAAGCCCTGCAGGGGGGCTGGGATCCCCTGCCCTTCCTCATCGAAACCGCCCACGCCCGAAATATGGAGTTCCACGCCTGGCTCAACCCCTACCGGGCTAGCAACGAGCCCGACACTACCCGGTTTTCCCCGCAACACGTCTTTCACACCCACCGCGACTGGATCCTCTACTACGGGAAAAAATACTACCTCAACCCCGCCCTGCCCGAGGTATGGCAACACCTCTGCGGCGTCGTAAAGGATATTGTGGCCCGTTACAACGTAGATGCCATCCACATGGACGACTACTTCTACCCCTACAAAGTGGCAGGAGAAGTTTTTCCGGATTCTACCGACTTCCTGCGCTACGGACAGGGATTCGCCCATATTGACGACTGGCGCCGCCACAATGTGGATACCCTCATCCAAATGCTCCGCGATACCATCAAACAGACGAAACCCCACGTGGAGTTCGGCATCAGCCCTTTCAGCGTGTGGCGCAACCAGAGCAAAGACCCGGAAGGTTCCCCCACCCGCGCGGGTCAGACCAACTACGACGACCTCTATGCCGATATCCGCAAATGGCTAAAAGAGGGCTGGATTGACTATGTCGTCCCTCAACTTTATTTCCCTATCGGCTTCGATTTGGTGGACTATGAGAAAACCCTCAACTGGTGGCACGATAACGCTTATGGTAAAAAACTCTACATCGGTATGGCCGCTTACCGCATCGGCAGCGACCGGAGCCCCGACTGGCAACAACCCGACCAAATGCCCCGGCAGTTGCGCATCAACCATGCCTATCCGAAAGTGGACGGCGTCGTCTATTTCAGTGCCAAACAGCTCTTGAAGAACCCCCTGGGCTTTGGGGATTCCCTGCGGACCAGTTTTTACCGCGACCCGGCACTATGGCCGCTGCGCAGCGGAGCGGCTGCGAACCCACTGCCCGCCCCTGTCCTCAAAAAGGCACGCCGCTCCGGCCAGGGAATACACCTGAACTGGGAATGGCCCCGCAACCCTGCCGGGCTGAGCCATGTCGTCGTGTACCGATTCCCCAAAGGTATGGAGGCAGATACCGAAACGCCCGGGGCTATTCACCGCATCCTTCCCGCCGCCGAAATCCTCGAAAATGGGTTTCTGGACCAAAGTGGCCTGAGCGGGCAGAAATACCGCTACCGCCTGAGCGCCCTCAACCGCGACTATGTGGAAAGCCCTCCGTCCAACATCCTGAACAGTAAGCGTTTCCCCTGACCAGGGCACGCTAACTGTTGTAGCGCAACTCGCCAGTGGTCAACGGCGTTACGGGTGTTTCCAAGGGCCTTCGGCCCTGTGCATCGCCCAGGCGCACGTTGGGCAAATGCGGCAGTACCAGACGGGCAAAATACTCGCTCTCCTCTTTCAAGGGATAGCCCGACAAAACGAAAGCGCGGATCCCCATGTCCATGTACCGGTTGAGTTGGCGCAGGATTTGCTCCGGGGAACCTACCAGCGCTGCCCCACAGCCCGAGCGTGCCCTCCCGATATCCGTCCACAGGATCTCTTCCAGGAAGCCTTCGTCGTCTGCTCCTTCGCGGAAGGCATCCTGGCGTTTTACCCCCAGCGACTGGGCGTCCTGGGTGCGGCTTTTCAAGGCAGCCCCCTGGATCGCGTCAAAGCGCGACATCATACGCCGGGCCCAGGCCCGGGCTTCGGCTTCCGTTTCACGCACGACGACGTGGATGCGCAGCCCAAAATCCAGGAGGCGCCCATGGCGTTGGGCACGGGCGGAAACATCCTGCATCGTCTCGTAGAGGCTCTCTTCCGGCTCGGGCCACATCAGGAATACATCGCAATATTGTGCGCAAATCTCGCGGGCACCAGGCGATATCCCCCCAAAATACAGCAATGGGCCTCCGTTTTGCTGGTAGGGCTTCACCGGGGCAGAGGGCAGGCTTATTTTTCCGTACAACTGCCCTTCAAACTCGATGCGCTCCGGCTGCGTCCAGGCCTGCTTCAGGAACTCGATGGTCTCCGCACAGCGCTGGTAGCGCATTTCCGGAGCCTCGGAATACCCGGGGAGGTCGGAGTTGATGATGTTTACGGTCAGGCGCCCCTCTAACAAGTGGTCGAGCGTAGCCAGTGCACGCGCCAACATAGGCGGATGGTACTCCCCTGTGCGCAGCGCGACCAACAAGCTGATGTTTTTGGTGAACGGTGCGATGGCAGAAGCAAATGCGATGGGTTCCTGGCCTACCACGTAGGAGGTAGGCAAGAGGATATTGCTGAACCCCGATGCGTCGGCAGTGCGCAGGATATCGCTGGTATGCGCCCAATTGCTGCGCCGCGAGGGATCCAGCTGCCCCAAAAACTCGGTATCTCCCCCACAGAGGTCACAAAACCAGGCTACTTCGGCAATCCGGTCTTCGGTGCGGATATGGGGTATGCGCGTGATGTTTGCAATCATTTTTTTCCTTAAAAATACGCATTTATTCGAGAGAACAGAAACAGACTGGTAACGAGGGGTTGGGCAGCGTACGACTTACGCGAACCCAACCCCTCGCCGCTGGATGGGTTTACTTGCGCCCCAAGCCGTCCACGAGGAAGCTGACGTAGTAGAGGCCGCCGATTTGTGCCAGTCCGTACCCCTGGGAGTAGTACTGGTTGAAGATATTCGAGCCGCCCAATTTGATCAAGCCTTTGATAGAAGGCAGTTTATAGGTAAGTGCAGCATCTACGGAGTTCCATGCCGGCAGCAGCACGTCTCCCTGGGTATTGCCCTGCTCGATCCAGGTCTCGTCCGTCCAGCGATAGGAGAGGACAAACCCTATGTGCTTGGTGAGGTTGGGGTTGCTGAGGGTGACGTTGAAGCGGTTTTCGGGCGAGATGAAGAAGTTACGACCCACCTGGGACACCTCGAGGTCGCTCATTTTGCGTTTCACGATGTCCTGTCCGAAAGCATCTTTGCGGATATTGCCAGCGTTGTCTTTCAGGGTGATCGTACCTACCTGGTGCGCGAAGTTGAAGGCTAATGCGAACGTTTTCCAGACGGCATACTCTGCGCCCAGGCCATATCCATTCACATAGATCTCATTGAAGTTGTTGAAGTTGATCTGATAGGTCCGGAACGTGCTCGCGTTTTTCAAGTCGTTGATATTGCCGGAGATGGGCTGGTAGTAGTTCTGGGTAGCGATGAAATCGTTGTAGCGGCTCTGGAAGTAGAATGCATCTATATAGAGGCGGTTGCCGACCAGCGTTTTGTAGCCTACTTCCCAGGTCTGGATTTTTTCGGTGGTAAAATTTTCGGGTTGGGGCACGTATTTCACCAATACCGATGGGTCGTTACTGGTTTGGAACAATTTAGCGGAGGCTTCGGTGTAGGCGGGGTTACTGAAGAGGTTGGCTGCCTCCAGTGCTGCCTGGGAACCGCCGACTTCGCCAATTTTGCCATCGGCGAGCAACTGGTTGGGGGAGGGGTTGCGGAAGGCCGACTGCCAGGAGCCTCTCAGGTTGTGGGCACCGAGGCTGAGCACGCCGGAGAGGCGGGGCGTAAACCCGCCGGTGAAGTACTCGTTTTTGTCGTAGCGCACTGCTGCCGTAGGGCGGAAAGAAGCCTTTTCGCTGAGGGGGATGTTTACCGAGCCTTGCAGGTAAGCCCCGACTTCGTTGATAGTGAACTCACTGCCGTCGGCGGTAGCGGGGAAAATCGTCCCTTTGGTCAGCAGGTCGTAGCGACGGAAGCTGGCACCGGTAATCACTTCCACCCATTCCGGCAGCAATTTTTTAAAGTTGTAGGAGCCTTCCGCATGGGTGAACGCCGAGTTATCGAGGAGGCGGACGCCGCGTATGGTCGTGCTACCGGGGATAAAGCTCGTGTTCAGGGTATTGGTCAGGCTTTCCCAGAGGTTGTCGAAGGCGGCCGTGCCCGGCAAGGGTTTGCCGGCATCGGCGGCGGCGCGGGCCTTGGTGATATCGCCGGAGTAGGCGCGGGCGAAATCTGCGGCCCAGGTGGCAGTGGGTTTCCAGGATGCCAGGATGCGCTGTGATAACACGCCCAGGTTGTAGCCTTCGGCTTGTTGGTTGGTACGGTAGGCGCGCACGAAGAACTCTTCGCCCCGCACTTCCAGTTTGAATTGGTTGCGCTTGTAGTCCGGGAAGTACTCGCGGAAAGCGGCGGTGCGGATAAAGTTCCCGTTCCCGTAGTACCAAGCACCGATCGCTTCTACTTTATCGCTGATTTTGTAGTGCAGTGCGGCATTGGCGCGATAGCTGTATATTTCCCCTTCGTTTCGCAGCAGTTCCAGTTCGGTGTAGCCTGTGCGGGTCACGCGCCTGCCTTGCAAGACGGCTACGCTGGCGTTGGTTGGGAAGTCAAAGGCCCCTCCATTGGTCACGTCGTCGCCATAGATGTTGACCCCGTCGTACTCAAAGTTAGACGCCGGGTTGCTGTTGAGGGCATAGCCTATGCCGACCGTTTTGGTACTTTGGTTGAGGGTAAAAAAGTTGCGGCGCCCGCGGGTGGAGCGGTCGTCATAGTCGTCGGCGATGAAGTCTGTGCCGTTGATTGCTTGCAGGTTTACTTTGAAAGCCAGGCGTTTGCCGATACTGCTCGCGTAGCGGACAGCTACATCGGTAAAGGGTTTGGGGCCGAAATCCCCTTTGCCCAGGTTGTTGGCCCCTGTTTTCACTTGTGCGCTGAGGCCCTGATATTTGAAGGGCGATTTGGTGTGGGTCAGCATAAGGCCCTGGAGTGCGTCGGGGCCGTACAAGGCAGAGGAGGCACCGGGCAACACTTCGATGCTTTCAATATCGAGTTCGGAAGCCCCGGCGACGTTGCCAAAGCCGAAGCCCAGGCCCCCGGAGCGGTTGTCCATCCCATCGGTCAGTTGTACGAAGCGGTTGTTGTTGTTTGCCCCAAAGCCGCGGATGTTTACCGAGCGGAAGGTGAGGCTCTGGGTCAGTAGGTCCACGCCTTTCACCCCCTGCAGGGCGGCATAGGAGTCGAAACCCGGAGCCGCCTGTAGCGTGCGCGCCGACAGTTTTTCCACCGTCACCGGGCTCTTGGTGATTTTCTCTTCTACCCGGTTGGCCGTGACGGTCACTTCGCTCACCGACAAGGCCTGCGCGAGCAGTTCTATTTTTAGCCCGCTGCGGCCTTCGGTCAGCACAATACTCTGTTCCTCATAGCCGATGTAGCTGACCACCAGGGTGACGGGGGCAGCAGCGCTGGTCATAATGGAAAAATTGCCCGAAGCATCGGTAAACACGCCCGATACGTCTCCTTTGAAGGTCAGGGTAGCCCCTACGAGGGGCGTCTGGTCGGCTTTATCCACGACCGTTCCCGATACTTCCAGGCTCGCTTTTTGAGCGTGCGCAGTCATTGCAATGCCCAGAAAGGCGATCAGGGATAAAAAAACTTTGGCATAAAACCGGATTGGTGTAAGGAATACTTGCATGGTCTTCATTTTTTGGTGATCAATCAGATAGGAAAGGGCACCCGGGAACCGTTGGCAGCTTTCTCGCAAGCGGGAAAGGTCCCGTTTGACAATGGATCTTATATCCTGACAACCAAAATTAAGTGCGAACGATGGGTAGCCTCATTCTACGAGGTAAAAATAACAAATGTTTATATTCCTATTTTTTTTATAGGAATATAAATTTGATTTTAATAGAATCCCCCCTCGCAACAAGCCTATTGTATCTGCGGCACTGCCATGAGCACGCCTCCAAAAAGCAGGAAAGCCCACAGTAGCGTCCAAACAATGTTAAACATCTGAGCCCCGACAAAGGCCAGTGCCGGTCGCCCCCCCTGCATCTTGAGCAGGTCGGAAAAACGAGCCTCCAGCCCAATCGCGACGAAGGCCAGGGCAAACCACATCGTTTGCAGGCTTTTCAAAAAGCCCCCCACTTCTACCACCGTTGCTGCCGGAACCAAGAAAGAAAAGACAAGGGAAGCCGCTATAAACCCGAGCACAAACTTAGGAAAACGCTCCCAGACCAGCTTCATGCCCGGCTTCTCAACGGAGGACGCACTTTCCCCATTTTTCCGCAGTGCCCACCAGGTCGCTATGAAGAATGCCGCTATACCGATGAGCACGTTCTGGGAAAACTTCACGATGACCCCGGCTTTTGTCGCCGCGCCGCCCACGAGCTGTGCCGCCGCGGTTACGGAAGCGGTGGTATCCAGCGTACCACCCAGCCAAGCACCGCCTACCAGCTCCGGGATACCCAGTGCCCGGATTGCCCAGGGTTGCAATACCAGCATCGGTAGGGCGACCAACAACACCAGCGTCGTCACATAGGATAGTTTTCTTTTGTCGCCCTGTATCGCCCCGGCCGCCACAATGGCTGCCGAAACGCCACAAATGGAAACAGCAGAAGCGATGATCACCCCAAATTCATCATCTACCTTCAAGCGCCGGGACAACCAGAGCGAGAAAACCCACACCACGCTCACCACCGCCACCGCCTGTAAGATTCCAGGAAGCCCCGCCTGCACGATGTCCCGAAACAACACCCCCGCCCCGAGGAGCACCAGCCCCGTCTTGATGAAAAACTCAGAACGCGCTGCCTCTGAAAGACGTATCCCAAAAACATTGCTCAATACCAAGCCAATGATCAGCGCAAAAATCACGTATTCAATACCATAACCGTTGACCGTCTTATTGCCGGCCAAGACGAGGGAAAAAACCGCTGCCAAGA
>JBEGMH010000087.1:0-8213 GCA_041183125.1 Bacteroidota bacterium | reverse complement strand
CCTGTACATCCTTTAATCTTTAAAATCGTGTTCAAGAAGATGGGTGGGTTATGGGATACATCTCCGACAGGGACAGCGCCCGTCACCAACCAAAACAAACTAGCCCTTAAAAGGTAAGCTGTATCAAAAAAGCCTTGTAAATTTTTGATTTACAAGGCTTTTTAAATTTGGGTTGCGGAGGAGGAGGGATTCGAACCCCCGGTACGCTCTCACGTACGTCTGTTTTCAAGACAGGTGCAATCAACCGCTCTGCCACTCCTCCGGGGGGCGCTCGATGAAAAGCGCGGCGAAGATAGTGCTTTTTTGCTCCTGACAAAATAGTTTGGGAACATTAAGGGCGCTAATCGTACTTATACGGCAGGACTTTGGAGTCCTTGACGGTGGACAGGGTCATGAGCGTCTTGAGGCGTTCGATTTCTTCGATTTGCGACAGCGTCTTGAACAGCAACTGCTCGTAGGTCGGAATGTCGCGGCAAACGATCTTCATGAGGAAATCCGCTTCGCCGGTGATGATGTAGCACTCTACGATCTCATCGATTTGCTTGATCTTCTCCAGGAAGTTGTTGAGTGCGTTCTCTTTCTGCCAAGCCAGGGAAACCTGTACGAAGGTCTTGACATTCAAGCCTATGGATTGCGGGTTCACCTTGGCGTGGTAGCTCTCGATGATCAGGGACTGCTCGAGCTTTTTGACACGTTCCAGGGTGGGCGCAGGGGACAGACCGATCTTCTTGGAAAGGTCCAGGTTGGTGATCTTGCTATTGTCCTGAAGAATGCGCAGAATTTTCAGGTCAATTTTGTCTAATTTTTCAGACATCGTATATCGGATTTATACCAAAAATGATTTTGCAGCACAAGATAAGGAAATAACGAATGTCAGGCAAATAGTATTTCACTTACAAGCTGCAAAAAGGGGCGAATTAGGGCATTTTTAAATTTTTTTTAACAAATAAACGTATATGGGCAGTACCTGGGGTGAAAAAGGCAAAATAAAATATGGTATGGGGGTAAAACAAACTGGTTGCGAGGGCCCATACGTTCCCTTCGCAACCAGTCTGATGGATCCTGTGGGGCGTCGTGCGCCAACAGGTTATGGCCAAATCCCGAGCGAGAGGTAGTCGCTGCTGATTTTTTTGATCGCGAGCACGAAAGCTGCCGTCCGCATGTCGTGGATATCCGGGTGGGCTATCATCACGTTGCGGATTTGGTGGTAGGAGCCGATCATGGTTTCCTCCAAGCCGGAGCGCACGAGGTCTATCTCATCGGCACCTCGGGCAATCATAGCGCGCTCGCGGGGGCTGATGGGTTTGCCGGTCGTTTCAGACACGAGGTCTACGAGGCTTTCGAACTGGTTCTGGTTGAAGCGTTTCTCCATGCGCCCGAAGCGCTGGTGGGAGAGGTTTTTGAGCCATTCGAAGTAGGACACCGTCACCCCGCCGGCATTGAGGTACATATCGGGGATAATCATCACGTTGCGGGCGTTGAGCATCTCGGCAGCGGGGGCGGAAACCGGTCCGTTCGCCGCTTCGGCGATGACTTTGGCCTGGATGCGGTCGGCGTTGTGGCGGGTGATGACGCTTTCCAGGGCGGCAGGCACCAGGATATCGCAGGGCATTTCCAGGATTTTCTCGCGTTCCTCCTTGGGGAAGTTCTGTGCGCCCGGGTAATGGAGGATGGAACCCGTTTCCTTGCGGAAGCGGATGAGGTCGTGGATATCTATCCCGTCGGGTTTGTAGATTGCTCCTTCGACTTCCCCGACGCCGATAATGACCGCACCGCCTTCGTCCTGGGAGATCTTGCCGGTGAAAGAGCCGACGTTGCCGAGGCCCTGGATGATCATGGTTTTGCCGGCCAGCCCGGGGGTCAAGCCGATTTTTTTCATGTCTTCTTCCACGTTCATACATTCGCGGATGCCGTAGTAGACGCCGCGCCCGGTAGCTTCTTCGCGTCCGTTGACCCCATGCTGGGTCACGGGCTTACCGGTGACGCAGCCGGCCGCGTTTATATCGTGTCCTTTGAAAGCGCGGTACGTGTCGTAGATCCAGGCCATTTCGCGGGCACCCGTGCCGTAGTCCGGGGCGGGTACGTCAACGGCTGGGCCGATCATGTTGTGTTTGATGAGTTCGGTGGTGTAGCGGCGGGTGATGCGCTCCAACTGGTCGGGCGTGTACTCCCAGGGGCTGATTTTGACCCCGCCTTTGGCGCCGCCGAAGGGAACGTCCACGATAGCGCACTTGTAGGTCATCAGGGCGGCGAGGGCCATCACTTCGTCCTGGTTGACGTGGTTGCTGTAGCGGATACCGCCTTTGGTGGGCATGCGGTGGTGGCTGTGCTGTACGCGGTACGCTTCGATCACCCGCACTTCGTTGCCGATTTTGACGGGGAAATTCATCCGGAACACGGAGTTACAGACTTTGATTTGTTGCAGCAACCCGGGATCCAGGTTGGTGAACTTTGCGGCGTGGTCGAAATATTGTTCGACGCTTGCAAAAAAGCTCATGATAGGTTCACTCATGATGTTTGATTTGGTTTTCGAGTTTGGTTAGCTTGCGGTCAATAAAAAACATATAGCTGATTATCCCCCCAAAAATAGCTAAAACCACGGCAACTACCACATACATTTTTCCCATGCTTTGCATGAAATCAGGGGTGCTGTCGTGGGCGTGCAGGGTAGCCGCGGCTGCCGTACACACGGTGAGGAGGGCGGATCGCAGGACGTTTTTTTTCATAATTGGATAGTTGGATATTGGACGGTATAGAGCGCTAAAAAGTTTTGTGCGGCTTTATCTTTCTTCTACGTGTACCTTGAGGCGTTCGTAGCGATAGACCAGGGACGCTGCCCAGAAACCGAGCAGGGTCCATCCGATGATGGCGGGATAGAACACCATGCGCATGGTGTTGTCGAGGTCGTCGGAGCCAAAAGCGGGGTTTCCGCCGGAGCCGGGGTGCAGGCTGTCGGTGAGCCGCGGCACGACATAGATCAGGGGGATGAGGGCACAAAAGGCGAAGATATTATAGACCGCGGCTAAGCGGGCTTTCTTTTCGGGGTCTTCAAAGGAGCCGCGCAGCACGAAGTAGGCCAGGTAGATGAGCAGGGCTACGGCGGTCATGTTTTGCTTGACGTCCCAGCTCCAGTACGCGCCCCAGGTATGTTTGGCCCAGATGGCCCCGGTGAGCAGCCCGAGCACGCCGTAGAGGATGCCCGTCATCGTCAGTGCCTGGGCGCGGAGGTCTGCATCCGCATCGCCTTGGCGGAGGTATCGAATGCTCTGGGCGAAGGAGTACAGGAAAAGGAAGATCATCGCAAACCAGAGGGGCACGTGGAAGTAGGTGTTGCGGATGGTTTCTTTGAGGATATTGCGGAAGGGGTAATCTATGCCGGCTTTGTCGTGCAGGCGGCGAAGAGGGGCATTTTTGAAGGCTTTTTCCCCCTTTTCAGGCGAGATGTCGGCTTGCGTCACGAATACAGCGGAGGGCAGCACGGTCGCTCCGTTATAGGGGTCGTCGAGTACGAGCGTGAAATCGCGCACCTTTTCCCGGGCGGGCAGGTGGGTGGGCAAGGAAAACGCGAGGCGCAGTTGGCGGTCGTCGAGGATGTGTACCTCGTGTGCCGACAGGGCGTGCGCATCGTCGAGTTTGAGCCAGGCGCGCAGGTTGCCCCTGCTTTGGGTGTAGCGGGTGTTATACCCGCTGACGAGCAGCTCCAGTTCTTCCCCCGTCCGGGCGGAGGACGGCGACACCGATACGATACCGGGTTTGAGCGGGACGAGCAGTCCGGCTAAGAAGGTATATACCAACAAAAAGGCTCCGAGGATTTTCCACCAGGATTGATACAGCATAGGGCGTACTTTTTAGTCTCTCCACAAAAAGGGAAAGAGGATGAACGCGGCACCCAACAGCAAGAGGTCTATGGCTGCCAGCGCGAGGATATCTTTTTCCCAGGCCGTGTCGTGCAGGAGGCCCAGCGCATTAGCCGAGAGCTTGACGAGGGTCATCAGGATGGGCACCACCAGCGGAAAGCCCAGGATGGCCAGCAGGGTGGCGTTGTTGTCGGCTTTGGCTGAAATAGCCGATATGAAGGTGAAGGTGATGGCGAGGCCACTGCTGCCCAAAAAAATGGCAAAAAGGAAAAGCGCCTCATCGCGTACCGGATTGCTGCTCACAAAGGCCAGCGCGCCCCAGATCAAGAGGCTGATGCACAGCAGGAGGCCGACGTTGTACAACACTTTGGCGAGCAACACGGAGAGCGGGCTCACGAGCGTATAGTAGTACAACTGCCGCGCACCGCTTTCCTGCACGAAACTTTTTACGATAGCGTTGACCGAGGCAAAGAGCAACACGATCCAGAACAGGATATTCCACACCGAGGCGTTCAAGGAGATAAAGGAGGCAAAAACAATAAACACCGTGGAAAAAACGTAGAGCAGGATACCGCTCAAGGCATAGCCTTTGCGGAGTTCCAGGAGAAAGTCCTTGCGCAGTAAGTCCCTGATTTCTCGGAGTGCCTTCATGGCGCAAAGGTACAATAGGGCGAAGGGTTTTTTATCATACCAAGTCAAAAGTTTACATTTTTGACGGTTTTCGTATCTTTGGAACGTTAGACGTATGGCAAGGGAACCACCGAGGGGCCGGGTGGTACGTCCCATCGCTGCCCCCCGGTAAAGGACGGACTTTTCCCGCCCACCGTTCCCTGCAATACCTCTGTTCTGGCAAACCCTTGAAAATCGTGGAAACGATGAAAACAATCGCACACGTTCTATCCCTGATCTTCCTGACCCTCTTCTTTTCCCGGGAAGAAGAGCATGTAGAAGTAACTGCACAACCGGGCGAAGGGGTCTATGCCCTGATGCGGGAGTTCCAGTTGTCGGCGTACAGTTGTAATTTCGAAAAATTTTATGAGCTGAACGGCTTGCAAAAGAACGCCAAGCTGATACAAGGAAAAAAATACCTCCTACCGATCCAAAAGCGCGCGTACAACAGCAAATCCATCCGTACCTCACTGGGTATCAGTGACTACCAACTGGCTCTGCAGATACAGTACTACAACGAGGCCATGTACGAAGCGGGCTTGCGGGAAAAGCCTTTTCAATCCGACAAAGTACTTTGGGTGCCCCACCACCTCTTGTATTGCACTCAGGCCGATGTGGCGCGCGAAAGCCCGGTGCCTGCGGACGATCCGGTGGCAAAACTGGGCGGCCAGGGCAAGCCGGTGAATGCAGGGAAACGGGTATTTCCCATTTTTGGCCAGGCGATGGCCTACACGCCTTTGCTCAGCACCGCACTCCAAGGGCGTATCTTCTACCTGATCAGCGGGCATGGGGGCCCCGACCCCGGCGCTATGGGCAAGCGCTCCGGACATACGCTCTGCGAGGATGAATACGCGTACGACGTGACCCTCCGCCTCTGCCGTAAGCTGGTCGAACACGGTGCCACCGCGTACATGATCGTGCGCGACCCCGACGACGGTATCCGCCAGGGAAACCTCTTGGAATGCGATAAAGACGAGCTCATCTGGGGGGATGAAAAAATCGCGGAATCGCAAATCCCCCGCCTGAGGCAGCGCACGGAGACCATCAACGCGCTCTATGAGCAAAACCGCAAAATTGGGCTGACCGACCAGCAGGTCATCGAGATCCACGTGGATTCCAGGGGCCACCGCGAGCAAGTGGACCTGTTCTTCTACTACCAGGAAGGGAATGAACGCAGCCAGGAGTTAGCGGAGCGGCTGCACTTGTCTATTCGCGACAAATACCGCAGGCACCGGTCTGGGGGCGGCTATGAAGGAACCGTCTCGACCCGGGGCCTCTATACGCTTCGGGAGGTAAAGCCCCCGGCTGTCTACATCGAATTGGGCAATATCCGCAACGGGTTCGACCAGCAGCGCATCGTGTTGGGCAGCAACCGCGGTGCCCTGGCCAACTGGCTGCTGGAGGGCTTGCTCCAGCAAAGCAAGGCTTCCCGCTGAGAGACGTGCGCTACAGGGCGGGCAGTTCCAGGGCCGGTTTTTTTTCCAGGGCTTCGTAGGTGGCTTCGAGCAGGCGTTCGCGGATGTGTTCCCGCAGCAATCCTCGGTTTTCCCGGGCATTGGGAAATACGCGGTTGGATAAAAAGATGAACAGGAGGCCGTGGTCGGGGTCCACCCATGCACAGCCCCCGGTGAAGCCGGTATGGCCGAAGGTACGCGGGCTCGCTTTGCGCACCCGCTTGAACCGGTTTTCTGCAGAGGGCCGGTCGAAGCCCAGGCTGCGGCTACCTACCCGCACCTGGGTAAAGCGCTCCACCACTGCTGGGCTGAAATAGGTTTTCCCCCCATACGCGCCCCGGTCGAGCAGGGTCTGCAACAAGGGGGCGAGGTCAGCTGTGTTGGAAAAGAGCCCGGCGTGCCCGGATACACCGCCTAAGATAGCAGCCGAAGGGTCGTGTACGGTACCCTGCAGGAGCTGCCGCCGCCAGGTCTTGTCTATTTCCGTGGGGATGAGCTGGTTGGGCGAAACGCGTTGCCGGGGCTTGAAGGTCGTATGCCGCAGGCCCAGGGGAGCATAGAGTCGTTCCTGTGCCAATTGGTCCAGCCCCTTTTGTCCCACCGATTCGATGACCTGTCCGAGCAGCCAGTAGTTGAGGTCGCTGTACTTGTACCGCTGCCCGCCCGCTGGCCGGATACGGGCTACCGCCCTGCGGATCTCTTCCAGGTAGCGCCGGTTGAAATAGAGGCGTTCGGTGACAGGAACGGTATAGGCACCGCGCCTGCGGTTGCAGAAGTAAGGGTCGCAAGCCCTGCGCGAGTACTTTCGGAACTTGATGTATTTGGCGGTCGGGATCGCTGCCGGCAGCCCGGATTGATGGCTCAGCAACTGCCATACCGGTACGCGCCCGAGGCGGGTGCGGCGCAGCCAGGGCAGGTAGCGGTCTATGGGGGCATTCAGTTGGATACGGCCCTCGTCCCGGTACTGCATCGTCAGCAGGGAGGTGCAGGCGGCTTTGGTCAGGGAAGCGATATCGTAGAGATCTTCATCGCCCACCTCTGCCGATTCCGGAGTGCTGTGTTTCCCGAAGGATTTGTGATAGACGATATCCCCGTGATGGGCTACAAGGATTTGGCATCCAGGCGTATAGCGTTTAGAAACGGCGAGGCGGGCAAGCGCGTCGAGCCGGTCGAACTGGCCGGTCACAGCGGCGGGGCCGTACAGGTATGCCGTGTGCCGGAGCCGGATTTTTGGGCTGCTGTACAAGGTGTCGTCTTCTCCCATTGAATGTTCCAGTGCGCTCCCTCCGCCAAAAAAGAGTTGGGCGGCCAGGGCCTCCATCTGCGGGTGTCTTTCCGGGGTGCGGAGGATGGTGAAGGTGCTGTCCAGGGGTAGGATGGTGGACCCAAATTGCACGACGACCACGGGAAAGCGCGCGTGGAGGCTGTCCAGTCGCGCCCGGAGGCGGGGGGCGGAAAAATACGCCGGGCTTGAAGCATCCATGAGCACGACAAAAGCAGGGGGCGTATGCTGCCCGCCCGGGATTTCCGCTTGGAAGGTATGGAAAGGCTGGGCGTCGGCATACTTTTCAAACATAGCCACAAAGTCCGGGAAGCTGTCCTGGCTAGCTTGCCAGAGGTAGAACGACTGTGCTTCCATATTTTTCCAGGGCAGCAGCCCTTTGGGGTTGGAAGGGATGGTCAGGGATTTTTCCCGCAGGCTGAAAGCGAAATACTCCCAGCTCCGGTCCTTGAAATAGCGCTCGATTTGTCGGGGGTTGCGCTGATCGGCCTGGGGTGCGGAGGGACTGTTTTGCAGGGGGCGGTACCTGGCGGCGGTATTTTTAGCGGTATGGCTTCCGTACATCCATTGTTTGGCAAGGAGGACTTTTTGCAAGCTGTTGCGCAGGGCGTTGCGCCCCCAGCTTCGGTCGTCGAGGGCTTGGGCGAGCTTTTTAGCCAGTATGGCGGGGTCTTGATCGGTAATGAAGAGGTCTACCCCGGCGCGGAGCAGGTAGGGCAAGGGCGTTTCGCGGGAGATCTTGCCGGCTATAAGCCCTTCGTAACCCGTGCTGCGGCGTAGGAAATCGCGATAAAAGTCCTGTTCCAGGGCCTGTGGGTCTTCGGAGCCATGCACGGGCTGGTCCATGAGCACGAGGCCCAGCCCCTGGTCGGCCAGCCGTTGTAGGGGGGCCATGTAAGCCCGGAGCGCAGCGGAGGTATCGGCCAGGGCGGGTGCATAATCGGGCAAGCC
>JBEGMH010000086.1:0-3663 GCA_041183125.1 Bacteroidota bacterium | reverse complement strand
TCTTTTTCCTCAACGTAGTGGGAGTCGTTGGTGCAGATGACCTTGAGCCGGTATTTTTCGGCGAATTGAAGCAAGGTTTGGTTGATGTCTTCCTGGCTTTTACCGGTGCCGTCAATGTTTTCCAGTCCGCGGTGCCGTTGCAGTTCGATGTAAAAATCCTCGCCGAAGAGCTCTATCCACCAGCGGAGCTTGGCTTCGGCTTCTTCCAGGCGGCCGTGGAGGATGGCCTGTGGGATTTCAGCACCGATACAGCAACTGGTGGCGATGAGGCCTTCGTGGTATTTTTCGAGGAGTTCCTTGTCTATGCGCGGGAATTTGCCGTAGAGGCCTTCTATGAAGCCCAGGGAGCAGAGCTTGGACAAGTTCTCGTAGCCCGTCTTGTTTTTGGCGAGCAGGAGCTGGTGGTAGCGGACGTCCTGTTCTCCTTTCGCCCGGGAGAAGACCTTTTTATGGCGGTCGGCCACGAGGTAGAACTCACACCCGACAATGGGTTTGAGCTGCCGCTTTTTGGCTTCCGACACAAACTTGAAAGCGCCGAACATGTTGCCATGATCGGTGAGGGCAATGCCTTTTTGGCCGTCGCGCACCGCTTTGTTCATCATTTCGGAGATGCTCGACGCGCCGTCCAGCAGGGAGTACTGGGTGTGGCAATGCAGGTGGACGAAATCCGGCATGGTATTGACGGGTTGAAAATGGACGATTGGTAAAAAAAGACCGCTGCTATCCTATAATTTGTAGTTCGGCTCCAGGTGACCGGTATTTTTATAATGTTCCTCGATGATGCGGAGTACTTCGCGGGGGTCGTCCACGATGGGGAGCAGGTCCATATCCTGTGGGGAGATGTAGTGGCCTTCTTCGAGGAGGGTATGCTGGATCCAGTCTTTGAGCCCGCTCCAGTAGGACGTTCCGACGAGGATGACCGGGAAGCGGGTGATTTTGTTGGTCTGCATGAGGGTGAGCACCTCGAATAGTTCATCGAGCGTGCCGAAACCGCCGGGCAGGGCGATGAACGCTTGGGCGTACTTTACGAACATGACCTTCCGCACGAAGAAGTAGCGGAAGTTGAGGTTTTTATCGGGGTCTATGTACGGGTTGGAGGACTGTTCGAAAGGCAGGTCAATGTTGAGCCCTGCGGAGCGGCCACCGTAGAGGAAGGCACCTTTGTTGGCTGCTTCCATGATGCCGGGGCCGCCGCCGGTGATGATGCCGTAGCCTTCCTCGGTGAGGACGCGGGCGATTTCGACGGCCAGTTTGTAGTACGGGTGGTCGGGCTTTATCCGGGCGGAGCCAAAAATAGACACGCAGGGCCCCACTTGGTTGAGGGTTTCAAACCCGTCCACGAATTCCGAGATGACCTTGAACATCGTCCAGGAGTTCTCGGCCTTGATCTGGCGGTACCATTCTTTCTGTGGGTGTTTGTGGGGTTCTTGTGGCGCTTGTGTTTCCATAGCGGTGATCGTCGTGAATAGAGATGAGGGGACAAGAAACCTTTCCTGACCCCGGTGGAATACCCCGTGAAGATAGCGATTCCCAGATGATAAATGTCGGTAGCGCCGGATTAGTTTTTTTGGAAGGCTAAAAATTCCGCTTCGATGAACTGGTGTAAGGCTTCGCGGTTGGGAAAACGGCTGAAGAGTTCGGGCAGGTTGAGCGCGGGTTTAGACGGCGTTGGGACGGCGTACTGGAGCACGTCTTCGCGGGAAATGGGCTTTCCCCCGAGGATGACGAGGCGTTCGACCACGTTGCGCAGTTCGCGGATGTTGCCGCTCCAGTGGTGGTGTTGCAGGGCTTGGACGGCCTCGGGCTGTATGGCTTTCGGGGCCATACCGTATTCCTGGCAGACCAGCCGGAGGAAATGGTCTACGAGGGTGGGGATGTCCTCTTTTCGCTCGGCCAGGGCGGGTGCTTCGATCAGGATGACCGCTAAACGGTGGTAGAGGTCTTCGCGGAAGCGGCCTGCGGCGATTTCGCGGCGCAGGTCTTTGTTGGTAGCCGCGACGACGCGCACGTCCACCCGGATTTCCTTGTCGCCGCCGACGCGGGCGATTTTCTGTTCTTGCAGGGCGCGCAGGACTTTTGCTTGTGCGGAAAGGCTCATGTCGCCAATTTCATCGAGGAAGAGCGTGCCCCCGTTGGCTTGCTCGAATTTGCCGATGCGCTGTTTGATGGCTGAGGTGAAGGCGCCTTTTTCGTGGCCAAACAGCTCGCTTTCGATGAGTTCGGAAGGGATAGCGGCACAGTTGACCTCCACGATAGGGTGCTGGGCGCGGGGGCTGAGCTCGTGCAGCCAGCGCGCGATGAGCTCTTTGCCCGCCCCGTTGGGGCCGGTGATGAGCACGCGCGCCTCGGTGGGCGCGACGCGGGCAATCGTGTCTTTGAGGCGGGCTATGGCTTCTGAGCTGCCGATGATTTCCTGGAGGCCTGCTTTCGCCACTTTGCGTTTGAGTTGCCGGGTTTCCTGCAGCAGGCTGGACTTGTCCATCGCGTTGCGGATGGTGATGAGGAGGCGGTTCAGGTCCGGGGGCTTGCTGATGAAGTCGAACGCGCCGCGCTTCACCGATTCGACGGCGGTGTCAATAGTGGCGTGCCCGCTGATCATCACCACGGAGGTGCCTGGGCATAGCTCGTGTACTTTGTCCAGGGCGTCCATGCCGTCCATCCGCGGCATTTTGATGTCCATCAACACCACATCAAACGCACTTTGCCGGAGCTTGGCAAGTCCTTCCATCCCGTCGGCGGCTTCTTCCACCTCAAACTTTTCGAATTCCAGTATCTCCCGCAAGGTGCGGCGGATGCTGCTCTCGTCGTCCACAATGAGAATTTTTGCCATGTTGGGTAGTATTGAAAGGGTACTGCCGTTTTTTTTTGCAATATTACATATTTTTTTAATGTATTTGTTGGACTTTTTCCCAGTACCAGCGTGCGATGGCCAAAATCGTCTGAACCTTTGATGCCCCTGGCTAGAGGATCTACTGTGATAAAAACGGCATCTCGATACCCCCGCCTAACGCAGATAAAAGGCCGGCAAAGCAGCCGAAACACTCCCTCTTCGCGGCTTCGCGCGACCTTAAACAAGCCCCGTAAGCCCTTTCAATCGGTGCGGTTGGCATTTTTTCGCTCGCAAAGCCGCAAAGAAAAACGCCGCTTGCGCAAAGCACCCCGCACGCCTTTGCCCTCATCTTGAACACGATTTTGAGGATGAAACGATTTACAGGATGAAACCACCATCCTGTCCATTCTATAAATCCTTAAAATCGTGTTCAGACAAAGAAGCATTCCCCCCCCATTCCCAGACAAAAATACCGCCTTTTGTTCCCCACATTTTCATACATAAAAAGCGGTTCAAAAAATACATCCAACTGATTACCTGTTTTTTATATTTTCAAATAACCCACTTTTTCGCACGGTTCCGCCGACCCCCGCCTTTCGATTTCCGCCCACCGTTCCAAAAACTGAAGTATTTTTGGAGCCACTAAACGCCCTCTATGGAAATCGCAAACCCCATGTACGACGCCGTGTTCAAGTTCCTGATGGACGACCCTGAGTGTGCCCGCATCCTCCTGTCGGGGGTGACCCGCCTCGATATCGTCGAAGTCGAGCCCCTGCCGCAGGAGGTCGTGCTCCACGTCACCCTGGCCTCCGGACAGCGGCACCCCATCTACC
>JBEGMH010000085.1:0-3545 GCA_041183125.1 Bacteroidota bacterium | reverse complement strand
ATTATGGTCACGCAAAGGCGCAAAGACGCAAAGCGGTTAGTTTGCCATTTGTCTTTTTTGCGCGAGCTTATTTTTTCATATAAAGCCGCAAAGAGGGTAGCTTATCCGCTTAGCGTCTTTGCGTCTTTGCGAGCGATTATTTTGTTTCCACCCCAAATTTCGCCTTACCCACTTTGCGTCTTTGTGTCTTTGCGAGAGATTATTTTGTTTCCACCCCAAATTTCCCCTTACCCACTTCACGTCTTTGCGAGCGATTACTCCCCCTCGAACCCTCTCTACTGAAAGCGTTGCAAGCTCGGCCCTACGCTGCTGCGCAAGGTCGCCAGGGCCAGTACGCGGGCCTCTTCGGAGCCGAAGCCTTTGTCCATGAAAAAATCCTCCAGGCGCACGGCGGTCTGGTAGAACAGGATTTTGAACGGGGTGATGAAGCGTTGGTGCAGGGGGTCGCGTTGTGCCCAGTGGCCCAGGTTGTTCATGAGGGACTGGTGCCATAGGTCCAGTTCCCGTTGGGTAGCGGTGCCCAGGGGGCGGGAAGCTACGAACAGGGCCGATTTCGCGGCGGAGGCTTGCGCTTGCTGTACTGCGGGAACCGCTTCGCCCCCCATATCGGCGGCGATGGCTTCCAGCATCTGCATGTCGTCCCAGGCGCTGAAGGGGTCGCAGGGCTGCAGGAGGTCCATAGAGGCGTTCATGCCGCTGAGGGCTGCCTGGGCGCGGGCTGTTTCCTGGGGGTGTTTCTCGGAGAGCCAGCAAGGGATGGTGTAGGTGCTGTTGGGGGCTGCGTGGACGTAGTACAAGTGCAGGAGCAACTGGTTGAGGTCGTTGTACGCGTAGGTCGCCTGGTAGTCGAAGGGGGCGGTCAGCCGGGTAGGGCGGGTGGTGTAGGCTTGGTGGATCGCGTCGTTCATCAGTTGGTTGACTTCATAGCCGGGGCCCATCGAGACGAAGATCTGGTACGCCAGGTACGCTTTTGCGACGGGGTGGTTGTAGTTTTCCAGGGTCTGGACCATGCGCGTGT
Source organism: Bacteroidota bacterium (assembly GCA_041183125.1). Classification (GTDB taxonomy): domain Bacteria; phylum Bacteroidota; class Bacteroidia; order Chitinophagales; family Saprospiraceae; genus JADJPL01. Next base: position 2,527 of record JBEGMH010000085.1, on the reverse strand, counting down.
CCTCGGCTAAGTAGTTGATGGCTTGTTGCAGGGCGTCGCCGCTGTTAGACAAGCCTGCTGGGGGCATGTTGCCCACGAAAAACCGGTACCGTACCAGTTCCGCGTTGGAGGCCAGGGCATTGGAATACGCCTGGGCGGTCGCGGGGCCGTAGTAGCCGTCGAGGCTTCCCGGGTACTGGTTGGCCATTTGCAGGGCTTTTTGGAGTTCCAGGGCGGCGCTGCGCTTGACATTGCCCCGCAGGGGGCTGTTCATCCCTTTGGAGACCATACCGTCGTATTCCGTGGGTGCGGTTTGCCGGTTTGCCGTCGGAGGGGTGCTGGGCGGAAACGTTACCTCCCCGGGGCGCGTGGGGTAGTCGTAGGCGGGGGGTGTTTCCCGCTGGGGCGACGTCGGCTTGGCGCTGACGGCCGGCGGGGTATTCTCGTTCCATTTAAAAGCGATGAGGGGCTGCTTGAGCTCGCCGCCCGACTCGAAGGTGCCTATCTTGATGAGGTACATGCTGTTGATGGTACGCACGAACGCATCTCTGAAGCCCCCGTTCTGGAAGGTGGGCAGCGCCCTTCTCGCTTCTTCCGGCGAGCGGTAGGGGCCAGCGGCCAGGCGCAGGTTGTCGCCGCTGAGGATGCCCCACAGCTCGGGCACGTTCTCGAAGCCGGGCCAGTTGATCGGTTTGCGCAAATCGGTGCTGGCCAATTGCACGATAGAGACCATCTCCCCGCTTTGCAGGTAAACCTCCTGTAGGGCCGCGGCGGCATAGCCGGCTGCGTGGACGCGGGCCAGGGCGTTTTGCGCCATCGTTTTGGACTCATAGCCGCCAAGATAAATCTGCGCATGGCTGTTCTCCGTATGGGTGGCGTATAAAAACCCGATGGCGTGGAGGGCTTGGAAATCATCCCGCTTCGGTTCGGTAAAAAAACCCAGGTTGATGGTATAGTAGAGGGCAGTTTGCGCCGAGGAAAAGAAGGGCAGCAAAAACAGGGCCCACGCGGTAAAGGGTATTTTTTTCATAAGAGTCATTCTGTTCATCCGTAACAAGACTACAATATAACGCAATCAGGGTGCTTCGTAATGTGCAAGGGAGGGAAGGCTCCCCATCCCCTTCCGGTTGCGGGCAAAAGTTTTGTGGGGGAACACAACTTTTTAGGCAATTTATCGCTTTTTGTTTTTAGACAGCGACAAAAAACCATTCTATGAAAAAATCTTTCATGGTAGAGTTCGAGTTGCCCGAAACACTGGGCGAAGACTTTCTGGAGCGCATACCCGAGCAGCGGATGTTCGTGGACAAGCTCATGACGCAAGGGGTGATCCGTTCTTATGCCCTTTCCATAGACCGTTCCGTGCTCTGGGTCATCCTGGAGGCGGCCTCCGAGTTCGAAGTCATGGAGATTATCGCCGCCATGCCTTTGGGCGATTTCATGCAACCGTATATTTCTGAGCTGATGTTCTACAACTCCACGGAGGTGTACCATCAATTTTCACTCAATTAGGGATTTCCATGCAGCGGATCGCCATTGATATGGACGAGGTCATAGCCGACATCATGCCCAAGTTCATAGACGTCTATCACCAAGAGCACGGCGTACGCATCGAACGGGATGCCTATTGGGGAAAAAAGATATACACCGTGCCCGGGGCCCTGGCATTGCGCGACAAATTGCACGAGCCGGGCTTTTTTGCCGACCTGCCCGTGGTGGAACACAGCCAAGAGGTCATCCTGGAACTCATGCAAGACTACGAGATCTTCATCGTGTCGGCGGCCCAGGAGTTCCGCAACTCGCTGGGAGACAAGCACGATTGGCTGCGCCAGCACTTTCCCTTTATCCCCTGGAAAAATTTCGTCTTCTGCGGCGACAAGAGCATCATACAAGCCGATTACCTCATAGACGACCACGTGTTCAACCTCGAAACCTTCCCCGGGCAGGGTATCTTGTACACGGCCAGCCACAATATCCACGAAAACAGGTTTACCCGGGTGGACAACTGGCAGGATGTGCGCGCTTTTTTCAAAAAAGAGCGGGACGCCACGGCATAGCCCGGCTCCGCTTCACCGCCGGCCCATGCGCACTTTTTTTCATAAAATTTTCAAGCTCGTGCGACTACAGGCGCGCTTTGCCGTGTCGGGGGCCATTGCTACGGCGGTGGATTACAGCGTCTATCTGGCCCTGGTACACCGGGTCCTTTCCCCGGTGGCGGCGAATACCGTTTCCTATCCGGCAGGGGTTCTGGTGAATTTTTTCCTCCACCGGAGCTTTGTGTTCAAACTGCAGCGCCCGACGTACCAGGCGTTTGGATTGTCCATGCTTGTATCTGTGGGGGGTATGGGTATGAGTTCAGCCATTATTTACCTGCTTTCCAAGAATCCTTTTTTAAACGAAAATCAATACATTACGAAATTGATTTCCGCAGGTATCGTCTTTTTTTACAATTTTTTTTTCAAGCGCTATGTATTTGAGAAGCGCGTGTTCACGACGGACTGAGGAGGGCGTCCCGGTGGAAGGGGCAGGCGGCGGGGCGCGGCGGAGCGTC
>JBEGMH010000084.1:0-21364 GCA_041183125.1 Bacteroidota bacterium | reverse complement strand
CCTACTGGAACCGAAAGCTCAACGCAGCCGATACCGCTTCCCTCTCCGCCAGGTTCGACGCAAGGATTGCCGCGTTCACAGAGGCAGACCCCCTCTTCGCCGCCGCCACCGCCGACGCCATCACCGCCAACGACACCTCCTACTGGAACCGAAAGCTCAACGCAGCCGATACCGCTTCCCTCTCCGCAAGGATCAATGCAAAAACAGGCCTCATGCAGACGGGCAACCAGACTGGGAACTTGCTGTATTGGAACGGCACAGAATGGGCTCGGGTAAACCCCGGGCAAACAGGCAACGTGCTCACCTACCGGGCCGACGGCGCACCTGTTGCCGGTATGCCGTTCGACACGCTTACGCAGGCCCAGCGATTGGCGATAGCTGCCCCTTCAAACAGCCGTATGGTTTACCAGACCAATGCCGATACCGGTTTTTACATGTATAAAAAAAGTAGCTGGCACCGGCTGGCAGCCTACCAAAACGAAACCAACGGATCGCTGGCATTGGGATTTGAAAGCGGGCAGGGTACACAGGGACAGCAATCGGTTGCTATAGGCTATCGCAGCGGATATACAGGGCAAGGAAGCACCTCGGTGGCCGTAGGCACCGAAGCTGGCCGCGATACCCAAGGGGTACAAGCAACCGCGCTGGGCTTGAGGGCTGGTTTCCGGCAGCAAGGTCAAAATGCAGTGGCGGTTGGCTGGTCAGCCGGATACCTGAACCAGGGTGTTGGTGCAACCGCAGTTGGTATGAATGCCGGGCAAAACACCCAAGGCGCATACGCCACTGCCCTGGGGCGTGGTTCGGGCTTTCAAGCTCAAGGGGCAGGAGCCACCGCCCTCGGAATGGATGCCGGACGCGACTCGCAAAGCGTCAACGCCATTGCAGTAGGCTTTCAGGCAGGCTACTCCAAGCAGGGCTTGGAAGCAGTGGCCGTAGGCCCCTACGCCGGCTATTTGCGACAGGGCAACTACGGTATCGCATTAGGCAGACAAGCAGCCTTCCAGGATCAGGACATCCATGCCCTGGCCATCGGCCACTGGTCAGCGTATGCAAAGCAGGGGATAAGCGCCATCGCTTTGGGTACCGAAGCCGGGAGGGATACCCAAAGCCATTATGCTATTGCCATCGGCCATCATGCCGGCAACAAAAGACAGGGACAGAGCGCCATCGCCATCGGTACAAAAGCGGGGTTCACCGACCAACATACCAACAGCATTATCCTCAATGCAAGTGGTTCTACCGTTAACAGTACATATACAGGCGCCCTGTTCATCGCCCCCATCCGCAATGCGGCCAGCGGAACTACCACGCTGCACTATGACCCGGCAAGCAAAGAAGTATTTTACAGCACCAATACCTCCGACCTACGCCTGAAGCGGAACGTACAACCCATCCCGTCCGGGTTGGCCACCCTACTTCAACTCAGGCCGGTCAGCTTCGATATGAAACTGAATCTCAGGGATACCCTCTACCCCGTCCATAAAGCAGGGTTCATCGCCCAGGAAGTGCAACAGGTCCTGCCCGGACTGGTCAGCCCACTCCCAGGGCCAGACACCTTGCTCACCCTCAACACCAGCGATATGATCCCCCTGCTCGTCAAAGCAGTACAGGAATTACACGCCGAAAACCAGGTCTTGAAGCAGGAGACATCCGCTTTGAGGGAAAAAATTGCCCAAGGAGCCTCTGTACAGGATAAAAAGCGAAGGCCCTGAGCCTTCGCAACAGGTCTAATGCATCAGTACAAACGAACCTTCTTTCACCACTACGTTCCCGTCGCTCAACTCCAGCACGGCATGGTAGGTATAAACCCCCGGCTCCTGTAGTTCGCCGCGGAAACGGCCGTCCCACCCAATGTATTCGGCATTGACCGGATAGTCGCCGGCGACATACAGGAGCTGCCCCCAGCGGTTGAAAACCTTGAAGGATTGTACCCGCGAAATTTGCGCCGGGTCGGCAAACACACTCAAACGGTCGTTGACCCCGTCGCCATCCGGGGAGAACGCATTCGGGATATACACGGCCGCCTGCCGGTTGATCTTGACAATGATCGATGCCCCGTCAAAACAACCAAATACATCGGTCACTTTCAGCAGCAGGGTCTCGTTCTCTAACGCGGTCAGCACCGGCTGCAAACAATCCGCACAACTGAGATGGGTAGCAGGCGACCATTCCACAGCACCCACCAGGGAAAGCGGGATATTCAACCGGGTGTCCAAGCGGAACTTTTGCCCCAGGTCGAGCAGTACAGAGGGCGCCAACTCTATCATCTGGCTGTAGCGGGCCGGCATGAGAAAGGTCTGAACGATAGAACAACCCTCCGCATCCCGGGTGTGCAGCGAATAGCTCTGCCCCGGGGTGAGCGCATCGAAAAGAGACTGGTCCTCAAAGCGTTTGCCATCTACGGAATACGCGTACGGCGGTACACCCCCCGAGGCAGACAGCACCAGGAAACTACCCCGCAGGTCCCGGCAGTCAAAGGTCACTGGTTTGAGGGGGGGCGGCTCTTTGATGCGAACCCTGAGTTCCGTGGCACAGCGGTTGCTGTCGCTGATCGCCACCGCATACTCGCCTGCACTTAGGCCGCTCACACGATTGCCTTGCCAACTACGACCCTCCCAGACAAAGCGGTAGGGCGGCGTGCCCCCGCTTACCTCCAGCCCGATTTCCCCGTCGTTGGCGCCTGCACAACTGAGGTTGCCCGCCCGTACGATCGTACTAAGCGTGTAATGCAGAATCTCGGCACTGCCTCTTACCTGCCCGTCGCACCAACCGTCCCGAAAGGCACTTATATTTACAATACCTTCTTCTTTTGTTTTTAATATATACGTATATTCTTTTATGTTTTTTATAGTGTCTTTTTTGCCGTTACCGATAGAATACACGAACGAGAAGGGGGGCTCTCCGTTAAACGCAATCGGTATCGCAGCGGTATCTCCTTTACAAACGCTGCGCCGGGTATTGAGGAACAAAACAGGCGGCGGACGTCGCTTGACCGATACGCGCCGGACGTAGTTCCGACCGCAGGAGTCCGTCAGCGACAACGTGACCAGGGTATCGGTTTTGGGAGCTATGCGCAAAAAACTAGCCGTATCTACCGGAGACCAGGCGTAGCGGTACGGAGGTACGCCCCCTTCCGGCAGTGCTTCCAGACGCAACGTGTCGCCAATACAAATTTCCGTGTCTTTGAGGCCCGAACGGAGCAGGGGAGGATCTTTGATGTAAAGCCGGGCCGTATCGCTGATGCACGCACAGGGAAAGTCCAACTCAAGGATGATGCTTTCCACCGATTCCTGTTCTTCGTCTATCACCAACTGGATGGGTACCCGGACCTCGTTGGCACCGGCGGGAATGGTGATGCTGCGGGGCAGGGGCTGGAAATCCTTTCCAGGCGTCGCCTTGCTCGCATCCGAGATACGGAGGCCTATGGTCAGGGGTTGGTCGTTCTTTTCCCCGGGACGGCGCCGGGCTAAGAAATACCCGGTATTACAGCCTTCCAACAGGGTGTCCCGGCCATCTGCAGAGCTGACCGCCAAGTTGATATTCCCCCCGATATTGAAACTTTCTGCCTCCAAAAAGACAGCAGAATCGTAGTTCCCATCGCTGACGTCGGCGATTACCAGCCGGAGGGTATAGGTTTCACAGGGGATAAGGCGCAGGGTCGCGGTCAGCACTTTGGTGAACCCGTCAAACTCTGTGAGGTCGAAATGGGGGGGTTCCTTCCAGTCTATTTGGCAGCGTTCGGCGTCTTTTTTGGGCTCGTTGCGCACAAAATAGCCGGAGTTGCTTTTGTGGTTGATGTTGTTGATGGAAACGTATTCCTCCCCCCCGGGGATGAGCGCCACATTGCGGGAATTATTCCCAAAAGGACCGTTGATGCCCGGCCCGCTTATAAAAAAACCGAATACGTCGTTGTAGTTGGAACCCACAAACTCACAATACTCCTCCGAGGCAAACACATAGCGAAAGGTGACCAGGGTGTCCAGCGGCACAAAGTTGAACTCCAGGCCCACCGCGTCAAAAATAGGGGCGGAAGTGAGCTGGCGCAGGTCGGGGTCGCCCGTGGCATCTTTGAAATCGCCTCCCTCATCGCCTTTGCTGTTGGGCCCTTCCGCGTTGCCAATCGGCCCTGTTGCCAATACGATGCCGCGTTCTATGCCGATGCTGCTCCCGCCCTGCTCGAAATACCCGATACCTTTGGCATTGCCGATTGCCCTTATCCGGCTGACGTTCCGACAAGCCCCGCCCACAAAAACATCCTGTACCAGGGCCTCTGTCGTAAAGCGCCCCGAAGTGCGGATCCCATCTGCTGACGGGCTATGTACAACGGGCGGCGGCAAAGGTCTTGCAGCGCCCCAGATGCCTATCCAATACCAAATTAACCAGCTCAGTGCCATGGGATAAAAACTTTTTTCAGGAACAGACTTGTTACAAGGGGCCTGCGGGAAGCAAACAAGTCTATCCTACTAAACGCACATTTTGTACAAAACGCGATAATAGGCGTACATTTAACAAAAACCCGGAGCCCCACACTACCCCAACCCTTCAACACGCGGAAAGATAAAAAGTCTTACTATTTTATTCAGATGTTGCGCCTCCAAGGCATTATATTTGCACGGCCCCCCTTTTTTGTTTGCCATTAGACGGCTTTTGTCATCCCACTGCTGGGCAGTATCCCGTACTGCCCGAAACCGGTAAAAAACGATACGCATGATGTTTCTTCGCTACATATCCTTTTGCGCTTTCCTAATCCTGGGCACAACTGGAATATTGGCCCAGCAAACCGGGGCCTGCGGTACCCAAACGCGCATCTCGCTCAGTACGGGCGGGAGCTCCCTGGTAACGCTCTGCAATGCAGACCGGCTGCCCAGCGTCCTGACGTTTAGGTCATCTTCCCTGGGCCTACCCTACGTAATCCTCGTCACGGATGAGGCAGGGGTCATCCAAATGGTCTCTTACCGCCTTTCTATTGACTTCGATGCCCTCCCCCGGGGGAAATTCCGCGTCTATGTGCTTTCTTTCTTAGGCAACCTGCTGGCCAAACCCGGCATGAACGCTTTTACACAAGCCCTGGGCAAACAGTGTTATGGCTTGTCAGCCAATTTTATAACCGTCTCTTCCCTCTCCCCCAAGGCCGGTACCTTGTCCTTCGAAGGAGGCGGCGATAAACGGGCAACCTGCCCCGGTGACCGGAACCCAGACCTGCTCCGCTTCGTGCCCGCATCCAACGATGCACAAAATTACTACCTGATCACCGACGAGCAAGACCTCATCCTGGATGTCGTCAACCAACCTGAATACAACTTTGAAGGAAGCGAAACGCCACGCCGCATCTGGGCGGTATCTTCTTCCAAACCCCTGGAACAAGTCATCGGCCAGCGCATACAAGACGCCAACCTGAATACGGAATGTTCCGACCTCTCCGACAACTTCCTCCTCGCCTACCCCGCACGCCCCGACGGCGGGCGCATCAGCTTTCCCGGAGGCCTCCAAAAAATCCGCCAGTGCATCGGCGACCCCCGCAACCCTATCCTGGCCCTCTCCACTTCCTCCAGCTCCGTCGCCCAATATACCTACCTCCTGACACGGGCTTCCGATAACCGGTTCATCCGCTCGATATCCGGTGCTTCTCTCGATGTTACAGCCCTCCCCAGCGGACAATACCGCCTCTGGGGGCTCTCTTTTTCCGGAAACCTCCAGACCAACCCGGCGCTCAGCATACTGGAATACCCACTCAGCGACAATTGCTACGCCTTGTCCACCAACTTTCTGGAAATAGAGCTCTTCGCCGTGGCCCCGGGGGATATCAAAACCCAACATGGAAAATCCGATACCCTCATCTGCCTCAACGATGCCCTCCCCGACCGGCTCTCCTTCCTGACCAACCCTTTCCCGGGCTACGCGTCTTCCCTGGTGGTATGTGATGAAAATGAAATTACACTGGGTATTTTCCCTTCCAATACCGCCATTGATTTCGCCCAACTCCCCGGAAGGGTAAACTTGGTCTATGGAGTGAGTTATGAAAGCCAGCTCAACCTCAAACCGGGTGAAAGCATCCGAAAGGCCAGCGCCACTATCCCCTGCCTGGCTTTCACCAATACGCCCGTGCGGGTGGTAAAAGAAAACCCCCAAGCCGGGCAGGTAAGCCTCAGCAGCGGAAAAACCCGGGAAGACCTCTGTTTTGTAGGGGGCAAAAACCCGGGAGCCATCCGGGTTTCAGCATCGGGCAACGGCAACCTCCGCTTCCTCCTCACCGATGACGAAGAAGCTATACTCCTGGTTTCCGAAAGTGGCGTTTTTGATTTCACCCCCTTCCCGCATGGCTCCTATCGCATCTATGCCCTCGCGTTTACGGGTTCTTTTTCGGTACCCGCCGGGACGCCTGTTCAAAACGCAATCTCTTTTGCAAGCGGCTGCGCTGACTTGTCCGATACCTTCTTACCGGTAAACAAATACATCCTCGACGGGGCCCGCGTCGCTTTTCAAGAAGGGGGCAACGCCCGCAGCCTTTGCTCCGATGGCAGTAGTGGAAATACCCTGCCCATGGCCAACACTGCCAAAAGCATTCAAGCCTACGCTTACCTCCTCACCGACACCGCCAACCGGGTGGTCCGCATCTTCCGCGACGATAAAGTGGTGCTGGAAAAAAGCGATGCGGGAACCTTCCGCATCTGGGGCCTGGCCTATAGCGGTACCTTGACGACTACCGCAGGAAGCCAACTGGAAACCACCGCACATGGATCCATCTGCTACTCCCTGTCGGAAAATTATGTCACCGTAACGCGGGGGGTGGTAGCCGTAGGCCCCATTTCCACCTCTACGGGCGAATCCTCCTTCAGCGGGTGCATTGACCCGGGCGGTGCCAGTACCCTGACCATAGCCCCAGCCGTCGCCCCGGGAAATTATGCCCATATCCTCACGGATACGCTCAACCGCATCCTCCTGGTGTCCAATAGCGCTTCCTTCTCCTTCGAAGGATATAAACCAGGCAAGCTCCGGGCTTGGCGCGTAGCCTACTCCGGTACCCTCCTCGCCCAGCCAGGCCAAATCCTTCAGGAGGCGGTACTGGCATCGGGCTGCTATGACCTCTCCGATTCCTTCATCCGCGTCGAACTGGAACGCACCGACGGGGGAACCCTGCGCCTGTCCAGTGGGGCTACCTCGTTTAGCCTATGCCTCGGCCAAGGCTCCGGGTTTATCTCTTTTCTCAACAGCAGTGCCACGTCCCTGCCCTACCGCTATGTATTGACCAACGATAAAGACCAGGTCGTACTGGTACTGTCCGGCTCCAGCTTTGACATCAGCATCATGCCCATGGGAGGATACCGGGTCTACGGGGTTTCGTTCACCGGTACCCTCAACCTCCGCCCCGGAATGGATATCCGGTCAGCTAATATTTCCGACCGCTGCTACGACTTATCCGACAATTATGTCTCTTTGTTCAACGAACTGGTGCGGGGCGGCTTCATCGTATATGCCGACGGCTCCCGCGAAGAACGCTATATCTGCCCCCAAGAGCAGGGCAATACCGCCCTGCGCTTCCAACGCATCGGGTCGCAATCGGAGAAGTACGCCATCCTCGCCGTAAACAACAGCGGGATCGTCGTAGCCGTGGGTGGCCCGGATTCTATCAGCCTGCAAGGAGTCCCGGAAGGATCGTATCAAATCTGGGGTTTGGCCTATTCGGGCACCCTAAATGCCAAACCTGGTTTCAACCCGGCCCGCGCACCCATGGCTGAGCGCTGTTACTCCCTGTCTTCCAACGCCCTGACCATCAACTGGACCTCCCCCCTGGCCGCTACGGTCAGCCTGGGCAACGGGGCTACCCGGGAGTTCTTCTGCCCCGGCGGTACCCAATCCCAAAAGATATCCCTCCAAGCCGCCGATGCCCTGGGGGGTACGACCACCTTTTTATTAGCCGACAGTACCGGACGTATCCTTAGGGTCGCAGATTCCGCCATCTTTTACCTCGATTCTATGCCCGCCGGCCTCTACCTGGCCAAAGCCCTGACCTACAACGGAACCCTACTCGCCAAACCGGGCCTTTCCCTGAACGCATCGCTCGCCACTACCTGCTATACCTTGAGTACCAATACCGTACAGATTTATAAGGAAAAGCCTAAAGCGGGAAGCATACAGCCAGTCTTGACGGGCTCTGACAACAGCCTGCTCTGCTCCGGCGGAGCGGGCAGTGCCTCTAAACGGCTCGTCATCCGCACCAGCCAGGCTGGCCGAACGCCTTATGTGTTCCTCGCCACCGATACCCTCAACCGCCTGGTCTATTCCTTCCCGGAAGGATCGGTACCGGATACAGCGACGTACCGCGAGATGAATGTCCCCTTAGACAGCCTCCGCGGAGGACAGTACAGGTTCTGGGGCCTCGCCTACACGGGTACCACGAGGCTCAGCCTGGGAACGCGCATAGACAGCAGCGCACTTTCTACCGACTGCTTTGAGTTGTCGGCCCCGGCACCTTTCGGCTTTCAGTCGGTAGACGGGGGCACGGTGCGGGCAGAGGGCTTTGACGAAGGCCCTATTTATGTCTGTATCGGCGATAACCGCCCGGATTCCATCTCTTTTTCCAATTCCTCAAGGGGGGTCGGCAGCGGATACCGCTACATCCTCACGAACTCGTCTAATTTGGTATTAGCAGAACTGACAGGCAACGTACAAAATTTTGAAAATGCAGGGTTCCGCGAGCTGCGCATCTGGGGCCTGTCTTTTACGGGTACCTATACCTCTATCCGGAACCGCAACCTGCTCACGGCCGTCCCTTCCAACGGATGCTACGAGCTTTCCGATAACTACGTCACCATCATCCGGGAAGCCCCCGCAAGCAGTACTATACAGATTGCAGGCAGCACAGCGGATCTGTCTTTCTGCCCCGGACGCGACGGGGCTGCTGTTCAGGTAGCTACGGCAACCCCACCCAGGGCAGGGTATGTGTATCTGCTCAGCAACCGGTTTGGCGTACTGCTGGAGATATCGCGCAATGGGCTGTTGAACCTGAAGTCCAGGCCTATGGGCACCTACCGGGTACAAGGGCTCTCCTATACCGGCAACCTGCTGGTCAAACCCGGCGATACGCTCCAATCCGGCCGCATATTGGCGTCGAGCTGCCACCAGCTTTCCGGCAACTCCATCCAGATTACCCGGGGTGCAGAAGTGGAGGGGGGCGCACTGAGCACGATTTTTGGGGAAACGACCGTGGCGACCTGCCCCGGCGACCAGTTATTCGACCTGGTCATCGTGAACGTACCCAAACCCACGCCCGAATCCGAGTACCGGCTCCTCATCACCAATGCACAGAACCGGATTATCTTCCCCAACGTGCAAAACCCGCTGATTGACTTCGAAGATATAGGCCCCGGGGTGTACCGGATCTGGGGGGTATCGTATGCCGGCAACTTCCTCGGGCAGTTCAACGATACGATAGGGGTGGACCGCATGAGTACCGGCTGTTTTGACTTGTCCGACCCCTACATCACCGTGATCGCAGAACAACCCAAGGGAGGTACCGTCTTTATCGGCGACAGCTTGAACAGCGTAACCGTTAACCGGGCCGACACGAAAGCGGACGTCTATCGCATCGGGCGGGCAAACGCTGCTCCCAATGCCCCCTACGCCTATCTCCTCACCTCGGTCAGCGATGAAATTATATCTGTACACCTCAAAGACAGCATTAACCTGGATGCCCTCCCGGTCGGCAATTACCGGATCTGGGGGCTTTCCTATACGGGTACCCTGTTGGCCGCCCCCGGGGCTGTCGTCGGGGCTTCCCCCATGAGCGATAACTGCAATGCCCTGTCTTCTAATTTTGTGGGTGTCCAGGTGCGCAGCTCCGTCCAAGCCCGACCCGATTTAGCTGAAACCAGTAGTGAACCTCCTACCCAACGGGATACCTATCGGGAAAGAACAACAGGCGGGTTGTCCCTTCGAGTAGCGCCCAACCCCGTTCAGGATAGGGCCCGCGCAGTATTCTTTCTCCCGGGTGACGAATATGAACCGATAAGAGTGGAGGTATTCTCGCTGAACGGAGCCCTACTGGAAACGAGCCAGATACTCGCCGTGCCGGGCATCAACGAGTGGGACATAGATTTGAGCACACAAAAACCAGGAGCCTACTTGATCCGTATATCGGGTAAAGCATATACCCAGAGCGTACGGCTCATCAAACTGTAGGTCAGTTTGTACAACAGACTTGTTGCGAGGGGTCGGCAAGATGGGAAGAAAGCCCTTTTTGGCCCCTCGCAACAGGTCCAACGAAAAAGCGCTTTTTCGAGGATTCCCTAAAAAAAGGGAACTTACCTCGAAAAAGCGCTTTGTGTTTGGCAGCGTATGCAAAGGGAGCGGTACCGCAGGGAAGCCTGCCTACCAGCTGCTTTACTATGCCTTAGTGTATTTCCTTTCCTTGATACGCGCTTTCTTGCCGAGCAACTCGCGCAGGTAGAACAGGCGGGCACGGCGGACTTTGCCCCGCTTCAAGAGCTGTATTTCGCTGATATTCGGGGAAGCGAACGGGAAGATGCGCTCTACCCCAACCCCGTTGGATACTTTGCGTACGGTGAAGGTTTTTGTGGAACCATCTCCCTTAATCTGGATTACATCCCCGCGGAAGGCCTGGATACGCTCTTTATCGCCTTCAATGATCTTATAGTTCACCACGATGTTATCACCAGGGCGAAAAGAGGGGAATTCCCTGGCCGGGGTCAACTGTTCGTGTACAAATTTAATCGCGTCCATTGCCATAAAAATGTTTAAAAATGATGCGTCTTTAATAAGCCGTGCAAAGGTAAGGAATTTACAGTAAAAAACAGTAGCCTAAATTTCACTTTCCAAAAATAAATTTCCCTCTACCGGATTAAAGTGACGAAGCCTTTGTATTCGTGGGCTTCCCCTCTAGGGCTTGTAAACGTCACCAGCACGACATAGACCCCCGGGGGTGCTTCCTCGCCCGATTGAAGGTTGCGGCCATTCCACTCCGCATCCGGGTCATCGGTACTAAACACCAAACCTCCCCAGCGGTTCCAGATCTGGAAGTTGAAATTGCGTATTCCCGCCAAAATCCCTGTGCCTTTGAACGTATCATTGACAGCATCTTCGTTGGGAGTGAATGCATTGGGCAAAAAATACGAAACCAAAGGCTTTACGTCCAGGGTCTGTACCAGGGTATCGGTACATCCGCTTCGGTGGGTCACGACCAGCGCAACTTGGTAAGTGCCTGTATCGGCAAAAGTATGGGCAGGGTTCATGTCGCGCGAAGTCGTTCCGTCTCCAAAATCCCAGAACCAGCGAATCGCCCGCTGCGATTGGTCGGTGAATTGTGCGTTGGGGTTCAGGTTGCTCAGCTCCTCCGGTGCGTAGGTAAAATCCGCTTCAGGGCCCTCAAAAACCGTGATGAGGCTCTTGAACGTCGTATCCGTTTTACAGCCTATCGGGGAAACCAACTCCAGGTCAACGGTGTAGGTGCCGGGTTGTTCGTAGCGGTGCGTAGGACTGATTTGGTTGCCCTCCTTCCCATCCCCGAATTTCCAACGGATCTTGTAGGTTGTATCTACCGGGAACGACAGGTTTTGAAAAAATATGTCCACCGGGGCACATCCTTTAAAACTGCTGGGCGCAATGACCAGAAGCGCAGGAACCGGAAAATACGGGATATCCCTCGTCTTTTCTGCCGTACACTCGTTGGTATCGCGCACGGTCAGCGTCACCGGGATGTTCCCGGGCTTTTTATAGGTATGCTCCGTTTTTTTTCCGGATCCGGTGGCCCCGTCCCCAAATTTCCAGTTCCAGTCGGTCAATACGCTCCGCGTACTGGATTTGTCGGTAAACGACACGGGTCCGGCCACACAGGTATCGTACGCGTAGTCGAAATCCGCCGTGATGTCGGGGAATATTTGGACAAATATCCGCGCGGTATCGCCACAGGACGTGTTGGGGTTCAGTACCAGGGTGCCGTTGTAGGTACCCACCCCGGGAAACGTGACCGTGGGCTCCCAATCTTTGGACACCACCTTCTGCCCTCCAATGTTGAAGGTCCATTCATACGCGTTGATGTACTGGCGTTGATAGCTTTCATTGACAAACTTGATATCCGTTTTCCCGCAGGAGTTGACCAAAAACTCCTTGTCTTTGATGACCCGGTTCTCTTTGATATCGGCCACTACCGTTGGGTCGCAGGCAGCCACGTTGAACTGGAAATCCCGGAACACTTTGCTGAGCAGTTTTCCGGTGACTTTGTCAAACTCTTCCACGCAGACCCCTACTACGAACTGCCCCTGAAGGCGGGGTGTTCCAGTGATCAACCCGGTGTTGGGGTCTATGCGCACGACCGGGTTGCCCCCCATCGGTGCTACCGGGGTATAGAGGGGCTGTATGAAGGTTACATTCCCGTAAGGAGGCGGACAAGCAGGGTTGGGATACGCTCCCGAACAACTCCCGCTGATAAGCGCGTTTTGCGTCGCCGGGCCGCCCCCGGTCAGCGGAGCGCAAAAGCTGTACACCAACTGGTCGCCGTCCGGGTCTTTCGCCGAATGATCAAACATTAACGGAGCATCGGCACAAATAACGGTGGGGGGAAACTGGTTGAAAGTAGGGCTGTTGTTGCACTTGCGCTGCGCCTCCGGCGTGATTTCAATCGTATAGGTCGAGCCCACATCGCCGGGGGCGACAATATTGTTGATGGTCACGTTGCGGCAACATCTCTGGTATGAAACATGATAGCTGTCATCCGAAAGCGGTAGCCGGATATTGTACCGGCTCAGCGTAAAGGTGTAGACCCCGCGCTCCACGCAGATGTTGGGTGGAATCAGGCAGGGGTACTTGGGTTGGTCCACGTTGTTCCGGCTCCCTAACGGCACATTGAGCCTCGCGATGAAATCGCGCTGCCCCAGGGCAGAACAGTTGGTGCCGCCCCCACAGCGGTAGATCGCGATGAAGGCCAGCTCGTCGAGGGTGGCACACCCCGTACAAGTACAGTCGCGATACACGGTCAGGGTGAATTCGTAATCCCCCTCGCCCAGACAGCGATAGGTTATATTCCCCCCGATGATGTGCCGGGCCTCCGTGCCTTCAGGCAAGAGCAGAAAAAAGATAGCTACCGTCAGGGTGCAGAGGATGTTGCGCATAGCGTTATCGTATAAGAGTGATGGTTCCTTCGTATTGTAGCGCACTGCCCAATACGTCTTTCATGGTTGCCCTGTAAAAATACACCCCAGCCGGCAATTCAGCGCCGGTATTTTGCGATTTGCCGTTCCAGCCATCGGAAGGATTCGCACTTTCGAACACAGAACTACCCCAACGGCTGACAATCCATATTTTGTAATCCTGTAACCCGGTCAGGTCGCCTCCCGGGAGGAATATGTCGTTTACCCCGTCGCCATTCGGGCTGAAAATACTGGGCCAATACAAGCGGTATAACGACTCGACGATGAGGTTCTGCTCCGTCGTATCGGTGCATCCATTCCCGGCATCGGTGATCAAACGCACGCGGTGCTGCCCGGGTGGGAACGTAAAGACAGGGCTCTGCACACTGGATACCCCCGCCGTTCCAAAGGCCCAGCTCCAGGATTTTGCCTGTTCCGACTGATCGGTGAACCGCACGGTCGCGTTCTGGCTGTTGAGCTGCTTGGGATCGTAATCAAAACGGGCCACCGTCCCTTGAAGGATGCGGATGGGGTTCGCCAACTGGGCTTCCGCCCTACATCCGTTCGTGGACGTGAGCTGCAGGCGTACAGGGTACAGCCCCGGCTGCGAATACGTGTACGCCGGCTGTTCAACAGCAGCCGTACCTCCGTCGCCAAAATCCCAGCGCAGTTGATACGCCGTTTTGAAATCGCCGAGCGGGCTGTTTTGAAAGGCAATTTTCAGCGGGCTACAACCCGATGCCAGTGCTGCTTGGATAGACAGCGAGGCCGGCAGCGGAAAATAGGAAATCCGTTTTTGCACTTCCCCCTTGCACCCGTCTACGGTCAGCAACTGCATCTTGACTTGAAAAACCCCGGTCTTGCCAAACAAATGGGTAGGGCTGGCGGTGGCATCCGTAGGGGTACCATCTCCAAAATCCCAGGTATAGCTCTTTACGGCACGGCCACCTGTGTTCGAGCGGTTTTCAAAGGCCATGGGCTGGTGCCTGCACGTGTCGGTAGAGATGCCAAAATCCGCTGTGGCCGAAGGCAACACGTTGAGAGCGATCAGGGCCGTATCGGCACATTGCAGGCCTGGGTTCAGGAGCAGGCGGCCGGAATACATGCCCGGTGTGGAGAACGCAAATTTACCGTCCCATTCCGCACTGCTGAGCGTCCCTGTCGGCGTATCAAATTCCCATCGGAATGCCGTGATGAATTCGCGCTTCGCACTTTTGTTCGTCAGGGTGACCTGGGTGGGGCCACACTGCTGGAGCAGGAACTGCCCGGACGCATTGACGCTGTCTGTACCCGGATTGGCTACGACATTGGCGTCGCAACGGGTAATATTGAACTGGAAATCGCGTAAAACGCGCGTCAAGAGCTGCCCCTTCCGGTATTCAGACATACAAACGCCCACCACAAACTGCCCCATCTGCATCGGGGTACCCGACAGCGCCCCGGTCTGGGGGTTGATTTGGAGCCTGGACGATGCCCCTAAAGGTTGCATACTGCCGTAGGTGGGGGTTACATAGTTGACTGCCGTGTAAGGCGGGGGAAGATCGGGGTCGGGCGCAATACCGGTACCGCTGGTGGGCAGCGTAGTATTTTCCCCACCGCCTAACAAAGAGGGACATAGCTCGTACACCAGGGAGTCCCCTTCCGTGTCCGTCCCGGAATGGTCCACCGAGAACGGCAGCCCGGCACACAGGGCGATAGGAGGGAAAAAGCGGAACACCGGGCTATTGTTGCAACTCTTTTGCGCTTCCGCGCTCAGCTCTACCGTATAGGTCGCCCCGGAACGCTCCGGGCTGCGGATGTTCGTGATCGTGTTGTTCCGGCAACAGCGCTGATAGGTGATGATATAGGGTTCTTCAAGAATGGACAGGTCTGTTTCGAAATCGTACAGCCCTTCTTCCACACACACGTTTTGGGGCACATCTACGCATTTATTCCCCGGATCCGGCTGGATACGCGTCGTTTTGGGGGCAGGAAGGTAAAAAACCGTGGGCCGGTTCGCCTGGCCGGCTGCATAAATGGTGACCGAAGCCGTTGTTGTACTGCCTGGGGAAGAATCGAGCTGGGAGCCGGCCGACAGACAGTCCCGGTAGATTTTCATCGTGAAGCGGTAACGACGGGATTTGCTCATCGAATCGTTACCCGTGAATCCCAGGCAGCGATATGTGATCTCACCCCCGATGATATGCCCTGCATAGCTCCTGACACAAGCGGTAGCCAAAAGGCCTATGACGCATGCTGCGTGCAATAAAAATTTTTTCACGGACGTTTGGTGTATTTTTGTTTTAACGTTAAATAAGCCCCTCAGAACAAGTCTTTCGACTAAACTCAGCCAATATAACGGTATTTTTGCCTCAACGGTATCGCAAAACAGCATAGCTACACGAAAAAATGGAACGCAAAGGCAGCACGATGAGTAAACCAGAACGGATTTTGTATGAGATGGAAATCACACAAGCCTACAATGCCCTCCGGGAAGGAAAACTAATCCTGATACCTACCGATGCCCTTTGGTGTCTAGCCGCCTCTATCGAATTCCCCGAAACCCTGAAACGACTGAAATCCCATTCGGCACACGCCGAGGAGGAAATAGAAGTGCTGTTCCCCGATATCCCGTCGCTAAAGAACGCGGTGGACCATCTGCACCCCCGCTTGGAGACCCTGCTCCTCTACCACACCCGGCCATTGGCCATCCTTTTTGACGAGCCCCCAGGGCTCCCGGCCAACTTGCAGCGCCCAGACGGGAGTATGGCCCTGCGGGTGACCCTGGATACGTTCGTCCGGGAACTGACCCATACCCTGAATACCGCGATAGCCGTACTACCGGTACAAGACAACGCGAAGGGTACACCTGCCCACTTTGGCAGTATCAGCTCCGGCGTCATCCAGGCAGTAGATTACGTGGTGCGCTATCGGCAGAACGACCGCAATATGGGGGAAATCCCCGTGCTGGTGCGCTTAGGAACGGACGAAGAGCTGGAGTTTATCCGGGAGTGAACCCGTCAATCCTTCCAGGGACGGCGTTTTTTGGACGAGTCGCCGTAGAGTTCCCGTATGGGGCCTTCCCCTCTTATCTTTTCCAGCGCGACCAGTACGACAGGATCGCCCTGGTTGCTGACCTGGTAATAGGCATCCAGGCCGAACAGGTGCCGGGCGACCTGTGCTTTGAGCTGGGGGTCTATGAGCCTGCGCAGGTTTTGATAGGCCTTTTCCGACAACATAGCCCCGTTTTGGTTGGCATAGCGGAGAAATTCGTTGGAAAGGCTGTCGCCCCACACAAAACCGGCAGCATACGCATCTGCACTGCCCGGAAACGAGGCCCGGTCCTTTTGAACCAACATCAGCGCAAACTCGGGAAACAGCAACTGGAGCCCCTTGAACACCGGGCTGAGCCACTGACTGTCCACCGGGACAAAAATATCGGGTAAAATCCCCCCACTGCCGTACACCACCCGACCATTGTCGGTGAAGTACACAGTAGAATCCTCTAATTGTAGCCTGTCCAGGGAAAGTAGTTCGCCCGAGGCTACGCGCTGGTCGAGCTCTTCTTCGTAATCGTCCCGACCCCGATAGGGTTTTTGGATGGAGCGCCCGGAAGGCGTGTAATAGCGGGCAATAGACAAGCGCAGGGCCGACCCGTCGCGGAGGGGGTATTGCTCTTGTACCAGCCCTTTCCCGAAAGAGCGCCGCCCAATGACCAGGCCCCGGTCGTGGTCCTGGATGGCCCCCGCTATGATTTCGCTGGCAGAGGCGCTCTGCTCGTCAATCAGTACCGCAATTTTTCCGATGGGGAAATAGGCACGCCCCGAAGAGCGGTACTCTGCCCGCTTGGCGGCACTGCCCTCGGTATAGACCAACAATTGGTTCCGCTCTTCAAAAAGTTGGCTCAGGATATTCGATGCTTGCTGCAGGTATCCGCCGGGGTTCTGGCGCAGGTCGAGGACCAGGTCGAGCTCCCGCCGTCCCGCACTCATTTTTTCCAGGGCTGCCATGAACTCCTTATCGGTCGTGGCACTAAAGCGGGAGATGCGGATGTACGCTGTCCGCTTGTTGATGAGATAATAGGCATCTATGCTCTTCATCGGTATTTTTTCCCGTTTTAGCCGAAAGCGGCGTATGGACGGGGAAGGGAAGCGCAGTATCCCTATTTCCACCGACGAGCCGCCCTGGCCGCGCAGCAGTTCGGCAGGGCTGCTGCCGGAACGCCCTTTGCCCGCCACGATGGAGTCTCCGATGGCGATAATTTTATCACCGGCACGGATACCCGCCCGCTCCGCAGGCCCTCCGCTGATGGCGGCCACTACCACGGGAGTGTCGCGCAAGAACATGAACTCTACACCAATCCCTTCAAATTCACCTTCGAGTTGCTGGGTGACCTGTGCCAACTCTTCCGGGGGGATATACGCAGAATGTGGATCCAACTGTTTGAGGATGCTCGTGATGGCATCGTCCACCAACTCGCCCCGGTCGGCCTTGTCCACATAGCGGGCTTCCACATAACGGAGCAACTCCTCCAAGCGGTCGTGCTCGTACGGGTCATGTCCAGAGGTACCCGGGGCACGCTCGGGGCGGGCGAGGACAAAGCCCATCCCCACCCCCAGGGCAAGCGTGGAAAAAAGCAGGAGCGGAAGGGCAATCTGAATCCTTTTTACAGGATGCTGTGGTCGTTCGGTCATTGGATAATAGTGATTGTACTGCGCAAAACTATACAAAAATACAGGTCGCCCATCTTTTCCAACGAGACCGTCAAAAAGTTTTGCATTTTTTAAAAATAATGTATGTTTTTACAGCTATTTTTGGTTTTTGTTTAAAAAATAAACCGACCGATTCCCTTTGATTAGCCTTAACCAGATGTATGGAAAAAGAGATTGAAATGGATGCATTGGACCGGCAAATCCTGTCCGCGCTGATGCACAACGCAAAATTGCCTTATACAGAGATTGCCAAGCGGCTCTATGTATCGGGCGGCACCATCCACGTCCGCATGAAAAAACTGGAAGATGCCGGAGTGGTCAAGGGATATAACCTGGATATTGACTACGGTAAAATTGGCTTCGACATTACCGCCTTTCTAGGTATTTACCTCGATAAAAGCTCGCTGTATGACGAAGTAGCCAAAGAATTGGCCAAAATCCCCGAAGTGGTGGAGGCCTATTACACGACCGGTATCTACAGCATCTTCATCCGCCTGGTCTGCCGGGATACCAAGCACCTCCGCGATGTGCTGCACGACAAAATACAACACATCGGCGGTATCCAGCGCACCGAGACCTTCATCGCCCTTCAGGAAAGCCTGAACCGCCCCCTGGAAATATTGGAAGAAGGGGAGAAAACTATTTCTTTCGAGGATGAATAGGGGCTCGGCCACCAGGAAATATTTCAAACGGATGCCTGTTGTTTGATTTTGCTTCGCAAAATTAAACAACAGGCATCCGTTTATTTTATTCCCGCAGGGTTAAGAACCGAGATAATTTTTGAGCAGCTTGCTTCGGTTGGCGGAGCGCAACTTATTGATCGCTTTGTCTTTGATCTGGCGTACGCGTTCCCGGGTGAGGCCGAATTTTTCGCCTATGTCTTCCAGGGACATGGGGTGTTCGACACCGATGCCAAAGTAGAGTTTGATGACATCGCACTGCCGGTCGGTCAGGGTGCTCAGGGAGCGTTCGATTTCGCGGCGCAGGGACTCGTTGTAGTCGAGTTCCTGGTCGGTGCCTGGTGTGCTGTTGTTTTCAAGGACGTCGAGCAGGGAGTTGTCTTCCCCTTCCACAAAGGGAGCATCCATGGAGACGTGGCGGGCAGCCACCCCAAGGGTCGTTTCTACTTCCTCCGTAGGGATTTCCAGGAGTTCCGCCAACTCTTCAGGAGACGGTTCACGTTCGAATTCCTGCTCTAATTCGGAAAACGCTTTATTGATTTTATTGAGGGAGCCTACTTTGTTCAGAGGTAGGCGCACAATGCGCGATTGCTCAGCCAGGGCCTGGAGGATGGACTGGCGAATCCACCAAACCGCATAGGAAATGAACTTGAATCCCCTGGTTTCGTCGAAGCGCTGGGCAGCTTTGATGAGGCCCAGGTTGCCCTCGTTGATCAGGTCGCTGAGCGATAGACCCTGGTTTTGGTATTGTTTCGCCACCGAGACTACAAAGCGCAAGTTTGCTTTGGTCAGTTTTTCCAAGGCTGCCTGGTCGCCTTGCTTAATGCGTTTGGCTAATTCAACTTCCTCTTCCGGTGTGAGCAAATCCACTTTGCCGATTTCCTGCAGATACTTTTCCAGGGACTGGCTCTCGCGGTTCGTAATAGATTTCGTGATCTTTAACTGTCTCATTAAAAAGCCTTTTTGCGCTACGTTTTCCTATATCAAACTACTTGCAGGATTTTATTTGGAGCGGCAAATAAAAACGAAATATTGTTATAAACGTATTGGGATAAGAAAACTTTTTAGGACAATGTATGTTCACGGAAGGCAAGTGGCGTGTAGTACCAAGGCGCAAAAGTACCGGATATTCATTGTCCTGTCAAGTATAGAAAGCGCAATGCCTGTAAAAAGTTTCCTGCCTAAGAGAAAGATGCGAAAAAAACCATAGTGTTTGGAATTTTCGGATTTTTATTTTTTATTGCGGCAAAGGACAACAACTTAGCACAATACGTTCAAAAAAGGGTATGCCCGTGCCGCCACAGGGTGCTGCGCGCAGGGGGTATTCGAGTGCTTGTCCGAATAACCTTGCCAAAAGACAGGCCTATGAAACGAGTCAGAATAGATATGGAGTTCATTTTCCGGGCGTCGCCGACCATACTGTACCAGTTCCTCACGACCCCGGCATGTCTGGTGCGTTGGTTCTGTGACGAAGTGGATATCAACGGGCATACGTATTCTTTTTCGTGGAGCGGCATGAGCGAGGAAGCTGAGTTGGTAGAAGATATAGAAGACGAATTGCTCCGCTTCCGCTGGCTGGAAGCGGATAACCGGGACGAGTACTTCGAGTTCCGAATCGTAGAGGCTCCGGTGACCGGGGAAACCATTCTGGAGCTCACCGATTTTTGCGATGCCAATGAGATCAAGGACCAAAAGCGCTATTGGGAAACGCAAATTCAGAAGCTGCAAAAAGAAACGGGCGGCTAATCGTGAAACCACTATCCAATCCGACTCCTGCCTACATCGTTTTTGGGTTGGGCTTCGACTATGCTTCAAGCCACAGCAACATGCCTCCCGAAGCTGGCGTCTGGCGCTTGGGCCCCCAAGGTTTCGTCCGGTTTTTTGAGGAGTCCATGGGGCTGGGCACGCCAGCGGACGATACAGCCTACCTGCGCATAGAACAGTTTCGCCAATTTTTGCAGCTCGACCTCGAGGAACAGGGCGGAGCTTTTTATCAAGCCTCTTTTCTCGCCGACCCTTTTGCTGTTGCCGAGGAACTCTTGTCCCGACGGGATGAGCTCTTGTTGGCAGGCTGGGATTTCCTGCAAGACGATCATACCCCGGAGCGCCTTGCTGTACTGACCCGGCTGAAAGCCCGGGAAACTGGTCTTGCCCCTGGTTTTGCCGATCGTTTTGACCGGGTTTACCAAGCCCTCGGTCGCCGCCACCTACCGGTTTCTGCCGTCGAGGTACAACTGCCCGCCGATTTGCTGCCCCCCGTTTGGCAACGCCTCATGAGAAAACTACAGGGACTAGGCGTAGCCGTAACGTACGGGGAAAATCCCGCTCCCTGCGCTCCCGCAGACTCGGACCTCGGGCGTTTCCAGCGTTTATTGTGTGGTACGCCCCCAACGACACCCCTGATCGGCGACGGCTCCCTGATTTGGATCCGCGGAAAAAGGGATACCGACTTGGCAGCTTTCATCGCAGCCTGGTTGCGCAAGCACCCGGAAAAACAACCGACCCTGCTGTTGGCCGGCCCTGCCCGCTCCCTCGACAACGCCCTCGTACTAGAAGGCCTTCCCAGCCTGGGACTGCAATCCATATCCCTCGCAAGACCGGCACTACAGGCACTCAAACTGGTGCCCGTATTCCTCTGGGAGCCTCTGGACCCCTACAAAGTGATGGAGTTTTTGTCCCTCTCCCTAAAGCCGCTCGACGAGGAACTGGCCCTGCACATCGCGCGGCAAATGGCCCAAACGCCCGGAGTGTTCAGTGAATCCTGGCAACAAATGTTAGGGCAGTGCTTCGCCACCCTCGAAGCCGAAGGCGGCGATGTGCAAGCCGCCCGGGCAGCGTACCGCTTCTGGTT